>NZ_CP019067.1:3054408-3381613 GCF_001989615.1 Halorientalis sp. IM1011 | reverse complement strand
GTCGGGAACCCCAGCGAACTGGGGTTCCATACCCACGTTAGACAGTAACACACATAACTGTTTCGCCGGTCACCCCACTCGGGTGTACCACGCGGTCACTGCTGCCCCGCCGATGCCGTAGAGGAAGCCGGCGGCGTGTGCGAAGATGTTCGTGACCGTCCCGTCCTCGACGATCTCCGGTGGGAACAGGACGGAGACGAAACTCACCAGCAGGATCACGACGAGCGCAGTCTGTAGTATCTGGAGGAGTTCGACCCGTGACGGGGACCGTGAGAGTATCAGTGGACCTGTCGACGCCCGGCCGATCCCTACCAGGCAGGCCCCCAGCCGACGACGAAGAGACCGCCGACGGGAGTGTCACGTTCCCGACGTAGATGAGGTACACCTCGAACAGGAGCAAGAGCCAGATGGCGAGTCCGATGTAGCCAGCCACGCGGTAGTCGTACAGCCGGGTCAGCGCCGCGAGCAGGGTGACGAAGACGAAGCCGGCGAAGCCCGCACCGACGCCCGAGAACCCGCGGCTCACCGGCTCGATACCGGGGTAGAGCAGTCCGATGATGGCGTAGCTGGTGAGGCTCACCAGGACGGGGAAGACGAGTACGAAGCAGGCGAAGGTCACGCGGAACCATCGCCGGTTCCCGATCTGGACGCAGAGGCCGTAGGCCACCAGGGCCGCGGCGACGTAGCCCGCCACGTTGCTCAGCAGGCATCAGATCGAGGTGGACGAACGCGCTGGTGTACAGCGAGACGGGCGACCGACTCGTGTCGGAAAGCCAGTCGCGTCTTGATCGAGGGCGGAAGCGCGACGTGGACCCAGACGAGCAGGGCCGCGACGGCCCCGATCATGCCCAGGTCGCGGACGACCGTTCGAGACCGGGCGACGGTGACACCACCCATCGACTCGGACCAGGGACGCCAGCGGCGAATAAGTCCCGGTTGCGGTGACCGATCGTGGTTCAGACTCGGATGGAAGTGCCCAATCGGTGTGGCATCTGCCCGCGCGGCCCGGGCACGATTTTTGTCCGCGCGGTGACTGGCCTCATGTATGGGACTGGACGAGGACGCACTGGAGTACCACCGGACCGATCCGCCCGGGAAGATCGAGACGGAGACGACCAAACCGACCAACACGCAACGCGATCTGAGCCTCGCGTATTCGCCGGGCGTCGCCGCCCCCTGCCGCGAGATCGACGACGACCCCACCGAGGCCTACACCTACACCGCCAAGGGCAACCTCGTCGGCGTCGTCTCGAACGGCTCCGCCGTGCTCGGACTGGGCGACATCGGCGCACAGGCCTCCAAACCCGTGATGGAAGGCAAGGGCGTCCTGTTCAAGCGCTTCGCGGACATCGACGTGTTCGACGTGGAGTACGACTTCGACGAGCCCGACGCGTTCGTCGAGGCCGTCGCCGGCATGGAGCCGACCTTCGCGGGATCAATCTGGAGGACATCAAAGCGCCGGAGTGTTTCGAGATCGAGGAGCGCCTCCGCGAACGCATGTCGATCCCCGTCTTCCACGACGATCAACACGGGACCGCCATCATCACCGGCGCGGCCCTGCTGAACGCCACCCACATCCTCGAGAAGGACATCGAGGATCTCGACATCACTTTCGCCGGCGCGGGGGCCGCCGCGACCGCGACCGCTCGCTTCTACGTCTCGCTGGGCGTCCCCGCGAGCAGATCACGATTGCGGACGAACACGGGATCATCACGACCGAGCGCGACGACCTCGACGAGTTCGTCGAGCCCTTCGCCAGCCAACCCGAGGAGCGCGGCGACCTCGCCGACGCCATGGCCGGCGCGGACGTGTTCGTCGGCCTCTCGGTCGGCGGCATCGTCTCCCAGGAGATGGTCCGGTCGATGGCCGAGAACCCAGTCGTCTTCGCCATGGCCAATCCCGATCCCGAGATCGACTACGCGTCGGCCAAGGCGGCCCGCGACGACACCGTGATCGTCGCGACCGGCCGCTCGGACTACCCGAATCAGGTGAACAACGTCCTCGGGTTCCCCTTCATCTTCCGGGCGCGCTAGACGTCCGCGCGACCGAGATCAACGAGGCGATGAAAGTCGCCGCGGCCGAGGCCATCGCCCGCCTCGCACGGACCGACGTGCCCGACGCGGTCAGGAAGGCCTACGACGACGAACCGCTCCAGTTCGGCCCCGACTACATCATCCCGAAACCGCTGGACTCGCGCGTCCTGTTCGAGGTGGCCACCGCCGTCGCCAGCGCCGCGATGGACAGCGGTGCGGCACGTCGCGACCTCGACCTCGACTCCTACCGCGAACGGCTCGAGGCCCGCCTCGGCAAGTCGAGGGAGATGATGCGGGTCGTCCTCAACCGCGCGACGAACGCACCGAAACGGGTCGTTCTCGCGGAGGGCGACGACGAGAAGATCGTTCGCGCTGGCCATCAGCTCGCCGCCGAAGGGATCGCCGAACCCATCCTCGTCGGCCGACCGCGAAGTGATCTGGCGGTCCATCGACGACCTCGGACTGGACTTCGATCCCGTCGTCGTCGACCCGGAGGAAGACCAGCTCGATCCCTACGCCGAGCGTTGTACGAACTCCGGAAGCGCAAACGGGATTACGCGGACCGAGGCCGCCGACCTCGTCGAGGACGACAACTACCTCGCCAGCGTCATGGTCGAGATGGGCGACGCCGACGTGATGTTGACCGGCCTCACCCACAACTATCCCTCGGCGCTCAAGCCACCGCTGCAGGTCGTGGGTACCGCCGACGACGCCGACTACGCCGCCGGCGGTCTACATGCTCACGTTCAAGAACCGCGTCGTCTTCGTCGCCGACGCCACCGTCAACCAGAACCCCGACGCCGACGTGCTCGAAGAGGTCACGCGCCACACCGCCGACCTCGCCCGCCGGTTCGACGTGGACCCCCGCGCCGCCCTGCTCTCCTACTCGGACTTCGGCTCGGTCGACAACGAAGGGACGCGCAAGCCCCGCGAGGCCGCCCAGCGGCTCCGGGCCGACCCCGACGTTGATTTTCCCGTCGACGGCGAGATGCAGGCCGACACCGCCGTCGTCGAGGACCTGCTGACCGAGGACTACGAGTTCTCCGACCTCGACGGCCCCGCGAACGTCCTCGTCTTCCCCAATCTGGAAGCTGGCAACATCGGCTACAAACTCCTCCAGCGTCTGGGTGGAGCCGAAGCTATCGGTCCGATGCTCGTCGGTATGGACAAGCCCGTCCACGTCCTCCAGCGCGGCGACGAGGTCAATGATATTGTCAATCTGGCGGCGGTGGCGGTCGTGGACGCTCAGGAGAACGGCTACTGACGACCCGCTTTCCGTTGTCGGTGGACACCTCTTTCCGCCGTCCGCCACAATCGGTGGTATGACCGACGAGCAGAACGTCCTCGGGATGGAGCTAGAGACCTGCAGCCGACGACCCGGCGACCGGTTTCGAGCGGGACGGCTGCTGTCGCCCCCACCCCGCCGACGCCGGCCGGCACGAGATCTGTGCCGTCGTCACCGAGGAGTTTCTCGAGTTCAGCGCGTCCCCGCGGGAACGACCTCGTGACGCCCCGTCCGGAACTGAACTTCCCCGGACTGGAACCCGGCGACCGCTGGTGTCTCTGCGTCGGTCGCTGGCTCGAAGCCGAGGACGAGGGCGTCGCCCCGCCCGTCGTGTTAGAAGCGACGAGCGAGGAGGTACTGGAGGACGTTATGTTTACGACGCTGAATCAGTACGAGTACGAGGAGTGAACGCGGAGCTCCCGGATATCGGTTCGTCAGGAAGTGGGGTCGGAGAGATTTGAACTCCCGATCGACTGATATCTCCGGTCGCGCCTCGGAACTCCAGAGGGTCATCAGCGCGGGCGGTGATCAGCCGTCCGCTCAGTATATCAGTCTGGAGTTTCGTCACCGGGCGCGGTGCCTCTGGAGTCAGTCGCCATGCCGGACTTGGCCACGACCCCGCATCACCTGCTTGGATGAGTCTCCCTAAAGGGATTTCGATTCGATCAGTCCCGGTCCGTGTCGGACCAGTCACAGTCCTGGCACTTCTGGCCGGTGACGAACTCGGTGACGGAGGGCATGTAGCCCACTTCGGAGGACGTTACCGCCGCATTCGGGGCAGTCCCGGTCGGCGTCCTCGATCGCTTCTGCGTCCATCACGCTCTCCCCTTCGATGAGCTCTGCCAGTTTGCCGGGCGTGACCATCCGGCCCTGAACGACGCGGTTGTCGGCCATACCCACACTCGCGGGGTCACGTCCCTAAGCTTTCCCTTCCCGGGAACGCTCACAACCAGGGCGCGTGGTCTTCCTCCGCGACGGTGTCGGCGCTCGCCGGGCCGACGGGCTCGTAGTCGTCGTCATCGTCTTCGCCCTCGTCGTCCGACCGGAGGTCCGCCACCGCGTCCTGGGGATCGAACGCGAACAGGAAGGTCATCCCAAGTACCGCGAGTGCCAGCGGCGCGTCGCCGGGCACCAGACCGAACAGACCCAGCGGGAGGACACCGAGGGCAACGGCGCTCCCGAACCGGAACCGGTCGATGTCGACGATGCCCCGCAGCCACGGGCCGAAGAGGGCCAGGTGGAGCGCGAAGACGACGGCGACGAGCGCCGCGGCGGCCGCTCGCAGCATCAGGTCGGGGTCGAGCTGGACGACCAGCCCCGCACCCGAGGGATCTACGCTGGCCACCAGCCCGAGTGCGATGATGATCGCCGGGCGGGGCAGGTAGTCACCGATCCGGGCGCTGGCGGTCTGGGCCGCCACGGCGAGGATGACGAGGCCGGCGAACCGCTCGAACACCGCGAGGTCGAGGAACCCGGCGATGGTCGGGGCCAGCGCCGCCTCGACCACGGCACCGACGACCACGACGCTCCCGACGAGCAGGATGGATTTCGCCTGCTCTCTGGGGGAGCCGTCCATGTCCGCGAGGATGACCGCGACGGTCGCGCTCCCGCCGAAGATCAGCAGCCCGACCTCGAGGATGCCGGTCGGGTCGGACAGCGCACCCGCGAGGACGAGCGCGGGGAAGATGCCGTCCAGCAGGGGCAGACACATGACGGTCGCGAGCAGGCGCGTCGCACCACCCACGCGCTGCTCGATACGGAGTGCGACCGGGTGCTGAGACTGGCTCATTCAGTGCGAACGGCCCTCTCCCGTGGCCATCGGGTGGTGTACACGATATACCGGGGCGCGTCGGCGAGGTTCGCCGTCGCCGCCCGCTTTGGCCGTATTCTCCGCCGTATTGAATGTGCGACCGTCGCAAAATGTAAAGTCGCCACCCGCAACTGCGGACGGCTCGCTCGCGACACGCACGTTCGATCGACTGGCGGAGTCCATACCCGTAACAAGTGTTGACGGAGCCATAAACGTTGTGTGGTATCCGATCCCACGCCACAGGAATCGTCCACTATTCTCGCATAACTCTGATTGAACGTTGCACGAACTGGCAATTTGCAATGCCTTCACACACTTCCGGCCAGTGAAAACGTGGTGGGAACTGTTCAGGTGTGGTGTGAACTACATCCTGGGGCGAGCCGTCTCGCAACGTTTTTCCCCGGGCCGGTGTCACGCTTTACATGGCGAACGACAACGAGTTCTTCTCGGAGAAACTCCGGGTTCCGGAGGCGCTGACGTTCGACGACGTACTCCTGCGACCGAAGGAGAGTCGCGTCGAACCGGACGAGGCGGACACGGCGACGCGGGTGTCGAAAAACGTCGAGCTCACCGTGCCAGTTCTCTCGGCCGCGATGGACACCGTCACCGAGAGCGACATGGCTATCGCAATGGCCCGGCAGGGCGGACTGGGGGTCCTCCACCAGAACATGACCGTCGACGAGATGGTCACCGAAGTCGAGCGCATCAAACGCGCCGACGAACTGATCATCCGCGACGTGGTTACGGCCAACCCGGACCAGACGGTCCAGGATGTCGACGAGATGATGGAGCGGGCGGGCGTCTCCGGCGCCCCGGTCGTCGACGAGGACGACGAAGTGCTGGGGATCATCTCCGGCACCGACATCCGGCCGTACCTGGAGGTCGGCGAGCGCGACGAGGTGGGCGAGGCTATGACCGACGAGGTCATCACGGCCCCCGAGGACGTGACCGCCCGCGAAGCGCTCGAACTGATGTACGACCACAAGATCGAGCGCGTCCCCATCGTCGACGATGCGGACCGGCTCGTCGGACTGGTGACGATGCAGGGCATCCTCCAGCGCCGCCAGTACGACGACGCCGCCCGCGACGAGAACGGCAAACTCCGCGCCGGCGTCGCCGTCGGTCCCCACGACACCGAACGCGCGACTGCCGCCGACGCCGCCGGTGCCGACGTGCTCTTCATCGACTGCGCTCACGCCCACAACCGCAACGTCATCGAGAGCGCCCGCGACATCAAAGACCGCGTCGAGGCCGACGTGGTCGTCGGCAACATCGGCACCCGCGAGGCCGCCGAAGCCGTCGTCGACTTCGCCGACGGCGTCAAGGTGGGCATCGGCCCCGGGTCGATCTGTACTACCCGCGTCGTCACCGGGTCCGGGATGCCCCAGATCACCGCCGTCGCGCAGGTCGCCGACGTGGCCAGCCAGCAGGACGTGCCCGTCATCGCCGACGGCGGCATCCGCTACTCCGGGGACGCGATCAAGGCAATCGCGGCCGGCGCGGACGCCGTGATGCTCGGCTCCTACTTCGCCGGCACCGACGAGGCACCGGGCCGAGTCATCACGATGAACGGCAAGAAGTACAAGCAGTACCGCGGCATGGGAAGCGTCGGCGCGATGCAGTCCGGCGGGGGCGAACGCTACCTCAAGGAGGAAGACGAAGACGAGGAGTTCGTCCCCGAGGGCGTCGAGGCCGCCACGCCGTATCAGGGCCCCCTCGAAGACGAACTTCACCAGCTCGTCGGCGGCATGCAAAGCGGGATGGGCTACGTCGGCGCCGAGACCATCCCGGAGTTCAAAGAGCGCGCGGAGTTCGTTCGCGTCTCCTCGGCCGGCCAGCAGGAGAGTCACCCCCACGACGTGGTCATCACCGACGAAGCGCCGAACTACAGCCCCGAAGAGTAGCCGGCCTTCCCGGCCAGAAACCGACGGTCAGAGTCCTTTGCCGATGGTCTCGCACGCGGGACTGCAGTAGGTGTTGGCTGCCGCGTTCGAGCTCGGGTGTGCGCTGAACTCCTCGCCGCAGTTCCCACAGGTGTAACTACCGAAGTCTGACATCGTCGGAACGTGACGAGGGCACCACAAGTATTCTTCGCTGGCGAGTCGAATCAGACCGCCACGAGCCGATGGACGGCGCCGGAACTCCCCTGTGGCCCGCCGCTGTCGGTCGTCAGCACGTACAGCTCGCCGTCGGTATCGCGACCGAACGCCAGCAGATACTGCCCGGGACCCTCGCCGCTCCCGGTCACCAGTTCTACTCGCGACAGGTTCCAGAGCCCACCGTCGTCGGGTTCACTGGCGGTGAAGATCGTCCCCTCCGCCTGATAATCGCCGAATACGTACCGCTCGGAGAGTGGTCCGATGCCGCCAGTGTAGTAGTAACCACCGATGACAGAGATCCCACTGACACCGTTACCTTCGTGGGAATATTCGAGTATCGGATCTTCCAGCGGTTCTCCGTCGTCGGTCTCGGTGGGACAGTTCGCCGGCGGCGACCCCGGATCGTCCGTGCTGAAACAGTGGGCCCCTTCCCGGACGTTCCACCCGTAGTTGCCGCCCCGCTCGACGACGTTGACCTCCTCGAACCGATTCTGCCCCACGTCCGCGACGAAGAACCGTCCGTCGGTGAAGGAGAACCGCCAGGGGTTGCGAAAGCCCCAGGCGTACTGTTCGGCAAGGCCGTCTCGCCCGACCAGTGGGTTGTCGTCGGGGATCCCGTACGCCCGCCCGTTCCCGCCCGCACCCTCGCGCACGTCGATCCGGAGGATACTCCCCAGGAGGTTCTCGGTCATGTCTTGCCCGTTGCCGCCG
The DNA here is from genome assembly GCF_001989615.1 of Halorientalis sp. IM1011. Classification (NCBI taxonomy): domain Archaea; kingdom Methanobacteriati; phylum Methanobacteriota; class Halobacteria; order Halobacteriales; family Haloarculaceae; genus Halorientalis; species Halorientalis sp. IM1011. The sequence continues at coordinate 3,373,675 of NZ_CP019067.1, read as the reverse complement.
TCGTTACGGTCGTACCAGTCCGAGACGTGGCCCTGTCCCACGTCGTTGCCGCCACCGCCGTCACCGACCCCGACGTAGAGGAATCCGTCCGGCCCGAAGGTGACCGATCCGGCGTTGTGGTTCGCCTGTGGCTCGGGAATCTCCAGCACGATTCGCTCGCTCGACGGATCCGCCCGCAGGTTCTCGTCCACCGCGAACGACGACAGGACGAACGTGTGACTGTATCCGTCGGGCATCTCCGACCGGAGCGGGGCACTGTACCGGACGAACAGTCGCCGCCGCTCAGCGAAGTTCGGTCCCGTCGCAATCCCCAACAGTCCACGCTCGTCGTAGCCGGGATTCAGCTCGACCATTCGATCTGTGAGGTCCAGTACTGGCTCTTCGCGCCGCCCGTCCGAATCCACCGGATACACCTGTCCTGTCTGGTCGGCGATCAGAAAGCGACCGTCTCCGACCGTCTCCATCCCCAGTGGCGCGGTAAATCCGGCCGCTACCTGCTCGGTCCCGACCGACTCCGACGGCTGCGTGTTGCTCTCCAAGAACGAACACCCCGCCAGTGCCCCACCAACCGCGGCCGCACCCACCCGGAGCAGATCCCGTCTGCGTGTCATGGCTCACGGTATGGCCGGCTCTCTGATAGGGGTTCGTGCCGGCGACCGTACCGAACGAGGTAGACGGGCTGAACGGGATTTGAACCACGTCCACTGTCAAGCATCCGCGCGAGCTACGCGAGCGCGGTTCACGGGACTCGCGTGGAGCGCGAGTCCCGCTTTTTTCGCCCACGTTTTTTGGCGGGGGTTGAGCCGCGAGCCTCCGGCTCGGGGCGATGCCCCCGTGAAAAAAGGTGGACGGGCCGAAAGGGATTTGAACCACGTCCACTTCGGTCGCTTCGCTCCCTCGTGGCCTACTTCAAATCCTTTCTCACGTGATTCGGCGTCGCTCGGAGTGAGCGACGCCAAGAATAACGGGCCGAAAGGGATTTGAACCCTTGACCGACGGCTTAAGAGGCCGTCGCTCTGCCGGACTGAGCTATCGGCCCTCGCGGCGACTGAATCTTACGGGGTGGTATTGAAATACGTTTCCTTTCCGTGGTCGGGCGGTCTGCGATCCAACCAGTTCGACGACGTGACGGGAAGGTGTGTTATAAGTAGCTCCCGGTCCGAGCGCCTGTACCATGAGCAGCGCCATTACGATGGCCTCGATGTCTACGTATGCGATTCTTGGCTGTGGGAGTGTGGGGCACGCGGTCGCCGAAGAACTGGAGACGGAAGGCAAAGACGTCCTCATCCTCGACAAAGACGAAGGCCGCGTCGAGGCACTCCGCGACCAGGACCTCGACGCACGCACCGCCGACATCCGCGAAGCGTCGACCGCCGAGACCATCGACGACCGGGACGTCCTTCTGATCCTCTCCTCTGACGTCGAGGCCAACATGGCCGCCGTCGAGAACGTCCGCGAACGCGACGGCGAACAGTTCATCGTCGCCCGTGCGTCCGACCCCGTCTCCGCGGACGAACTCACCGAAGCCGGTGCCGACGTGGTCATCAACCCCTCCGCCGTCATCGCCGACTCCGCGCTCCGCGCGCTGGAGACCGGCGAACTGGAGTACAAGGCCACTCAGCTCGCCGACGTCATCGAAGCCACCGACGAGCGCATGGCCATCCTCATCCACCGGAGTCCCGACCCCGACTCCATCGCCAGCGCCGCCGCGCTCCAGTTGATCGCCGACAGCCTCGACGTCGAAGCCGACATCATCTATCAGGGCGAGATCGGCCATCAGGAGAACCGCGCGTTCGTCAACCTGCTCGGGATCGAACTCCAGCAGCGGACAGACGTGGATCTCGACGACTACGACACCTTCGCCGTCGTCGACCACGCCAAGGGCGGCGAGCCAGAGGTCGATCACGAGGTCGACGTGGTCATCGACCACTTCGAGCCCGAACACGACCACGACGCCGACTTCGTCGACGTCCGCCCCAACGTCTCCGCCACCTCGACCATCCTCACCAAGTACATCCAGGAACTCGACCTGAGCCTCGACGGGAACGTCGCGACCGCCCTCCTCTACGGCATCCGCGCCGAGACGCTCGATTTCAAACGCGACACCACGCCCGCCGATCTGACTGCCGCGGCCTACCTCTATCCGTTCGCCGACCACGACACGCTCGAACAGGTCGAATCCCCCTCGATGTCACCCGAGACGCTGGACGTGCTCGCCGAGGCCATCCGCAACCGCGAGGTCAAGGGCTCGCATCTCATCTCCAACGCCGGGTTCATCCGCGACCGCGACGCGCTCTCACAGGCCGCCCAGCACCTCCTGAATCTGGAGGGCATCACCACGACCGCCGTGTTCGCGCTGGCCGACGACACGATCTATCTGGCCGCTCGCTCGAAGGACATCCGGATGGACATCGGCGCAGTGCTAGAGGACGCTTTCGAGGACATCGGCGAGACCGCCGGCCACTCGACGGACGCCAGCGCAGAGATTCCGCTGGGCATCTTCACCGGGATCGAGACCAACGAGGACAACCGCGACACCCTGCTGGAACTCACCGAACAGGCCGTCAAGCAAAAACTCTTCCAGGCGATGGGCGTCGACGGGAGCGAAGGCGGTAGTAACGGGAGCTAAAGGGAGAGAGACTGCAACTCAGGCCGTGATCTCTTCTTCCTGCTCTTCTTCGGGCGTCCGGAGCCGTTCGATGATGTCGCTGACGAGCACCACGTCCCCGACTGCCTGCACCCAGTCGTAGGGGAGGATGACGCCGCGGTTGCCGCGGGCGCGCTCGCCGAAGAGGTCGTGATTGATCTCGTGGAGGGCCAGCCCCGTGACCTGCACGTCGTCGAGATCGAGCCGCACGTCCTCGACTTCACCGACGAAGACACCGTTGCTCGAATACACTTCTCGCCCCACCAGTGCGGTAATTTCCTGCGTTGGTCCGTCCATACGAAACCCCAGCACAGCCTCCCTCTTAACTTTTGGCAGGTGTCTGACGAGCGTCAGCCGAGGCGATGCCAGAACCCGCCGCTCGCGGCGTGACCGATGGACATACGACGCTTCGGCCCGCAGTAGACCTACCCCCGTGACAGACGACAGGTCGCCCTCGATCACGGATCTCTACTACGCCGTGGAGACGGCACTGGTCGCACCCGGTATCGTCAGCCACGAGGCCGCCCACCTGCTCGCCTGCCGGCTGACTGGCGTCGGGGTCGTCGGGTCGTCCATCCTGAACCCCTTCGCCGCCGACGCGTATCTCGACCACGAGCCCGTCACGTCGTTCCCGGTCGATCTGCTGATCGCTGTCGCACCCCTCCCGGTCAACACGGGCCTCGCGCTCGCCGCGTTCGCGCTCGCGTCCGCTGCCGGAACACCGCTCGTTGCGATACCGTGTTACTGGCTCGGCGCGTGTTTCGCGTTGACCGCGTTCCCGAGCATCGGTGACACCGAGACACTGCTAGCGACGGCCGGTGACCTCCCGGGCCCGCTCCAGCCGCTGGGGTACCTGTTGGCTACGCCGGTCAGGCTGTTCACTGTGATCCCAGGGTCTGCTGGCGTCGCAGGATTCGTCTGGATACTCGTCCTCCTCGGAGTGACGTAGCCCAGCCCTCCCCTACTCGGCCGCTTCCGGGGTCGCTTCGGTCCCGTCCGTCCCTTTGTTCGGGACGACCGTCCGATCCGGGAGGTCGGTGTCCGGTTTCCGACCCACAGTGAGCAACCGTTCGGTCAGCGTGAGTTCCTCGGGACTCGGACTTGCCTTCTGGATCTCCTCGTACTCGACGGCGACGGCGTCCGATTCGGCGGCGATCCGGATCGCACAGAGCTGGTAGGACGGGTAGAAAACTGGTGGAAGGACGCCGATGATACCGTCACGGCGGTGGAGGCGCTTGAGCCACGTGCCGCTGTTGGCCAGCACACCGCCGTCCACCTCCTTGATTCCGGGACGGTGGGTGTGACCGTAGCAGAAGACGGCGGTCTCGGGGTTCGCATCGAAGATCTCGCGGGCGGCTTCCTCGTACGGGCCTTCGGCGTCGACCGTGATCGAGGTCTCGAAGACCCCGAATCGTTCGATGGTCTTGCGTACGTCCCGTCGAAGGAAGTACAGCGGGACACCCACGAGCAGGAGCAGGCCGGCGATGGTCACGTTGACCGCGAGCAGGAACCAGAGAGCGGTCCCAGCCCTGCCGAACTGGCCGAGGAACGTGGTTCCCCATTCGATCGGGGCCGACCAGATCCCGGCCACCGACAGGCCCGCCAGCACTGCGAGGACGGCGCTGATGTTGAACAGGAGCAGGAAGGGGACCAGCGCGTACCGCAGGAGCGGGTTCATCTCCAGGTAGAAGTACTTCGAGAGCAGCCACACCGGCATCCGTTCGGTCGGCGTGACCGCCTGCACGTCCTTCAGCCAGTTGTACCGCCCGCGGTCCGAGAGCTGGCCCGCCCGACTCGTCACGAGCGTGTTGTAGTAGTACCCCAGCGGCGAGGCGTGTGGATTCCCCCAGTCGTCGATCCGGTTGTTCGGGTCCCGCTGGTGCCCGTGTTCGAAGTACACGACGCTGTCGCCGACCCGTCGCGTGACGGACTGGTCCTGGACGAGGTCGACGTTGTACTCGGCGAATCGCTCGACGTACTCGTCGTAGGCGGCGAGTTCGTGGTCGTGGTTGCCCGGCACCAGCGTAATCGCGATATTTTCGCCGGTCACGCGCAACTGTTCGAACAGCCGCGGGTACGTCTCGACCAGCAGGTCGAACTTCGCCGTCCCCTCGACCGTCGTCATCTCCCAGAGGCCGAAGGCGTCGCCGTTGATCACGAGTTCGGCGTCCTCGTCGGTTCGCTCCAGGCGTTCGAGAAAGTCCAGTAGTTCCGCCAGAAAGTCGACCTCGCCCAGTTGCTCGTCACCCCCGATGTGGAGGTCGCTGATCACGTAGTAGACCCGGTCGTCGGCGTCGGGAGGCACTGCAACTGTCTCACGAACCCACCCTCAAAGGCCTTGTTCTTCGAGCGGTCGCGTGCGACGCGGGCTACCGTGGTGCGATCAGTTCGATCGGATGGGGCACCTCGCGCTCGTAGAGCACGTCGAGTTGCTCCTGACAGGAGGTGCCGCTGGCGGTCAGCGTCGCCCCCTCGACCTCGCCGAGGTCGTCCCGGAGGTGGTCGCCCACGTCCATGCTGACCTCGTAGTACTCGCTCTTGTAGCCGAAACTCCCCGCCATCCCGCAACACTCCACGTCGGAGGTGCGGACGCTATACCCCAGATCCGACAGGACGGACTCCGTGTACTCGTCGACGCCCATCGTCCGCTGCTGGCAGTGGCTGTGGTAGGCGATGTCGGCGTCGCCGTCGTCGCCCGGCGCGTCTAGCCCCTCCGCGTCGGCTCCGTTGTCCAGCAAGCCGTAGACGTACTCCATCACGTCGTAGCTGTTCTCGGACAGTCGTTCAGCAGAGCGCTCGGGCAGGAGTTTCCCGTAGTCCCGGCGGAACATCGCCAGGTCGCTGGGCTCTATCACCACCACGTCCCGCCCGTCGTCGACGTGGGTCACCAGCGCGCCGTGGACCGACTCGGCCCGCTCGCGGGCCGTCTCGATCATCCCCTGAGACAGTGGGGCCCGCCCGCTCTCCGGGACGGCGGGGACGTGAACCCGGACGCCGAGGGATTCCAGCGTCCGGATCGCGGCCTTTCCGCGTTCGGGGTCGAAGTAGTCCGTGTACACGTCGGGGTACAGCACCACGTCCCGGTCGGGGTCGGTCACCTGCGCGCCTCGGGCCCCGTACCACTCCCGAAGCGTCTCCTCGGCAAACTCGGGGAGGTCGCGGCGCGGGTCGACGCCGAAGGCCTGCTCCAGCACCCACTTCCCCGGACGGCTCCCGGCGACGGTGTTGACCAGGCCGGGCGCGAGCGAACCGGTTTTCGCCAGCGTCCCGATATTGCCGAACAGTCGCTTCTGGAGGTCCAGCCCGGCGGGTTCCTCGTCGGGTGTCAGCCCCTCGACGAGGAAGTCGAACTCGTCTCCCTCGGCCTCGCGGTTGATCCGATCGCGGACGACCGTGTTGATCCACGGGATGTCGATCTCGACCGGACACTTCGGTTCACAGCGCGAACAGCCGGTACAGAGGTCGTTCATCTCGTCTGCACTCTGGAGGCCGTGGACCCCGGCCTCCCAGCCGGTGCCGATGCCGCCGGTGTAGGTCTCCCCGCCGAAGCCGTGGCCGCCGACCGCCTGGAAGTTCGAGCAGGCGTTCGAGCAGGCCCCACACCGGATGCAGTACAGCGTCTCCCGGAGGTCGTCGTCCTCGCGCATCCCCATCCGGCCGTTGTCCAGCAGGACGAGGTGGAACTCCCGCTCGTCGGCCGGCCGCATCTCGTCGGCCTCGAAGTCCGGGATCGGGGAGTCGACGGGCGGCGAGAGCAGGGAGACGTACGAGGTGATGTCCTGTCCTGTGCCGGTCTTGGCGATCAGCTCGGTGAACGGCTGGAGGTCCGCGAGGCTGGGGACGAGCTTCTCGATTCCCGCGACGGCGACGTGGGTGTCCGGCGTCACCGCCGTCTTCCGGGCGTTGCCCTCGTTCGTGACGAGCATCAGCGTCCCCGACTCAGCGACGACGAAGTTCGCGCCCGTCATGCCCACGTCGGCCTCGCGGATGTGCTCGCCCACCCGTTCGCGGGCGAACTCGGTGAGTTCGTTGGGGTCGCCGGTGAGGTCCGCCTCGAGGTCGAACTCGCTGTTGAACAGCTCGGCGATGTCCTCGGGCGAGCGGTGCATCGCCGGCCCGATCAGGTGGGACGGTGCTTCGTCCGCGATCTGGATGACGTACTCGCCGAGGTCGGTCTCGACCACCTCGTAGCCCGCCGATTCGAGGTGGTCGTTCACGTCGATCTCCTCGGTCGTCATCGACTTGCTCTTGACCAGTTTCTCTGCCTCCCGGTCGGCCATGATCCCCTCGACGATCCGGTTCGCGTCCGCGGCCGTCTGGGCGACGTGGACCTGCCCGCCGTTTTCCTCGACGGCCTCGGTGACCTGATCGAGGAGTTCGGGCAGGTTCTCGATGGCCGACTCCTTGATCCCACGGGCCGCGTCGCGCAGGTCCTCGTAGTCGTCGAACCGCTGGATGGCGTAGTCCGAGAGCTGATTCACCGTTCGGGTGTTCTGTGCGACGGCGTCGCCCTCGGTCTCCATCAGTTCCCGCAGGCGGTCGGCGGTGTCGCGGCGAGAGCTCATCGGTCCTCCAGCACGACGACGTGCGTCTCGGAGGGGCCGTGCACACCCTGCACGAGCGTCCCCATGTCGGCCGTCGCGCTCGGACCCGTCGCCAGGATCTGCGTATCCGCTCGGGCGGCGAAGTCCTCGCCGAGTCGCTCGTAGGCCGTCGGCATGTCGGCAACCACGTCGCTGGCCGCGACCACGGCGACGTGGCGGGGCGTGTAGAGGCTGACCAGTTCCTCGCCAGCCGTGCCCGAGGGAATCGCGACTGTCCCATAGTCGGCGATCCCCATCGTCGCCGGCGTGACGCCCGTGGCCGCCGATTCCAGCGCCGACGGGGACGGGTCGGTGTCGATGGAATCCGGCAGCGAAACCCCGTCGTAGGGCAGCGCCGTCCCGATCGCGGGTGATTCGACGGCGTCGGCGATGGCCTCGCCGGCGTCCTCGGCTGTCGTCCGGTGGACCTCCCCCGGAACGGACGACTCGAACGTCGAGAGCGACTCGGTACTCATGGTCGTGGTATCCGGTAGCAGGCACCTAATTGCTTTGCCTCGAATCGCGTGGAACGAGCCCTATCTCCGAGACACCGCCGCTGGCTACCCGGCGTTCACGAACGTCGGATCCTCGGGCGTGACGTCGACGTCGAGTTCTGCAGCCACGTCGTCGAGGAGATCGCCCTGAATCTCCCGGGTTCGCGATTCGATCTCTGCGACCAGGGGCGGGTCGAACCGCTCCCGGACGGTCGCGAGGCGGTCGCGTTCGGTCTCGATCCGATCCCGGAGGTAGCGCGCGCCGCGCCCATCCTCGTCGGGGTCGGGCTCGGGCGTGAGCCTGTTCGCGACGAGGCCCCGGACGCCCAGCCCCTCCGCGTCCATGTCCTCGATGGCCCGCTCGGTTTCGTTCACGGACAGCTGGTCGGGGTTCAACACGAGAAAGAAGGTCGCGTCGTTGCGCAGGGCTCCGCCAGCGAACTCGAAGAACGACTTCCGTTCCTGCAGGTGTGCCAGGATGGGATCGCCGTCCATCACGCGCCGGGGTTCCCGGTTCCCGATTGCGGCCTTCTCGAACAGGTCGATGCTCTCCCGGCGCTTGTCCATCAGCCGGTCGATCCACGACTCCAAGAAGTCCGGTAGTGCGAGCAATCGGAGCGTTCCCCCCGTCGGCGCGGTGTCGAAGACGATCCTGTCGTAGTCCCCCGCCGATCGCATCACGTCGACGAACCGGTCGAACAGCGCCGCCTCGTAGGCCCCCGGCGTCCGGTGGGCCATCTCGAGTTGCTGGTCGATCTCGTTGACCATCGGCGTGGACACCTGGTCGGAGAGCCGCGTCCGGATCTCGTTGAGGTGGCTGGTCACTTCCGCCTCCGGGTCGATCTCCAGCGCCGACAGCCCCTCGACGCCGTCGACCGGGCGGGGTTCGTCCCCGAACTCCTGTTCGAAGACGTCCGAGACCGAGTGTGCCGGGTCCGTGGAGACCACTAGCGTCTCCACGCCGGCCCGGGCACACTTCAGCGCGTAGGCGGAGGAGACGGTCGTCTTCCCGACACCGCCTTTCCCGCCGAAGAACACGAACGGCTCCACTACGACCGCCCCCGCGTGGCGATTCCAGGCATCAGAAGTGGTACCCCTCGGCTTTCCCTTCCAGTGGTGTCTCGCGGTCCCAGAGCCGGCGTTCCCACGCCCGGAACTCGTCTTCGAGGGAGGGGAGCAGTTCGGCCGTGTAGTACGAGACCGGCGACGGGATGCCGAACGCGTCCGGGAAACACGCCAGCATGAACGCGTCTTCGAGGTCCTCGGCCTCGTCTTCGATCTTCTCGTAGGCCGGATGTTCGATCATGCCGTGATAGAACCCGTGGATCCACTCCTCGAGGAGTTCCCGGTAGGCGGCGATCCGGTCGGCGAGTGTCATCGTTTCCCACGAACGGGCTCGCGGTGAAAAAGCTGTCCGCGCCGGCCGCCGACCGCAACGAGCCTCGGGTCCACCCGCCCACTCAACACGCACACCCCTCGCCGTGGCTCCGTTCGAACCGCATCGCGTCGCCACACTCGGGACACAGCGGCGTCCCCTCGTCGTCCCGAGCCAGTCCTTCCTCGTCGACTGCGACATCACGGACGCGGACGCTACAACCGTCACACCAGTACGCACCCGCCGACTCCTCACCCGCCGTGTCACGTCCGGCCTTCCTGTCCGGAGAGCGCATCCCGGTGACCGTGTCCATTATTCCCATGGTGCTAACTCTCGTCTATACCGGCTTAGTTCTCTCGGCGTCCGGAGTACACGAGGCGGTCTCTCTGGCACCGTCAGTACCGGGCCCCGTCGATTGCTGCCGAAAAGAGATAAGTGGCGGTCACTCCCTCTGTGGAGCATGGCCGACGAGAATCGCGACGACGCGGACCACGAGGGGTTCGAGGAGGGCGCGAGCGGTTCCAGCGGCGACCCCCGGGTCCTGTTGGCGATGAACGCGATCCTCTCGACGTTGTTCGCGCTCGTCGTCACGTGGGGGCTGGCCTTCGTGGGCGCGTACGAGTTCACGCTCGTCAACGTCGCCACCCTGGCGGCCATCCTGTTCGCGGTGACGTACCTGCTGGTGGGTCGAAACTGATCAGCGGCCGTACGTCAGCCGCTCCACGACAGCGTTCAGTCGGGCCGTGGCCCGCCGCGTCCACGCGACCGGCGAGACCCGTCGGATGGACGACTCCGATACCTCGATACGGTCGTCCGCGAACGGGTCCGTGCGGTCGGACTCGCCGTCGGCGTTCGCGGCGTCGACGACGGTCGTCATCGAACACCGGCCGCAGGCCTCTGTCGGTCGATCGTCGCTCATGATCGTCGCTTGCGCCCACAGGCGCATAACGATGCCGCCGGTTTCCTCGTCGTCTGGACTCGTCGAATCCGGCGACGAACTTTTACCGGCGATGCGATATCAGTGGATATGGAATATCGTGTCGGTGACCCGGACTCCAGTGACGTGGTGGCCGACGGCGGGACGGCCGAGGACGGGTCGGCCGCGGCCGAGGAGTTGCCCGCGGAGATCCGCGAGCAGGTGCCGACGTGGGACGACGAGTATCTCGACCGCGTGAGCGACCGGCTCATGTACAGCTACGACCTCGACCGTGACGTGACCGTCCGTGAGGAGTCCTTCGACCTCCGCGGCGAGTTACGCGTCCGGAACCAGAAGCAGTTCCTCCACCCCGCGTTGAGTTACGCCGACCACGAGAGCCGCGAGCACGTGTTCGCCCGCCGCGTCGACCGCCCGACCGTCGCGGACCTGAACCGACTCGTCGAACTGGGCCACGACCTCGCCGGAGACTGGATCGAGGCCGACGAGGAACACTTCGAGACGAACTTCACGTTCGTCCTCGTCGCCGACGCTATCCCCGAGGACGTGCGGACCCACGTCGACGGATTCCGTGAGCGCACGCTCCTGAAGCTGGGGTACTACGGCCACTACGAAATCCACCTGATCGTAGCCGCACCCGAGCGCGAGGCCCTCGTGGCGAGTACGGAAGCGGATCTGGCCGAGGCGTTCACGCTGTGGGAGACGGTCGAGCGAGAGCCCGAAGGATTCTTCTCGCGGCTGGCGAAGCGGTTCTGGACGTAACCGGAAAACGGAAGGACGGGTCCCGTCAGTCGTCGCCGGGTTCGGGGGCAGCGCCGCCGGTGCGGCGCACTTCCGAGATGTTCCGGTAGCCGATCCGGACCAGCGACAGCGCCAGGTAGACGAGGACGAGCGCGAGTACCATCTGGACGACCGACGATATCTGACCGCCGAGCCCCGTGGCACCGCCCTGAACGAGAGCGTTGAAGAGGTTCTCGTAGAACGCCAGCCACAGCAACGCCAGCACGGTGATCACGACCATGATCGCCATGGGAACGCCGGTGCTGACGAGCTGTTTGGATCCCTCCCAGTTGGCGAGCCAGACGGTGCCCGTGAGCAGGGCGAGCGCGGCGAGCAACTGGTTCGCGCCGCCGAACAGCGCCCACAGCGTCGCCCACTCGCCGGAGACGACCAGCGCGTACGCGAGGACGATCTGGACGAGCGGGTTGGTGTACCGTCCCCGGGCGAACGAGTCGAGGCCGCCGGCGAAGCCGGTCTCGGTCCCGCTGCCCTCCGTACCGACGATCTCCTCCATCATGTAGCGGCCGAGGCGGGCGGCCGTGTCGGTCGAGGTGAGCAGGAAGCTCACGAGCACCAGCGCCATGAAGGGACCGCCGTAGGCGACCGGAATGTTGAAACTCGTCAGGATGGTCGCGCCGCCGGCCGCGAAGTTCGGGAGCGCGCCGCCGATACCGCCGCCCGCCGCGTCGGAGGCGATGCCGGCGACCGCGAGCGTCGACAGCGCCGTCGCGGCCAGCAGCCCTTCACCGAGCATACCGCCGTACCCGATCAGGCGTGCGTCGCTCTCCTTGTTCAACTGTTTCGCCGTCGTCCCCGAGGACACCAGCGAGTGGAACCCGCTGATAGTGCCACAGGCGATAGTGACGAACAGCAGCGGGAACAGTGGGTACGGCGACACCGCGTCGACGCCGAGGAAGCCCGTGAACGGCTGGATGCTGTCGGCGACGACGAGCGGCTCCGCCGACGTGCCGAAGATCGTGCCGACGACGATCGCCAGCAGCGCCCCGCCGACGCCCGCGTACAGCAGGAACGACGAGAGGTAGTCCCGAGGCTGGAGCAGGATCCAGACGGGGAGCCCGCTGGCCAGCGCTGCGTAGATCAGGATGACCGGCACCCACGCCGCGACGTTCGGTTGCAGGACGGCGTCGGCGCTCGCGACGGCCCCGGGGAGCCAGGCCCCGTCACCGAGGAACTCGAGGAGTACCACGGTCCCCGCGGGATAGGAGACGCCCTCGACCGCCGGGAACAGCGCGATGGGGTACTGGATCCCGACCCAGACGCCGGCGAAGACGGCCGCGACGAAGGCGATCGTCCCCGGAATGAACGGTGCGTCGAACTGGTAGAGGTACACGCCGAACACGAGCGCGAGGAGGATGTAGACGAGGCTGGCGGTCGCCGCCTGCGGGTAGGCGTTCAGGACGATGCCCACCACGAGGGCGAACACCGCGACCACGAGGATGATGGTGAGAAAGGCGAACCACAGGAGCATGTCCTTGCCCCGCTCGCCGACGTACTCGCCGATGATGTAGCCGATCGACTTCCCCTCGTGACGCATCGACCCCGACAGCGAGATGAAGTCGTGGACGGCCCCCATCAGCGGGTTGCCGATGGCGACCCAGGCCAGCGCCGGCACCCAGCCCCAGATCGCGCCGGCCGTGATCGGGCCGACGATGGGCGCACCGCCAGCGATGCTGGAGAAGTGGTGCCCGAGCAACACCGGTTTCTTCGCCGGCACGTACTCCTGCCCGTCCTCGTACTTGTGGGCCGGCGTCTCCCGCGAGTCGTCGAGATCGACGAACCGCGACAGATACCGGGAGTACCCCACGTATCCGACCGTGAACGTCACCAGTACCGCGGCCACTATCCAGATTACCTGTACCATGTTAACACACGTTCGTTATATTCCCACTCGGAAGTTAAACGTTCGCCTCACAGTGCCGGATGGGTCTCTGTTCGGGCAGGAAACCGGGGCCAGCGTATTCAGCACCTGAAAGTACTGGCGGGTTTATATATCGGAGTAGTGTGAAGCAGGTGATATGGGTGCAAACGACGGTGAGGTGTACATCCTCCGGCCTGACGAGGATGGAGATACCGACGACGAGGAGGCCTGGGTCAGTCCGCAACCGGCGAGTCGGGTCGTGCTGGAAGCGGTCGCGAACGCAGTCGACGGCGATGTCGACGAGTTCGACGATCTCGACGCCTACGTGAATCTCGACGAATTGGCTGCCGTGTTCGACGACGAAGACGCCGAGGAGATCTCCTTCTCGATCGAGGGGCACGACGTGACGGTCGACGCCGCGGGCGACGTGACCGTCGACGTCGCAGACTAAGTGGGATATCGCGAGTGAGGCCCGGACCGACCGACGAGTCCGGCGAGCTTGCAACCGTCTGTGTCGTCCCGACGCACAGCCAACGGCGTTATACGGCATGCTACCGTACGGAAGCGTATGAGTGACGCCAGTGATTCGGACGATATCGAGTCGATTCGCGAGCAAAAGAAGGAGGAACTGAAGTCGAACCTGACGGGTGCCTCGACGGCCGACGAACCGGTCCACGTCGAGGACGGCGATCACTTCGCCGACCTCACCGGTGACGGGGTCGTCCTCGTGGACTTCTACGCGGACTGGTGTGGTCCCTGCAAGATGCTCGAACCGACGGTCGAGAGCGTCGCCGCCGAAACCGACGCGACTGTCGCGAAGGTCGACGTGGACCAGCACCAGTCGCTCGCCCAGCAGTTCAACGTTCAGGGCGTGCCGACGCTGATCCTGTTCGCCGACGGCGAAGCCGTCGAGCAGATCGTCGGCGTTCAGGACCAGGGGACGCTCGTCGACCTCGTCGAGCAGTACAGCTAACCAGGTCACAGTCCAGACGGACTGGCAGTTACCCGGACTGGGGCTCTCGCCGCCGTTGGTGGACGTCCAGTCGCCGTCACACTCGTTTTCTCCAGCCCTCTCGACGGTAGGTAGCGGCCATCTCGTCTGGAGTATCTCCCGATACGGGGTGAGTCGATCGGAGATACCCGTCACTCCCCTAGCTTTATCACCTCGTCAACTGCCTAGAGAATTGTGGTTTACGAGACCGGTAACCGGACGATAGACGACGCCGTCGAGCGAGTGCTGTCGGGCGAGTCGCTCGACCGCCGTGACGGACTCGCTCTGCTGGCACAGCCGGTCGAGGAACTCGCGGCTGCGGCCGACTACGTGCGGTCACAGCTGGGCGACGGCACGGTCGACGCCTGTTCCATCGTGAACGCGAAGGCGGGCAACTGCGCGGAGGACTGTGGCTTCTGTGCGCAGTCGGTCCACTTCGACACCGGCATCGAGACGTACGGGTTCCTCGACCCCGAGGAGATACTGGCCGCGGCGAAACGCGCCGAACGCGACGGTGCCCAGCGGTTCGGCATCGTCGTCGCGGAGAAGGGCGTCTCGAAGGAGAACCGCCCCGAGGAGTGGCGGGAAGTCCTGCGGGCGATCAGGCTGGTTCGCGACGAGACCGACGTGGAAGTCGACGCCAGCCTCGGTATCCTCACACGTGAGGAAGCCGAGATTCTCGCCGACGAAGGAATCAACCACTACAATCACAACATCGAGACCTCACCGCGTTTCTTCCCGGAGATCGTCGACACCCACTCCTTCGAGGACCGGGTGGAGACGCTGGAACTGGCCAAGGACGTTGGGATGGACCTCTGTGCGGGCGTCATCCTCGGGATGGGCGAGACGCCGACCGACCGCGTGGACGCGGCTGTCGCGCTCCAGGACATCGGCGTCTCCTCGCTGCCCGTCAACATCCTGAATCCCGTCGCGGGGACGGATCTCGGCGAGAAACTGGGCGATTCGGCCGCCATCGGTACCGAGGAGATAATCGAGACTATCGCAGTCTACCGGCTGTTGCACCCCGAAGCACGGGTGCGGCTCACCGGCGGCCGCGAGGTCAACCTCGATCAGGACGAACAGCACCTGCCCTTCGAGGCGGGTGCAGACGGCATCCTGACCGGCGACTACCTCACCACGGGCGGACAGTCGCCCGGCGACGACATCGAGGTGATGGAGCGGGCCGGGATGGAGCCGAACATGGCGGAAAACGAGTTCGACGCGGAGGCCGTCAAGGCCCGCGCCGGCGAGGAGCCGACGGAGGGAGAGACGGACCTGGAGACGGCCGCTGGAACGGCGACGAGCAACGCGGAACTGGACGATTAACCTTCGATATACATGAACGACGTGAACTTCGCGATACTGGGATGCGGCGGAATCGGCCGACGAACGCTCGAAGTCTCCAGGGACAAGGACCATCTCACGCCGGTTGCGGCGTGTGACCGAAACGGGGTCGCCGTCGATCACTCCGGACTGGACGTGGACGAACTGCTCGGGGCGACTGAAGGCAACATCGCGAGCGAGTCGCGGAGCGACTCGGAGCGAGCGAGCGGAGAACGAAGTGAGCCGCGAGCAGACGGCGGGACCGCCGCTGCCAGCGGCGCCGACGGCATCAAACAGACCGGCGAGAACGCCGGCGTCGCGGCCTCGGTACAGGCAGACTCGACCGAGACGCCCATCGATGACGTGATCGAAGCGAGCGACGCTATCGACGCCGTGTTGATCGCGCTCCCGAACTTCGAACACGACTTCATTCCCCGGGTTGCCGACCGGTTCGCCGACGCTGGATACTCGGGCGTACTCGTGGACGTACTCAAGCGCTCACGGGTCATCGACATACTCGACGACCGCACCGAGGCGTTCGAGGAACAGGGCATCACCTTCGTCTGCGGCGCGGGCGCGACGCCGGGCTTCCTGACCGGCGCGGCGGCCATCGCGGCCCAGTCGTTCGTCGAGATCGAGGCAGTCGAGATACGGTGGGGCGTCGGACTCAAATCGGGGTACGAGGACAACCGCGGCACGGTCCGGGAGGACGTCGCCCACCTGCCCGGCTACGACATCGACGACGCCCGGGAGATGAGTGACGCAGAGATCGAGGCCGTCATCGACGACCACGACGGCGTCATCGAGTTCGAGGACATGGAACACGCCGACGACGTGCTCCTGGAGCGGGCCGGGATCTGCGACGCCGAGGACGTGACCGTCGGCGGGATTCTGGACGTGACCAGCGACGAGAAACCGACGACGACCACGGTCAGGGTCACCGGGAGGACCTTCGACGGCGAGACCGGGACGAACACCTTCGAACTCGACGACGCGACGAGCATGGCGGCCAACGTCAACGGCCCGGCGCTGGGCTACCTGAAGGCCGGCGTTCGCCGCAACCGCGCCGGCGAGTACGGCGTGTTCGGCCCCGCCGACCTGATGCCCGGGTTCTGATGTCCGGCGACACAGACGCCGCACCCGCGGACCGCACCCGCAGCACCACCGACCGCGGATTCGACCCCAAAGCGAGACTCGCCGAGCGCGAGCAACGTGGGCTCCGTCGTGATCTGACCCCCGTCGCCGAGGTGACGGCTCGGACCCCCATCGCCGACGATCCGAAGGGCGATCCGGTGGCCTTCGACGGCCCCGAGCAACTGCTCTTCGCCACCAACGACTACCTCGGACTGGCGTGTGACGACCGAGTCCAGCGGGCCGCCGCCGAGACCGCCCGCGAGGTCGGCACCGGTGCAGGCGCGAGTCGACTCGTGACCGGCGACACGCTGACCCACCGCGCGCTTGAGCGCGACCTCGCCGACACCAAGGAGGCCGAGCGCGCACTGGTCTTCTCCTCGGGGTACGCGACCAACGTCGGCGTGATCGCCGCGCTCGGGCCCGACGTTGTGTTCTCCGACGAACTCAACCACGCCAGTATCGTCGACGGCTGCCGACAGGCCGGTGCGGAGACCGTCGTCTACGACCACTGCGATCCCTCGGACCTGCGAGGGAAGATGGACGAGAGAGCGAGCAGAAGCCAGTCCACTGGCGACGAATCCTGGCTCGTCCTCACCGACTCGGTGTTCAGCATGGACGGCGACGTGGCTCCGCTCGCCGACATCTGTGACACCGTCGAAGCGTTCGGCGCGTGGCTGCTGGTCGACGAGGCCCACGCGACTGGCCTCTACGAGGACGGCGGTGGGATCGTTCAACGCGAGGGCCTCTCGGATCGGGTCCACGTCCAGATGGGGACGCTCTCGAAGGCGCTGGGGAGTCAGGGCGGCTACGTCGCCGGTAGCGAGGCCCTGATCGAACACCTGCTGAACGCCGCGCGCTCGTTCGTCTTCTCGACGGGACTCACCCCGCCGGCGGCCGGCGCTGCCCGCGAGGCGCTCCGGATCGCCCGCGAGGACGACACCCACCGCGACCGGCTCTGGGAGAACGTCCGACGCCTCCGGGACGGTCTGGAAGACGCCGGCTTCGAGGTGTGGGGTGAGACGCAGATCCTTCCCGTCGTCGTCGGTGACCGCGAGGACGCGATGGCCCTCGACGCTCGCCTCCGTGACCACGATATCGTCGCGCCGGGAATCCGACCGCCCACGGTTCCGGAAGGGACGAGTCGGATCCGCGTCGCGCCGATGGCCACCCACACCGAGACCGAGATCGACCGCTGTCTCACGGCCTTTCGCGAGGCTGGGCACGAACTGAACCTGCTATGACCGGCGGAGTCGACGAGCCTCGGGATCTTGCCGTCGTGGGTACCGATACCGGCGTCGGCAAGACCGTCGTCACTGCGGGACTGGTCGGCCGACGCCGCGAGGAGGGACTCGACGCCCGCGCGATCAAGCCGTGCCAGACCGGCTACCCGCCCGACGACGACGCGGCATTCGTCACCGAGGCCTGCGACGACGAGTCCGCCGCGACCTGTCTCCGGCGACTCGAACCCGCGCTCGCACCGGCCGTCGCTGCCGAACGGACCGGCGAAGATCTTTCCTACGAGAGAATCATTTTCGGCTGTCGAGACGCCGTCGCAGATGCGGAAGTCGGGATCGTCGAGGGAATCGGCGGCCTCCGTGTCCCGCTCGCGGACGGACGGGAGGTCGTCGATCTCGTGTCCGATCTGGACCTGCCGGCGCTGGTTGTCGCCCGCTCCGGACTCGGGACGCTGAATCACACCGCGCTGACCGTCGAGGCGCTCCGCCGGCGAGACGTGCCGGTCGCTGGGGTCGTCCTGAACGAGTACGCGAGCGAGACCACGGCCGAGCGGACCAATCCAGACGCGTTGCAGGAGATGACGGGACTGCCGGTCGAGACGATACCGCCACTGCCGCTTGACGACCCGAGTGACGCGGTGGCAGGGGTTCGGGAGCACCTGCCGGACTCGCTGGTTCCAGCGGAGTGACAGCCCGGCCGCTCCGGAGTCGAGAACACAGGGAAACCAGGGGGCGTGTGCCCCCCGCGTGTGACACTACGGAGCCAACTGGCTCCACTCGTCGGTGGGCCCGAATCTGTATAAGTCTGAACCCTCACTCCTGACGCCGTTCACTCCCCGAGCGCGAGCAACCCGTCCACGTCGACGGCGTCGGCGAGCAACTCGCCCATCCGCTCTACGGTCTCGGGGTCGCGCGTGCGGCCGCTCCGGACGACGGCCTCGGCGCGGTCGATGGTCGTCCGGGTGTCGCCCTGCACCAGCAGGATGGGTGTGCCGCTCTCCTCCGCGCGGCCGACCACGGCACCGCTCGGGCGGTGGCCGCCCGTGAGCAGGAGACACTTGACGCCTGGTGCGCTGAGTGCGGCCGTCTGGATCTCCGATCGGTCGCCGCCGGTGATGACCGCGGCCTCGCGGGCTCGTCGGAAGCCCGAGAGGGCGGCCTCTCGCCCCATCGCGCCGACGAGGAACCGTTCGACGTAGGCGTCGGTCGGCGCGTCGCCCGTCAGCACGTCCGCACCCAGTTCGCTGGCGAGTTCGCCGACAGTGACAGCCGACAGCTCCTGCACCTGCGGGATTGCACCGAAGACCGTCACGCCCCGCTCCCGGAGGAACGGGATCACGTCCTCGGTGAGTTCGTCGAACTCGTCGTCGGAGACGCCGTTGAACAGCACACCCCCGAGTCGGTCGCCGAAGGCGTCGGCAGCCGCCAGCACGTCGTCCAGGTCCGCGGGTTCGTCGTAGTTGGCCAACAGCAGGACGCGGGCGTCGAGCAGGTCCGCCATGTCGGGATCGGTCAGATCGATGATCCCGCCAGTGGTGTACTCGCCGGCCCCTTCGATCACGACGACGTCCTTGTCCTCGGCGATCGTCGCGTAATTCTCGGTGACGCTGTCGTGGAGCGCGTCCAGGTCCTCCCGGCCCCGGACGACCTCCTGGACGAACGTCGGCGAGTAGACGATGGGCTCCATCACGTGCATCTCCTCGTCCAGGTCGAGGATGTCCCGGGCCAACATTGGATCCTGGTCGAGGGTCTTCCCGACGGCGCTCTGGAGGCGGGTACCCTTCGGTTTCATGTAGCCGACCGACTGTCCGGCGTCGGCGGCGTGGCGGGCCAGCGCGAGCGTGACGGCCGTCTTGCCTGTACTTGCCTCGGTCGAACTGACGAGTATCGGGTTCATAGTTGCTCCTGATCGATAGTGAGTCGCACGTCGACCGCCGAGACGCCCTCGGGAGTCGCGACGAGCGGGTTGATGTCCAGTTCCAGTATCGCGGGGAAGTCCGTCACCAGCTGTGAGAGCCGCTGGATCGTCTCGACGACGCCGGCCTCGTCGACCGGCTCGCGGCCCCGCGCCCCCCGCAACAGCGGCGCGGATTCGATCTCGTCGATCATCGCCTCCGCCTCGGGTTCGCTCACCGGCGCGACCCGCAGCGTCGTGTCCTCCAGCACCTCGACGAAGATGCCGCCCAGACCGAACAGCACGAGTGGTCCGAACTGCGGGTCGCGGTTCGTGCCGACGATGGTCTCGGTTGCGTCGTCCAGATCGAGCATCTCCTGGACCTGCACGCCGAGGATGGTCGCGTCGGACTGGTAGTTGCGCGCCCTGGTGACCAGGTCCTCGTAGGTGTCGGCCACCTCCTCGGGGGGTACCCCCACCTCGACGCCGCCGATGTCGGACTTGTGGAGGATGTCCGGGCTGACGATCTTCATCACGACGCCGTCGCCGTCGTCGATGCGTTCGGCGGCTTCGCGTGCCTCGGCGGTCCCGTCGACGATCTCGCCGGCCGGTGTCGGAATGCCGTAGGCCGACAGGAGGTCCATCGCCTCGACGCCGAGGCTGTTGGTGTCCCGGCGCTTGGCCGATTCGAGAACCTCGCGGGCGCGCTCGCGGTCCACGTCGAACTCCTCCGGCTCGGTGTACTCGCGGGCCCGAATCTCGCGGTACTCACGGAGCGCGTCGAGGCTCCGGACCGCCCGCGCGGGATCGAAGTACGTCGGGATGTCGGCCTCTCTCAGGATCGACTGGGCCTCTCGCGTGGAATCCCCACCCATCAGCGACGCCGCGATCGGCGTCCCGTACTCCGCCTGAAGTTCGACGGTGGCCTCGGCCAGGTCCTCGAACGTGAGCGTCGCGGTTGGGCAGGCCAGCACGATGGCCGCCCCGACGTTCGGGTCCGCCAGCGTGATACGAATGGCCTCCCGGAACCGCTCCACGTCGGCGTCCCCGATCACGTCGATCGGGTTGTAGACGTTCGCGCCGTCCGGGAGTGCCTCGGTCAGGCTGTCGATGGTGTCGTCGGCGAAGGACGCCAGATCGAGGTCGGCGTCGCCGATCGCGTCGGTCGTCATCACGCCCGGCCCGCCGGCGTTGGTGACGATGGCCACGCCGTCGCTCTCCGGGAGGGGCTGGCCCGCGAGGATGCCGGCGTAGTCGAACAGTTCCTGAACCGTCTCGACACGGAGGACGCCGGCCTGTTCCAGCCCCGCCTCGTAGGCGCGTTCGCTGCCGGCCATCGTCCCCGTGTGGGAGGCCGCCGCCGACGCACCCGCCTCGGTCCGGCCCGATTTGACCATCAGGATCGGGGTGTTCTGCGTGACCTCACGGGCGGTCTGAATGAACTCCGAGCCGTTCTCGATCCCTTCGAGGTAGGCCAGGATTACGTCCGTCTCCGGGTCGTCGCCCCACTCTGCGACGAAGTTGCGTTCGTCGAGGACCGTCTTGTTTCCAAGCGACACGATATCTCTGAAACCGACGTCGTTGTCGTTGGCCCAGTCCAAGACCGCGGTGACGAACGCGCCGGACTGACTCATAAAGGAGATCGATCCGGGCCGGGCGTTCTCCGGCCCGAAGGTCGCGTTCATGTTCACGGCGGTGCTCATGATTCCGAGGCTGTTGGGGCCGACGACGTTGAGGTCGTACTGCTCGGCGACGTCACGGAGGCGGCGCTCGCGGCTCGCCCCGTCGCTGCCGGCCTCGCTGAACCCGGCCGTGATGACGACCACGTTCTCGACGCCGGCCTCGCCACAGCCCTCGACCACGTCGACTGCGATGGCTGCCGGCACCACGACCACCGCCACGTCGACCGTCCCCGGGACCGACCCGATGTCCTCGTAGCACTGCTTGCCGAGGACCGTCTCGGCGTTGGGGTTGACGGGGACTACCTCACCCTCGAAGTCGGCGGCGAGGTTCGACGTGATGGCGCGGCCGACGGATCCCTCGCTCTCGGTCGCGCCGACGACCGCCACCCGGTCCGGCGCGAACATCGTAGCTAGCTCGCCCATCACCGGGCGGTTCGCCACCACGACAGATATAGCTCGGGAAACCGGCCAACGTGGTTGGTACGGTCGGGCGCGGTCCCGCACAGCGCCGCACGCAACTGCACGTGAGGTGGCAACAACGCCCAAAGTGATTCCAGCCCACCTACATCTATGAGCGAAATGCGCTCCGCTGGGCCGTCGGAGTACGCCATCGAGGCCGACTGGAACGCCCTCCTCGTCGACGGCGAGTGGACCGAAGGCGACGAGACGATTCCCGTCGAGGACCCGTCCACTCGTGAAACGGTCGCGGAGGTCCCGGCAGGGACCGAAGCCGACGTGGACGCGGCCTACGAGGCGGCGGCCGCGGCACAGAACGACTGGGCAGAGACACCGCCGGCGAGGCGGGAAGGCGTCCTCACCGATCTCGTCCAGGCCATCGAATCCCACCGCGACGAACTAATCGAATTGCTCGCTGCCGAAGTTGGCGGCAGCCGGATCATGGGTGAGACGTCGATTCAGATCACCCTCGACCACGCCCGCGAGGCGGCGACGTACCCGCGCCGGCTGGAGGGCCAGCACAAGGGCTCGAACATCTCGGGGAAGGAGAACGTCGTGGAGCGCGGCCCGGCCGGGGTCGTCACGGTCATCTCGCCGTGGAACTTCCCGCTGAACCTCTCGATGCGTGCCATCGGGCCGGCGGTCGCGACCGGGAACACCGTGGTCTGTAAACCCGCGACGAACTCCCCGATCACCGGCGGACTGGTCTTCGCCAAACTGTTCGAGGAGATCGGACTCCCGGACGGAGTGGTCAACGTCGTCACCGGAAAGGGGTCGGAGATCGGCGACCGCGTCGCTGGCCACCCCGAGAGCGACGCGGTGACGTTCACAGGGTCGACGCCGGTCGGCCGCGGGGTGGCCGCGACGGCCGCCGAGAACCTCGCCACGCCCGTGATGGAACTGGGTGGGAACAACCCGCACATCGTCACGGCCGACGCCGACCTCGACCGCGCGGTCGACGCCGGGGTCTTCGGCTCGTTCGTCCACCAGGGTCAGGTCTGCATCTCGATCAACCGCCACGTCGTCCACGAGGCCGTCTACGACGAGTACGTCGACCGCCTCGTCGACCGGGCAGAGGATCTCCCGACCGGCAGCGCCCACGATCCGGACACCATCGTCGGCCCGATAATCGACGAGTCCCAGCGCGATCAGATGCTCGAATACGTCGCGGAGACCGTCGATGCAGGTGCGACGCTGGAAACGGGCGGCGAGACGGTCCCGCTGGATGGCGTCGACGACTCGCTCGTGGTCGAACCCACAGTACTAAGCGGCGTGGACAACGACATGCCGGCGGCCTGTTTCGAGCATTTCGGCCCGATCGCGCCGGTGATCGCGGTCGCGGACGTCGACGAGGCGGTCGCGGTCGCCAACGACACCGAGTACGGCCTCTCCGGATCGGTCCACGCCGACGACGAGGGGACGGGGAAGGCCATCGCCCGGCGCATGAACACTGGTCACGTCCACGTCGGCGATCAGCCGATCAACGACGAGGCACACGTCCCCTTCAGCGGCCAGCGGGCCTCCGGGATGGGTGGATTCAACAGCGACCTGATCCTCGAGGAGATCACCGAGACGAAGTGGATCTCAGTTCAGCACGAATCTCGCGAGTACCCGTTCTGAGCGGGGACTGGTCCCGGCCTTCGGTCACCGATCTACGAGCCGCGTCTCGCCGGCGGTCACGGTCTCCCCCTTCGAGACACGGAGATCATCGCGGCGCACGTCCTCGGGCATGAGTACGTCCACCCGACTGGAGAAGGAGATGTGGCCGATGCGCTGGCCTCGCGCGACCGTCTCGCCCGGTTCGACGTAGGGGTGGATCCGCCGTGCGACCGCGCCGGCGATCAACACGACGGTGTACTCCTCGAACTCGATCCGGACCTTTTCGTTACGGTCCGATTCCTTGGTGAAGGCGGGCCAGTGTTTCCCCGGCGAATGGACCACCTCCTCGACGGTGCCGGTCAGTGGCGCGCGGTTGACGTGTACGTCGGTCAGGTTCATGAAGATCCCCACGCGAAGCCGGTGATCCTCCTCGCGGACGACCGAAACCTTCCCGTCTGCCGGGGCGAGAAGACCGTCCGTCGGGGGGGACCGATCCGGATCACGGTGGAAGCCAAGCGCCGCGCCGCCGGTGAGGAAGGCGACGGTGGCCCAGACGAGCGAGAACGGTAGCAGAAAGAGCCCGACGACCGCGGGCGGGGCCGCGTACCGCCAGGAACCGCGGGCGAAGCGAGCGCACATACCACCCGGTTCGGTCCCGGCGGAATGAACCTATCGGACCCTGTCGTCGGCGACGGCGTTTTTGTCCCGGCCGTTCCTCGTGGGAACGATGACCGACGACTCCCTCGCCCCCTTCGACGACGACCTGCTCGCGACGGTCGCCAGCCGTCACGATGTCGACGAGCCCACTCTCCGGGACCTGCTGACCCGCCACCAGAAACAGGTCCGGGACAACCCCGGCGTCGAGGACATCGTCTACGAGTGGCGCTCGCAGTTCCACGGACAGCCGGTGGTCGAGCGGACCGACGACACCTACTTCCTGCGCCTGCGCGCCCACGTCTGGGACGAGTTCGCCGACGCCCTCGACATCGCCGAGACGGACCTCCACGCCCTGCTCGACGCCCACGAGGAACAACTCCGACGGGATACCGGTGCCGGTATCGGCGACGACGAGCGAGCGATGGTCCTGAAACGTTCCTGACCGAACCAGTTCGGTTTCGGCTTGCCGAAATCAATTTTAGGGATGGAAAAAATAGTTTCTCGAACCCAAAGTTTATGATACCTCCGAACCACTGTTCGAACGAGATGAGCACCGAGAAAACCGTTCGGAAGGAGTTCGGAGAAGTCGAAGCGAACGAACTTCGACTCGAACAGGAGAAGGCCGAACAGATCGTCGAGGCGCTGAACGACGACCTCGCCGACACGTACGTCCTCTACCACCAGCTTCGGAAACACCACTGGAACGTCGAGGGTGCGGAGTTCCGCGACCTCCACATCTTCCTCGGCGACGCCGCCGAGAACGCCGAAGCGGCGGCCGACGAGATCGCAGAGCGCCTGCAGGCCATCGGCGGGACGCCCGTGGCGAGCATGCCCAACCTCTCCGAGCGGGCCGGCGTCCCCCACGAGGACGGTGACGTGTACCCGATCCGCACGTCGCTGAAGAACGATCTGGAGATCTACGGCGACATCATCGAGAACCTCCGGGAACACATCGAACTCGCGACGGAACTCGGCGACCACGCGACCGCCGAGATCCTCCGGGAAATCCTCGTCGAGACCGAGGACGACGCCCACCACCTCGACCACTACCTCGAAGACGACACGCTCGTGTTCGACACCAGCGCCGAATAGGACCGCCGGACCGCGAGAAGAGTCGCGATCGAAAACTTCGTTCTTTTTTGCGGTGAACGTCAGCCGCCAGCTGCAGGTCGCTCAATCCCGACACTCGACGGTCAGATCCGTCGCGATCCAGCCGTCGGTGTTGCCGTCCTCGGTGAATACCGTTCGCTCGTCGGTCGCTCTGTGACACTTGATCAGTGGCGCATCTTCTTCCGGTTCTGGCGCCGCCTCGGACTCGTCGACGGTATCCGGCGCGTGACTCATTACCCGACCTTAGGCGCGCCTAAATCTAAAAGGGTTTTGGTTACCCTAAACCGATCCAGTCGGTGGTGACGTCGTGGTCGGGGACGTGCCAGCGCTGCTGGGGTCGCGGCTGGGTCTGTACCTCCACGACCGCGTCGAACAATGGTTCGAGCCGACGGACGAGATCGCTGTCGTAAGTCCCGGGAACGTGGACGTGTCCCAGCGCGCTCACGCGTTCCAG
The DNA here is from genome assembly GCF_001989615.1 of Halorientalis sp. IM1011. Classification (NCBI taxonomy): domain Archaea; kingdom Methanobacteriati; phylum Methanobacteriota; class Halobacteria; order Halobacteriales; family Haloarculaceae; genus Halorientalis; species Halorientalis sp. IM1011. The sequence continues at coordinate 3,348,448 of NZ_CP019067.1, read as the reverse complement.
TTCGGTGAGGACGGCATCGAAGAATATGGACCGGGCCGCAGTCGCGTCAGAGGCGGCCGAGCCGAGACAGATCCGCAACTCCGACGGGTCGAGACCCCGCGCGTGGTCGTCGATGGTCTCGGCGACTCGGTCGGCAAGCGTCGACGACTGCATGACTGCGCCCGCCCGGCAAGCCGCGGCCTGTGTCGGACGCGCGCGGACCTCCGTGGCTCCGTGGTGACAGTTCGCGGTCAACTGGGCCTGGTCCGTGTCGACGACGAGACGTTCCCGATCGCCGGACCCGAGCAGCCGCTCGCAGACCCGTCGCTGTCCGTCCGGCGTCCCGACGACGAGAATCCCGCCCCCGCGGCGCTCGAGCCCCGATAGCGCGCCGGGGAACTTGGCTGCCACGGATGTCGTGCTCATACGTCGTAATTTTCGCCCTCGATGCCATAATATTTGTGCAGATTTCGGCGCTCGAAACGGAGTCGGCGAGTGGTCGATAGCGGACGGTCGGCGGCGTGGGAGGACCCGGGCTTAAGACCCGACGCCGCGTAGGGTCGGTATGAGCGATTCGGCCAGCGACGAGGACCTCGCGCGGCTCGCGGCGGACCTCGCACGGTCGCTTCGAGACCTCCAGCGCGAACTCGAACCCGGACGGCGGCGTCGACTCCGCCCCCCTTCGCCGCGGGAACTCCTCCGATTCACCGACGAGGTAGCGATCCCCGGTGCGATCCTGATTCTGGAGACGAACGTCCGTGCACTCCGCCTCCTGCAGCGGGCCATCCGGCTCTCCGATCCCGACCGCGGCCTGACCGACGAGCGCGACACCGCCGTCCGGGACCGGGCGGTCCAACTCAGTCGGACTACCGTTCGGAAACTCGACGACGTGCTGGCAGACGTTCAGGACGCGATGGAGGGGCGATCCACCGACGACGACGCCCGGCGCGTCCTCGAGGAGGCGCGGTCGCTCCGCGACGAGATCGACGATCGACTCGCCGACTCCGAAACTACGGACGCCGACCTCGACGTCGAATCCGGCGGGGCGTCGGTCCCCGTCGACGTGGACGCCGAACTCCAGTCGATAAAAGACGACATCGACGACGGCGGGGACAGCGACGGTGACGGCGGTCGATCCAACTGAAGTGGACCACCCTCTCTCTGTATTGCTCCCGAGAGTCCCGTGGGGTACAGTGTCAACGACCCCTAACATAGCAGGCTTTATTTATTCCAGCGTTGCATCCAGTAATACGAATGTCCGGTAACGGGAGCTCCACCGGGACACGGGTGGAACTGTTCGCTCGGTCCTCGCTGCCCGAGGTCGCAGCGCGGCGACGCGACGACGTGGCGGGCCGACTGGAACGACTGGCGAGGGAGGGCCACGTCGACGACGTGACGATCGATACCTGGGAGAAGAAAGTGCCGCTGTCAGAGGGGGACAGCCACGAGCGATACGAGCGGTTCAGCGAGTGGGCCGAAAACACCGGCGTCTCGCTCGACCCCTTCTTCGACACCCGGTCGTGTTACTCCATGGAGACCGGCGAACGAGGCAGGTGGCTGGTCCGCCCCGCCCTCTGTCTCGCCGTCTACCGCGACGGTGACCTCGACGCCGTCTATCCCCACTCGACCACCGACGGCTCCCGGTCCGTCCTCGACTGTCTGCGCGCCATCGAGGCAGGGTCTGGCCGAGTCACCGACACGCTGGAATCCGACGGGACCGAATGGCGGGACCCCGTCGAAGTCTCGGACTGAGTACCTGCCGGTTCCCGACCGTTCTCGACACCCATGCCTGTGTGACATCTTCCCGAACAGCTAAGCACGCTGGCGGCGTTGCGGATGCACCCATGACCCACATTACGCGAGCGGAACTGTTTCTCCGCGAATCGGTTGCGGCCGGGGCCCGGACAGAACAGGCCCGGGTTCAGGGTCGTCTCCAGTCGCTGTCCGCCGCGGGCGTCATCGCGGCTCTGTCGGTCCGACGGTGGCCCCACCGGGTGACGGTCGGCGATGCAGATGCACGCCGCGAGTTCGCCCTCTACCGGGAGTTCGAGGCCTGGGCCGACGCCCACGGTGTCCGCCTCGCGCCCGCCTTCGAACGCCACGACTGCCACAACAGTTTCACCGACAGCCACTACACGACGGTCGTCCTCCCCGTAACGTGCCTGGCGCTGTACGACGACGAGGACCTGATCGCGGTCTACCCCCACTCTTCGGAGGCCGGGATCAGAACGGTCCTCGACGGCGTCTCCATGCTGGAAGCCGAGAGCGGGCTGGCAACCGAGCGGACACGTCCATGGAATCAGCCGCGAGCGGCGAATCAGGCTCCCCCAAACCGCTAGAAATCGCGGTCTTCGCTTCTACTGGGACAGTCGGAATCTTCGGTTTCAGCTTTCGGTTCGGGCGGAGCCCTCACTGAGAAAGCTGAAACCTCCGATACGAACTCTCGGTTCGGACAGGGTCCTCACTGGGAGAGTTCGAATCGGTACCCGCCCCACTCCTGATCCGCATCCGCCGGCTTGAGTCCGACACCGGGTTCGCGCAACTCCTCGACGTAGACCGGTTCGACCTCGTCGCCGGTCTCCACGTCGGCGTTGTCCGCGACCTGCCCGAGGGCCCGCACCGACGTGCCGTCCACCTCGAACTCGACGAACGCGAGCACGTTCGGCTCGCGAACGCCGGGCGGCGTTGCCGTGCTCTTCGTCCACGTGACGACCTCTCCCGTGCGCTCGCTCAGGTCGATAGTTTCGGCGGGTTTCTCGCCACACTCCGGACAGCGTGGGTGCGTGGGGTACTTCACGTGACCGTTCGGACAGCGGATGGCGTCCATCGACATTATCGTGCCTCCATGATCGTGGTGATGACGCAGTTCCCGAAGCCGCCGACGTTGCAGGCCAGCCCCGTCTCGGCGTCGACCTGCCGGTCGCCGGCCTCACCGACCAGTTGCTCGTAGATCTCGTAGCCCTGTGCGACACCGCTGGCCCCCAGCGGGTGGCCCTTCGACTTCAGCCCGCCGGAGGTGTTGATCGGCAGTTCGGCGTCGATCTCGGTGCGACCCTCCTCGACCATCTTCCAGGCCTCGCCCTTCTCGGCGATGTCCAGCCCCTCCATCTGGAGGAACTCGAGAATCGTGAACATGTCGTGCAGTTCGGCCACGTCGAGGTCCTCGGGTCCGATTCCGGCCATCTCGTAGGCCTCTGCGCCCGACTCCACGACGCCGCCCATCGTCGTCGGATCGTCGCGCTCGTGGACGACGTGGGTGTCCGTCGCGCCGCCGATGCCCGACACCACGACGTACTCGTCGGCGTACTCCTCGGCCACCTCGACGGGGCAGAACATGAGCGCCGAACTCCCGTCCGTGATCGGACAGAAGTCGTACAGCCGGAGCGGATCGGCGATGATCGGGCTCTCCAGCGCATCTTCTTCCGTTATCTCCTTCTGGAACTGGGCCTTCGGGTTGCGGGTGCCGTTCTCGTGGTTCTTGACGGCGACTTTGGCGAGACTGTCCCGTGGTGCGTCGAACCGTTCGAGATAGTGTCGCGCCGTCATCCCGGCGAAGGACGGGAGGGTGACGCCGTGTTTGTACTCGGCGGGGTGGGTGATGGAGGCGATGATGTCCGTCGCGCCGCCGGTGCCCTTGTGGGTCATCTTCTCCCCACCGACGAGCAGGGTCATATCGCTGGCTCCGGACTTGATCGACTGCCAGGCGGCGTACATTCCGGCCCCGCCGCTGGAACTCGTCTGGTCGACGCGCTGGCTATAGGCCGGCATGAGGCCCAGGTCGTGGGCCAGCGCGTTCATGATCCCCGTCTGTCCCTCGAACTCCCCGCTCGCCATGTTCGACACGTAAACGTGGTCGACGGCGTCGGGTTCGACGCCAGCGTCGTCCAGACACGCCTCACCAGCCTCCGCCAGCAACTCGCGTATCCAGGCGTCTCGCTGGCCGAACTTGGTCATCGACCCGCCGATGATGGCAACCTCCCTGTCCATATCACCTCACACTGCGACGGGCGGTAACGTAAACCCCGATGCTTCCGCGATATTCGCTGGCTTCGAGCCCCCTGGAGGACGATCAGCGCCCGGCCGTCAGCTCAGAAGTTTCCGTTGACGACGTCGCTCACGGCCTGGCGGTCGAACAGCTCGCGATCCACGCCGTAGAGTTGCTGTGCGGCGCGTTCGGTCAGCACCATGTTCGTGATCGGGCCCTGGTAGAGCGTGCCACCGCGGTAGACGTCGCCGTTCTCGACCGCCGTCAGCTGACTCGCCGTGTCGTGGTTCTCCATGAACGAGACCACCGTGTCCTGGAACTCAGCGGCCGTCTTGGCCTCGTTCCCGCGGAGCAAGAGCACGTCGGGGTCGACCTTCAGCAGGGTCTCGTAGTCGATGCGGCCGCGGTTCTCGTGGAAGTCCTTGACGTCGGTGTTGGCGAACGCGTCCTCGACCCCGAGGTCGCGCCACTGCTTGAAGCTCGTCCCCTCGCCGATCAGGTACGGGGAGAACTGCTCGGGCTCGTCCACCGGCTGGGGCCACACGATGGCGACCGACGGCCGCTCGCTCTCGGCCGGGACGACGCCGTCGACCTCGGACTGGAACTCCTCGTGGAGGGACGCGAACTCCTCGTAGCGGTCCTGGCGCTGGAACACCTGCGAGAGCTTCTCGAAGGCCTCGTAAAGCGTGTAGTACCGGTAGTCCTCGTGGAAATCGTACGCCCGCGAGAAGATGCTGTTCCCGAAGAAGGGGGTGCCGGTCGATTTCACCTCGTCGATCGCCTCCTGGTCCCAGTTGTCGCTCCGACTGATGATGAAGTTCGGGTCCATGACGAACACGTCGGCGTCCTCGCCGAGCGACAGGAACTGCTCCTGTCCGAGTTCGCCGCCCCAGAGTGTGGTCATACTGCTCTTGTCGACGCTCACGTCCGGAATCTCGTCGTAGTACTGCGTGTGGTACCGCGAGGTCAGGTACACCCCCTCCGGGGGCTGGACGCCGAGCGCGACGCCCATGTCCGCCCACCCCCCGTTGTTGGCGACCCAGGTCTCGGGGACGCCGTCGAACTCGACTTCACCCATCGGTTCGATCGAGACCGTGTACGGATCGGTCTCGCCGTCTTCTCCGCCGCCGAACCCGGTGCACCCCGCGAGCATCCCGCCCGCAGCCATGGCTGCACCCGTCTTCAACACTGTCCGCCTCGGTTGCGTGTTGCGCCCCATATTTTTAGGCTGGCCTAAAAACACATAACCGCTTCGGATCGTCGATCAGAGTTCGCCCATCGAGTCCTGTTTCCGCATCAGATAGAGGAAGTAGGGGCCACCGAGCAGGCCAGTGACGACGCCGACGGGGATCTGTGCCGGCTGGAGAGCCAGGCGCGCGCCCACGTCGGCCGCGACCATCAGGGCCGGCCCGGCGAACAGACAGCCGACCATCAACTGCCGGTAGTCGGTGCCGACGACGTTGCGGACGATGTGGGGGATGACGAGGCCGAAGAATCCGACGACGCCGGCCACCGCGATGGCGGCGCTGGCGGCGAGGATGCCCACCCCGGACAGGATGAGCCGGACGCGCTCGACGCGCATTCCCAGCGACCGCGCCGTCGTCTCCCCGAGCAACAGGACGTTCAACTGTCGGGCAGCGATCAGCGCCAGTGCGATCGAGATCACGGTCGGGACCAGCGCGATCCGGACCTGCTCCCACCCGACACCGGTGAGCGAGCCGGTTACCCACGCCATGGCGGTCTGGACGGTGCCGATGTCGTCCGCGAAGAAGTATAGCCCCCGCTGGAGCGAGTGAAAGACCATGTTCACGATGACTCCCGCCAGCACGAGTCTGAGCGGGCTCGTGCCTCCCTTCCAGGCGATGGCGTAGACGATCAGGAAGGCCGTCGCACCGCCGAGCGCGGCCACGAAGGGGAGGAAGGGCGTGAGACTGCTGAAGACGACGAGTGTCGCGAGGACGGCGAAGCCCGCGCCGGAACTCACGCCCAGCACGAACGGACTGGCGAGTTCGTTCCGCGTCACGGCCTGGAAGATGGCCCCCGAGACGGCCAGCGCCGCGCCCGCGAGGATTGCGACGACCACCCGAGGCATCCGAATGGTCCAGACCACCAGACTCCGGGGATCGAGCTGGGGGAGGTCACCGTCGAACAGAAAGGCGTTCCAGACCGCCGGATCGCGCCACACGTCTCGATCGAACACTGCAGTGATCGTCTCGGACCACGTCATCGGGTAGGAACCGTAGCGTACCTGGATCAGGCCCGCGACGACGGTCACGGCGAGACAGGACAGACAGAAGACGACGAGCGACCGCGTCAGCCAGCCGTCCCGCTCTCGCGTTCCGGCGGACGACGATACCTGCTGGGAGGTTTCCATTTGTTTAGGATGGCCTAAAAAGACGGATAGGAGTTACGATACGGCGCGGAGTGTTCAGAGCGGTTTTTTCGGGCTGATTCGGACGTCCGCGTCGGTCGTGACGGCGGCGTCGACGTTGAACACGTCGGCGAGCAGTTCCTCGGTGATCACCTCGCGGGGCGGCCCCCAGTCGTAGACGTCGCCGTCTTCGAGGGCGACCACGTAATCCGCGAAGCGAGCGGCCTGTTCGATGTCGTGGAGGACGACGCCGACGGTCACGTCCTCTCGCTCGTTCAGTGACCGCACCACTTCGAGGACCTGTAGCTGGTGGTGCAGATCGAGGAACGTCGTCGGTTCGTCGAGCAGGAGCACGTCTGTCTCCTGTGCGAGGACCATCGCGATCCAGACCAGTTGCTTCTGTCCGCCACTGAGGCTCCCGACGTGGTCGTCGCGCAGGTGGTCGATCCCGGTCAGGTCGATCGCTCGCTCGACGGCCTCCCGGTCCGCCTCCGAAACACCCTCGAAGAAGCCACGATGTGGGTACCGGCCGTGGTAGATCAGTTCCTCGACGCTGATGCTCTCGGGCGAGTTGTGTTCCTGTGAGAGAAAGCCCAGTTCCCGGGCGAGTTCCTTCTGCTCGTAGGTGTGGATCGACTCGCCGTCGAGCACGACCGATCCGTCCGACGGTTCGAGGTGTTTCGAGAGCGACTTCAGGAGCGTACTCTTCCCGCTGCCGTTCGGGCCGACCAGCGCCGTGATCTCCCCACGTGGAAGGTCGATCCGGTCGCAGGTCACGACCGGTTCGTCGGTCCCCGCGTACCCGACGATCAGGTCTTCCGCGAACAGGTGACTGTCCGCCTCGGCGGTTTCGCGGCCGGCCGTCCGTGTCTCCCGCGACCGCTCCACCGAACCGGTGTCGGCGTTAGCGCCCACGTCCGGTCACCCCGCCGCTGCCGGAGCGTCCGCAACCGTCTGGCTCGTTCATTGCTACAAGTTTTAGGCCCACCTAACATCAATGTTTGCAACCCGAGTCAGGTGGAGTCGATGCGGAATCGACCACGACTCACAGCGACCGCGCGGCGGCCTGCCACTCCCGGCCGCGCTCGACGTTCCGGGGCCGGCGTCGCGAGCGAACGCCGCTGGATTCGAACCGCCCCGCGAGCGTCCACTCCGAGATCGTCTCGGGACTGCTCTCCCCGGCGGTCGCTTCGGCGGCCGCGCGTTCCCGGTCGGTCCAGTGGGTCGCGATGGCGGCCGCGACGGCCGCTGCCTCGCGGTCGGTCGGCACTGAACCGTCGAACTCCAGTCGCCGCAGCAAGTCGTCCAGGTCGATTTCCAGAATCTCGTCGTCCCCCTTCATGTCGAGCCTCGCGGCGGTCATAGCGGGATGTTCCCGTGGTCTTTGGGCGGCGTGTCTTCGCGCTTGCGTTCGAGCAGTTCGAGGTCGTCGATCAGCCGTTTGCGCGTGTTCTGTGGCTCGATCACGTCGTCGAGGTAGCCCCGCTTGGCCGGACCGTATGGGTGGGCGAACTCCTCGCGGAACTCGTCCATCAGTTCCTGGCGTCTGGCATCCGGGTCGTCGGCCGCGGCGAGTTCCTTCCGGTAGAGGATGTTGACTGCGCCACGCGGGCCCAGCACCGCCATCTCCGCGCCGGGCCAGGCGTAGTTCACGTCGCTCCCGAGGAACTTCGATGACATGACGATGTAGGCCCCGCCGTAGGCCTTCCGGACGACCACCGACATGAGCGGGACGGTCGCCTCGGCGTAGGCGTAGATCAGTTTCGCACCTCGGCGGATGATCCCGTCGTGTTCCTGATCGGTACCGGGCATGAACCCGGGCACGTCCACCAGCGTCGTGATGGGGACGTTGAACGAGTCACAGAAGCGGACGAAGCGGGCGGCCTTCTCGGAGGCGTCGATGTCGAGCGTCCCGGCCGAGACGCGGGGCTGGTTGGCGACGACGCCGACGACGCGGCCGTCGAGTCGGGCGAACCCCGTGACCACGTTGCGCGCGAACCCGTCGTGGACCTCGAAGAAGGAATCCTCGTCGACGATTCCCTCGATCACCTCGTTCATGTCGTAGGGTTTGCGCGGTTCCTCGGGGACGATGTCGACGAGTTCGTCGCACTCCCTGGTCGGATCGTCCCACGGCTGGACCCGCGGCGGGTCGGCCATGTTGTTCTGGGGCAGGTACGAGAGGAGTTTGCGGATATCGTCCAGCGCTTCCTCCTCCGACCGCGCCGCGAAGTGGGCGACGCCCGACTTGGTGGTGTGAGTCTTCGCGCCGCCGAGTTCGGCCTTCGAGACCTGCTCGCCAGTGACCGTCTCGATCACGTCCGGGCCGGTGATGAACATGTGGCTGGTGTCCTCGACCATGAACGTGAAGTCGGTCAGGGCGGGCGAGTAGGTCGCGCCGCCGGCACAGGGCCCCATGATCGCCGAGATCTGCGGGATCAGGCCTGAGGCCTCCGTGTTGCGATTGAAGATCTTCGCGAAACCCACGAGCGAGTCGACGCCCTCCTGGATGCGCGCGCCGCCGGAGTCGTTCAGGCCGACGACGGGAACGCCGTTCTCGATGGCCTTGTCCATCACCTTGCAGATCTTGTCGGCGACGACCTCGCCGACCGAGCCGCCGAGCACCGTGAAGTCGTGGGCGAAGACGAAGAGTTTCCGGCCGTTTACCTCGCCGTAGCCGGTGACCACGGCGTCGCCGGGGAACGTCTTCTCGTCCATCCCGAACGACTGGGCGCGGTGTTCGACGAACGGGTCGACCTCGCGGAAGGTGTCGTCGTCGAGCAGGTAGTCGACCCGCTCGCGCGCGGTCATCTTTCCCTTCTCGTGCTGGCGCTCGATGCGTGCCTCCCCGCCGCCGAGTTCGGCTTCGCGGCGGCGCTCGCGGAGTTCCTCGACCGGGGACTGTTCGGTCTGGTCGGACGCTTCTTCCTCCTGTTGGCTCATGTTACCACTCCATGCCGCCGTTGACGGCCATCACCTGGCCGGTCATGTAGCCTGAGTCCTCGCTGGCGAGAAACCGGACGATTCCGGCGACGTCGTCGACCGTGGCGAACCGATTCAGGGGGATCCGGTCGAGAATCTTCTGCTGGACGCGCTCGGGCACGTCGTCCAGCATGTCGGTCTCGACGAATCCGGGGGCGACGCAGTTGGCGGTCGACCCGGTGGAGGCGAGTTCGAGCGCCAGCGTCCGGGTGAAGCCGAACAGGCCGGACTTCGTCGCGGCGTAGTTGGCCTGGCCGTAGTTACCTTGCTGGCCCACGACCGACGAGATGTTGACGAGTCTGCCCTCGTCGGCGGCCTTGATGTCCTCGAAGAAGGCGTTGGTCGCGTTGAAGACGCCGCCGAGATTCACGTCCATCACCGTCTCCCAGTCCTCCTTGGTCATGTTCTCGAACTTCTTGTCGATGGTGATCCCCGCGTTGTTGACCAGCACGTCGGCCGATCCGTACAGTTCGCCGACCCGTTCGGCCATGGCGTCGACCTCGTCCTGGTCCGAAACGTCGGCCTGTAACGGGACGGCCTCTCCACCCGCCTCGTCGATCCGGTCGGCGACCTCGTGTGCCGCCGCTTCCGAGGACCGGTAGTTGACGACGACGGTCGCCCCGTGACGTCCCAACTCCTCGGCGATGCCGCGGCCGATACCTCGTGATGCACCCGTTACCACACAGATCTGGTTTTCGAGCATGGTTAGATATCTCCGGCGTGGCCACCGTCGTACCCTCTCTGTCAACCGCACGACAGTGTGGCCACACCCCTCTCCTCACGTACTTCTGCCCATGCACTCGCAGATAATAGTTCCCCTTATACAGCTGTAATCAAAATCCGTAGTGTATAATGTGGTATCGAGATTCCTGTCAGAGGACGCCGGGAACACGACAGTTACTTTTGGCTTCCCTAAAGAGAGGTGCCTACGAATGAGTGCTGACGTTTGCGTAATCGTGCCGACGATCCGGGAGTTCGAGTGCATGCGGACGTATTTCGAGAACGCGCGCGAGCACGGGTTCGATCTGGACCGGTTGCACGTCGCGCTGGTCACGGAGGACTTCTGTGACACCGACGAGATGCAGGCGATGCTCGACGACGAAGGGGTCGAGGGCCGCGTCTTCGACGGGACCGCCCGCGAGGAGTGGTTCGAGGAGCAGGGCGTCGACGAGTACGCCCACCTGATCCCCGAGGCCAGCCACGCCCAGACGAGTTTCGGCCTCCTGTACATGTGGGCCAACGACTTCGAGTACGGCTTCTTCATCGACGACGACACGCTCCCCCACCCGGACTTCGACTGGTTCGGGACCCACTTCGACAATCTCGCCTTCGAGGGCACCGTCGAGTCGATCGGGTCCGACGAGGACTGGGTGAACGTCCTCTACCAGAACGTCGACGAACACGGGCTCTACCCGCGTGGGTACCCCTACAGCGCGATGGACGAGGAGATCGAGGTCGGCGAGGCCGAGGTCGAGGACGTGGTGGCCTCCCAGGGCCTCTGGACGAACGTCCCCGACCTCGACGCGGTCCGAATCCTGATGGACGGGGACCTGCAGGGGCAAGCCCAGACCCGCACCTCGACCGACGACTACGAGGGGAACTTCGTCGCCGAGCGCGAGAACTACCTCACCGTCTGTTCGATGAACCTCGCCTTCCGCCGGGAGGTCATCCCCGCGTTCTACCAGCTCCCGATGGACGAGAACGAGTGGGACGTGGGCCGGTTCGACGACATCTGGAGCGGCCTGTTCCTCAAGCGGGCCTGTGACGTGCTGGACAAGCGGATCATCAACGGGTACCCGCTCTGTGAACACAACAAGGCCCCGCGCTCGACGTTCTCCGACCTGAACAACGAGGTCCCCGGACTGGAACTGAACGAACACGTCTGGGAGATCATCGACGAAGTCGGCGACGACGCCGACTCGTACGCGGGCGTGTTCGCCGCGATGGCCGACGCGATGGCCGAGGGCGACTTCGACTACGAGAACGCCGCGTTCATCAACTACTGCGGCGAGTTCATGCGGGACTGGCTGTCCTGTCTCGAAGGGCTCCGACCCGGCTCGGTCTCGGAACACGCACCCACGTCTGCGGACGACTGAACCGGCAAGTATAAGTGTTTTAGGCCGGCCTAAATAAATATATGGAAGACGACGGAAACTCTCACGGACGGACCGTTTCACGCCGCCGCCTCCTGCAGGGCGGGGCGGTAGTCGGGACCGCGTCGGTCGCGGGCTGTTTCGGGTTGCTAAGTGACGGCGACGGGAACTCCACGCCCGGGAACGCGAACGTCACGGACTTCCGTGGGCAGGGCCCGCTCGTCGAGGGCGATTTCCGCGGGTCCGGACGGGTGGCACAGGGCCGGCCCTACCCAGGTGGGACGTCGATCAACGACCTCCCGGATCTCTCCGGCTCGCTCGCGCTCTACATCGGCGGTGGCGAGGGCGGCCTCTACATGGACCTGATCGACAAGCTCGAGACGATCTATCCCGATTTCTCGGTCAAGCCACGGAGCAACGACTCGACGTCGCTCGCCCAGAGCATCGTTGACGAGGCGAACTCGGGCGTCGATCGGGGCGACGTGTTCTGGTCGATCGACGCCAGTTCGCTGGGCTACGTCGCGAACAACGACGCGTACGAGCCACTCTCCGACGAGGCGGTCGCGCCCGTCGGAAACGCCCAGTTCGTCGGTGACGACAACGCCTGGGCGGGCGTCGCGGGTCGCGCGCGAGCCATCCCGTACAACACGAACCAGCTGAGCGAGTCGGACATTCCGAACAAAGTCCAGGAGTTCCCGGAGACGAGCGCCCTGCAGGGGACGATGGGCTGGGCCCCGACCTACGGGGCGTTCAAGTCCTTCGTGACCGCGATGCGGCTCATCCGCGGCGACGAGGCGACCCGCCAGTGGCTGGTCGACATGCGCGAGGCCGGCACTCAACGCTACGGCAACGAGTATGCTGTCTCGCAGAACGTCGCCGACGGGTCGCTGGCGGCCGGGTTCGCGAACCACTACTACTCGATCCGGGTCAAGAACCAGCGCCCCGACGCGCCGCTGGACCTGGCGTTCACCGAGGGCGACGCCGGCGCGCTCGTCAACGTCTCCGGCGCGATGAAGATCAAGGGCACCGACAAGGGCGACCTGGTCGACAACTTCGTGCGCCACCTGCTCTCGGCGGAGGCCCAGGAGTTCTTCGCGACGGTGAGTTTCTCGTATCCGATGATCGAGGGTGTCGAACCTGTCACGGACCTGCCGACGGTCGACGAACTCAGCCCGCCGGACATCGACCTGGCGAAGCTATCGAACGTGCAAGAGACCACCGACCTGATGGAGTCAGCTAACGTCTCCCCATGACCGGCCAGGAGGACTTAGAGCGGATGAGCGGCAAGTCCGCAGACAGGTCCTCCACTATCGATACCGGCCTGACGTTGCTCGCTGCGGCCATCGCCGCCATCCTCGTCGTCCCCATCGCGTGGCTCGCCGTCGATGCGGCGGGGCTTGGGTGGGCGGCGGTCGAACTCGCAGTCGAGTCCCGAACGACCGCGGTGCTAGTACGGAGCCTCGCCCTCGTGGCGGTCGTAACGGGTGCGAGCATCGTGTTGGGCGTGGCGCTCGCGCTGTTGACTGTGCAGGGTGACCTGCCCTTCGAACGGTTCTGGACGATCCTCTGTGCGCTGCCGCTCGCGGTCCCCAGCTACCTCGGTGCCTTCGCGTTCGTCTCGGCGTTCGGCCCGAACGGGACACTCGCCGATCTGTTGGCCCCCATCGGCGTCGAATCGCTCCCCTCCGTGTACGGTTTCGCGGGCGCCGCGTTCGTGTTGACGCTGTACACCTACCCCTACGTCTTCCTGACGACGCGGGCGTCGCTGCTCTCGCTCGACGGGACGCTCGTCGAGGCAGGGCAGACGCTCAACTCCGGTCGCTGGGAGGCGCTCAAGCGGGTCACCATACCGCAGATACTCCCCGGGATCGCCGCGGGGTCGCTGCTCGTGGCGCTGTATACGCTGGCGGACTTCGGGACGCCAAACATCATGCGCGTGGAGGTGTTCACGCAGTTCATCTACGCGCAGTACAACGCCTTCGCCCGGGACTACGCGGTGGTCCTCTCGCTGCAGTTGCTGGCCGTCACCGCCGTCATCCTCGCTATCGAGTCCCGCATCGGTGCCGACGAGTCCGGTGCCTACGAGAGCGGGGGCAATCGCGGAGCGGTCGCCCTGGATCTGGGTGCCTGGCGGTACCCCGCACTGCTGGTCCCGGTCGCCGTCTTCGCGCTCGCGATCCTCGTGCCGATCGGTATCTTCGGCATGTGGCTCACGCGGGGCGGCCCTGGGTACCAGGCCGGACAGATCGCGTTCTCCTGGGAGTACGCCTGGAACTCGACGAATCTGGCGCTGCTGGCCGCCGTAGCCTCCGTGATCGTTGCCTTACCGATCGCCATCGCGTCGGCCCGGTCGGACTCCCGACTGGCGGCGCTGGCCGACCGCGTGTCCTACGTCGGGTACGCGACGCCGGGCATCGTGCTGGCCATCGCCCTGCTCGCGTTCAGTCTCGACCTGTTGCCGACTCTCACGGATCTGACGGGCGTCGACGTGGTAGGGCTCTTCTACAAGACGATCCCGATGCTCGTGTTCGCGTACGTCGTCCGGTTCATGCCCCAGGCGATCGGGTCGATCCGAACCTCGACGCTCCAGGTCGACCGGGAACTGGTCGAGGCGGCACAGACGCTCGGTCGGTCGCGATTGCGCGCCTTCCGGTCGGTGACGCTCCCGCTGATTCTCCCGGGGGTCGCCGCCGGTGCGGCGCTGGTCTTTCTGACGACGATGAAGGAGTTGCCGGCCACGCTGATGCTCCGCCCGCTGGGGTTCGATACGCTCGTCACGTACATCTGGACGGTCGAGGAGGCGGGCTTCTACGGACAGGCGGCTGTGCCGGCCCTGATCCTCGTCGTCGTCTCCGGCCTCTCGATGGCCGTCATCCTCTCACAGGAACGCGGTGACTCATCATGAACGATTCGACACAGACCACGACACAGACGGAGACGGAACGGGTCGTAACGGCGACCCGGGATGGACAGTCCGAGGAGGCGATCCTCGAACTCGACGACGTGACGCGGACGTTCGGCGACGAACGTGCCGTCGCCGACTTCTCGCTGTCTGTCCACGAGGGGGAACTGCTGACACTTCTCGGCCCGTCTGGCTGTGGCAAGACCACGACGCTTCGCCTGCTGGCCGGTCTCATCCGCCCCGACAGCGGGACCATCGCCGTCGACGGCGACGTCGTCGCCGGTAACGGCCGGTTCGTCGAACCGGACAAACGCGACGTGGGGCTGGTCTTCCAGGATTACGCACTCTTCCCCCACCTCTCGGTCGGCGAGAACATCGCCTACGGCATCGACGACTGGGACAGCGAGGCGACCGAGGCGCGGGTAGAGGAACTGCTCGAACTGGTCGGCCTGGCCGACTACCGGGACGCGAGCCCCGACGACCTCTCTGGCGGCCAGCAACAGCGGATCGCGCTGGCGCGCTCGCTGGCTCCCGAACCGGACGTCCTCCTGCTCGACGAACCGTTCTCGAACCTCGACGTCTCCCTGCGCAAGCAGATGCGCGAGGAGGTGCGACGTATCCTGAAAGAGACAGGCGTCACCGCCCTCTCGGTCACTCACGACCAGGAGGAAGCCCTCTCCATCAGCGACCGGGTTGCCGTCATGTCCGAGGGCCACATCGAACAGGTCGGTCGGCCGGAGGTCGTCTTCCAGCAGCCCGAATCCCGGTTCGTCGCGGAGTTCCTCGGCCAGGCCGGTTTCGTCTCCGGCCGCCTCGACGAACACACCATCGAGACGGGGCTGGGGGCACTCGACACCGACATGATCCAGGGGCTCGGGCCGGAGTACGACGGAGCCGATATCGACGTGCTGGCCCGGCCCGACGACCTGCGAGCGATTCCGGCCGAGGACAGCGACGGCGACGGCGTGATCGTCGAACGCGAGTACACCGGCCCCTCGTTCGTCTACACCGTCGAACTCGACTCCGGCGACGTGGTCTACTGCGAACACAACCACTCCGACCACCTCGATCTGGATCGGCGGGTCCGCGTCGATCTCGTCTCCGACCACCGGCTCGCCTGGTTCCCCACCGAGAGCGATGGCCGCCGGGAGTGACGTTCGGTCGCGGACGTGGCGGATCGGCGTCGTCGCGCTCGCAGCCGTCGCCGCTATCGCAGTCTGGATTCTCGCCACCCGTCTGTTTCCGTACCACTCGCTGAACCACGACGAGGGGGTCTACCTCCAGCAGGCGGCGATGTTGCTCGACGGACAGCTGTTTCTCTCCCCACCCGTCGAAGGCGTCTTTCGACCCTGGTTCTTCGTCGAGGACGCCCGCGGGCTCTACTCCAAGTACGCACCGGTAGTGCCTGCGCTGTTCGCCGTCGGGAAGCTGTTCGGTGGGGCGCGGCTCGCACTCGCCGGGATCGCCGCCGCGAACGTCGCGCTGGTCGCGCTGGTCGTCCGGGAACTGTTCGACCGCCGGACCGGCCTCGTCGCTGCCGTGTTCGTCCTCGCGTCCCCACTGTTCCTGCTCGACTCGGCGGTGTTCCTGCCGTACGCACCGACGACGATGCTGAACCTCGCCTTCCTCTACGCGTACCTCCGGGGAGATCGGACCGGGGACTACCGCTGGGCCGGGGCGGCCGGCGCGGCCGTCGGACTGGCCTTCTTCGCGCGGCCGTACACCGCGGTGCTGTTCGCGGCCCCCGTGATCGGGCACGCGCTGTGGACGCTCTACCGCGACCGCCGCGATGCCCTCCCGCGACAGGTCGTCACCGCGGCGGTCGGACTGGCTGGCGTCGTGCTCACGCTAGGGTACAACGCCGTGATGACCGGATCGCCGCTCGTCTTCCCGTATCAGGCGTTCGCGCCGGAAGACGGGCTCGGCCTCGGCCATCGCGAGATACTCGGCCACGAGGTGGAGTACACGCTCGAACTCGCGCTAGAGGCGAACGCGCTGGTGCTCGAACAGGTGACCACCACCTGGGTGGCGGGCGGGTTGCTCGGGACTGCAGTGGCCCTCGGCGGAATCGCCGTCGCCGTTCGGCGCGGACTCTCGGCACGACAGGGGATCCTCGTCGGACAGATCGGAACGATCGCCGCGGGGAACGTCTTCTTCTGGGGCAACTTCAACATCCTGGGCGTGCTCGACCGGGCCGGTGACGGGCTGATCGCCTCGCACGGCCCCTACTACCACTTCGACCTGCTCCTGCCGTTCGGCGCCTTCGCGGCCGTCGGTGCGCTGGCGATCCTCCGGGGCGTCCGCCGACTGGCCGACGAGCGCCTCGACCCACGAGGGGTGCAGATTGCGGTCGTGGCCGTGATCCTCGTGGGCGCGGGGGTACTGGGTGGCGTAACGGTGGCCAACGCCGATCGCCCCGTGTCGATGAACGAGCGAGCGACCGAGACGTACGCGGGGGCGTACGAACCCTTCGAGGAGCAGTCGCTCGACGGCGGACTCGTCTTCCTGCCGACGCCGTACGGTGACTGGCTGAATCATCCGTTCCAGCCGCTCCGGAACGACCCGGGATTCGACGGGGAGACGGTGTACGCCATGGACGAACGCCCCTTCGCGGTCGTGGACGCCTACCCCGACCGGTCGCTGTATCGCTATGCTCTCCGCGGTGGGTGGGAACCGTACAGCGGTTCGCCCCGTGGCTCGCGAATCCAGCGCGTCGATCACGCCGCCGGCGAGTCGGTCACGATGAACGCGACCGTCGGCCTCCCGTCGACGTACCGATCGGTGTCGGCGACCCTCACCGCCGACGAGGAGAGCGTAACCGTCGGCGCGCGCAACGCGACCGACTCCGCCACCGCCCGCATCCGCTTCGCCGACGACGGCGTCCGACTCGTCGGCCCGGGCTGGCGGTCTCACGAGCCGATCCAGTACGACGACAGGGAGGACGTGTCGCTGACGCTGTTCGTCGACAGCGGCCCCGGTGCGAGCTTCAGTTACCGGTTCGAGACACCAGTCCGCCGCGACGACGGTCGCGTCCGCGCGCTCACGCCCCGGATCGAACGCTGCGTCGCCATCGGCGAGTGCGGCGGGGACGCCGGCTACGTGCCCGACCTCGCGCCCGACTGGGCGACGGTCCGAACCGACCTGACGACCGGAGAGGGGAACGGATAAGCCCGTGAGCGACCAGTGACCGATATGGAACTGACCCGACGAGACGCCGTGGCCGCGCTTGGAGCCCTCGGCGTCGCTGGCGGCGCGGCGGCGCTGTCACAGTCGGACGACGGGGACGGGAAAACCGACGAGCGAGCGACGACGCCGACCGAATCTGACGACGATCGGGCGTCCCTCTCGGATCACGACCTCACGACCGCGGTGGCGGTCGCCGAGTCGATCTACCCGTCGGCCGTGGAGAACGTCGAGGGGTTCGTGACCGACTTCCTGCGCGGGCGCGTGGCCGACGACCCCGAGCGGGCCACGGATATCGGCGAGACCGTCGACTACCTCGACGGCTACGTGTCGACGTGGTACGACGTGGATGCGTTCGTCTCGCTCCCACCCGAAACCCGGACCGAGGTGTTCTCGGACATGAACGCGGACACGGTGGACCCCGAACCCGACGGGGGAGACGTCCAGCGCGTGCGTTACTACCTGATAAACGACCTGCTCTTCGCTCTCTATGCCTCCCCGACGGGCGGCGAACTCGTCGGCATCGAGAACCCGCAGGGCCACCCGGGCGGAACGACCAGCTACCAGCGGGGACCACAGTCCGAAACCGAAAATTAGGCCCGTTCAGCGCAGTCGTTCTTCGATCCCGACTTCGAGGATGGATCTGGCGATGGCGTAGCCGCCGCTGATGGGATCGAGTTTCGTCTCGCCCGCGCGCTCGCTGTACTCGATGGGGACCTCGCACACGTCGTACTCCCGCATGAGGGGTCTGATGAGCAGTTCGGCCGACAGGCCGGTGTTCTCGGTCCAGTCGATCTTCTCGATCACTTCGCTCCGGTACGCTCTCATTCCGGTGGTCGTGTCGTGGACCCGCTCGCCGAGCAGGACACTCGCCAGCGCGGCGAAGGCGTGGTTCCCGAATCGGTTGAACGTGGGCATGGTGTCGGCCCCGTGGTAGAGCCGGTCGCCGCTGACCACGTCGTAGCCCTCGTTGATCCGGTCGAGGAAGTCGGGCAACCGCTCCATCGGGTAGGTGTCGTCACAGTCCGTCGTGACGACGACCGGTCTCTCCGCGGCCTGCAGCGCCGCCTCGACCGCCACGCCGTAGCCCTGGGGTTCCTGCTCGATGACGCGAGCCCCGTGGTCGCGGGCGATCTCCGGCGTCCGGTCGTCGGACCCATCGACACAGACGACCTCCGCCCGACCACCGGTCGCGTCGTCGATGTCGTCGAGCACCGTCCCGATCGCCGCTTCCTCGTTGTACGTCCCCATGACGACACTCAGATCGTCGAACGTGAATCGCTCTGTCTCCGCTCGTGCCTGCTGTAGACTCATTACGTACCCGTCAGTACGTGGGGCTCTTGAACTTTTAGGTTCGCCAAAACCAGAGTGTCGGTGGACCAGAGACACTCGGCGAACAAGTCGGCGGCGACTGTCGCGACTTCGTCGCGTTCGCCGTCGCCCTCGAAGAGATGGCCGGCACCCGCGACGACGTGTCGTTCCGTCTGACTGGAGAGTTGCTCCGCTGCGGTGCGATCGAGCGACACCACCTGCCGGTCGGCACCGCAAGCGTCCCTACCAGTTCGACGCCGTCGACCGGGATCGAGACCGGGTTCTGGGACGCTGGATCCATGCTACCGCCGTCGCGGTCTCTGCCCGTCAGTCACGAAGATCGTTGTAGCCGCCGTAAGGACCACTGATGCGTCCCGTCTGGTTACCAGTCGGTGATAACCACCGCGGGGTTCTTGGGTGAGTCAGCCGAACTTTCAGGTGTCGACGAATCGCCAGTCAACCGGCAGTTCGGTGCGGCCAACGGACAGATCATGGACATTCAAGAGATCATCTCTCAGGAGTTCGTAGCGCACAGTCCCGACACACGAGTCTCGAAGCTCGTCGGGACCTTCGAAGATCCCGACGTGACGGGGGTGATCGTCGAGGGCGACGAGTTCGAGGGTGTCGTCACGCGCCGCCAACTCGCCACGTCCCGCCGGCCGCCAACGGAAAAACTCGGCTCGCTGGCCTGGTCGGTCCCACGGCTCAGACCCGACGAGGACGTCCAAAAAGTCGCCCAGCTTATGATCGACAGCGACGCACAGCTCCTGCCCGTCTTCGAGGGACAGGAACTCGTCGGTGTGGTCACTGCGGACGCCATCCTCGACGCGGTTCAGCCCTCGCTCGACGCGGCGACGGTGGCCGAGGCCACGACCCGTGACCTGATCACGCTCGCCCCGGACACCCCGGTCCGTGAGGCCATCCACCGCTTCCGAGAGGACCGGATCGCCCACTTGCCCGTCGTCGACGACGGGACAGCTGTCGGCATCCTGAGTCTCTTCGACGTGACCGACCTGACGGTCCAGCGCCCGGGGACGAGTCAGGGTGGAAACACGAGCGGGACCCCCAGCGTCGGTGGCTCGCTCGACTACAGCGCCGGCCGCACCCGCAGCGGCGGGTTCGGCTCCCGCGAGGGCGAGCGCGAGGGGGTACTCGACCTCCCCGTTCGGGACGTGATGGTCTCGCCGGTCCGGACGATCCACCCCGAGGCGACGCTCGAAACCGCCGTCGCCGAGATGTTCGAGATCGGCGGCTCCTCGCTGGTCGTCACCGAGAACGGCCAGCCCTACGGCATCCTGACCAAAACGGACGTGCTAGACGCGCTCACGTGGGAGGCCGGCGGCAACCGAGCCGTCCAGATCTCCGGCTCCGACCTGATCGAGGACGTGAGCTACGAGGATATCGCCGACATGATCGAGGGGTTCGACGAGCGCGACCGGGGCATGAACGTCCTCGACGCGCGGATCCACTTCCACGAACACGACGAGAAACGCCGGGGGACGCCGCTGCTGCTCGCGCGCATCCGCCTGCACACCGACCGCGGGCTCTACATGGCCTCCGGCGAAGGCTACGGTGCAAAGCAGGCCCTCAACGAGGCCCGTGACGTGCTGGAGCGGCGCATCCGCGACGAGAAAACCCGCGGTCGAACCAAGAAACACCCCGACGAGGCGTTCTGGGAGCGCCGCTTCGGCTGGCTGCTCGAAGAGTGACGGCCGACCCCTACGTCTCGGCGAACCGACAGCCACGCAAGCGGTTTTCCGTCCCAACGTGGGACGGGCAAGTATGCAGGGACTCCGCTGGATCACCCTGACCGACGACGAGATCGATACCTTCCTCGGTCGTGGCGGGACCGGCATGCTGTCGTTCACGACCGAGTTTGACCAGCCGCCCGTGTTGCGCCCCGTGTCGTACGGCTACAACGCCGACGCGGGAACCTTCTTCTTCCGGCTCTCGGTGCCGCCGGGTGCCGAGAAGACGCCCGTCCTCGACAACCCGGTCGCGTTCGCCACGTTCGACAGGGCCGACGACCGCTGGCACAGCGTCGTCGCGACCGGCGCGCTCGAAGTACTCGACGAGTTGCCCTACGAGGCGAGCGCCGTCCACGAACTGTGGGACGTTCGCATCCCGGCCGTCGACATCTTCGACAGACCCCGTGACGAAGTCGAGTTTCGGACCGTCAGGCTGGTCCCGGAGCGGCTGTCCGGGCGCAAAGAAGTCCGCTCCGAGTGAGTGTGGGACCGGCGGGCGGCTATTAGTGGCTGTCGCCCGTCCCGATAGACATGCCGAAATTCGTCCTGTACGGTGGCAAGGGTGGTGTCGGGAAGACGACCTGTGCCGCCGCGACTGCGCTCGAACTCGCGGGCCGCGGTGACCGGACGCTGCTCGTCTCGACCGACCCGGCCCACTCGCTGGGTGACGCCTTCGACGTGTCGCTCGCCGGCGAACCGACGGCTATCGACGACGACCTCTGGGGCGTAGAAGCCGACCCGGAGCAGGGGCAGGCGGCCTATCAGGGGATCGTCTCGTCGCTTGCAGCCGACTTCCGGGACGCCGGCATCAGCCTGACCGACGAGGACGTCGAGCAGTTGTTTCGGGCAGGGTTCGTCCCGGGGAGCGACGAGATCGCCTCGCTGCAGTTTTTCCTCGACTACGCCGACGACGAGTGGGACCGCGTCGTCTTCGACACCGCCCCGACCGGCCACACGCTCCGGTTGTTGACGCTGCCCGACGTTCTCAGCGAGTCGCTCACGACGGCGACGAAAGTCCGGGGTGAGGTCCGACGGCTCGTCAGCACGGCCCGGAGCATGGTGATGGGGCCGGCCGCGTTCTGGGGAAAGGGTAGCGAAGAAGACGAGATCGAGGCGTTCCGGGATCGGATGGACCGCGTCGCGGCGCTCCTGCGTGACCCCGAGCGAACGGACTTTCGAGTCGTCCTGTTGCCGGAGACGCTGGCTATCGAGGAAACCCGGCGGCTCGTCTCCCGGCTCGAATCGTACGACGTTCCCGTCGAGACGCTGCTCGTCAACCGGGTACTGGAAACTGTCGAGGGGGACTGTCCACGGTGTCGAACCCGCCACGAGAACCACCAGCGCCACCTCGACCGCATCCGCCGGGAGTTTCCCGACAGGGAGATCCAGGTCCTTCCGGATCTCGGGCCGGAAGCCTACGGGCGGGACGCGCTCGAACGCCTCGCCGACCGGATCGAGATCTGAGAAGGCAGGGCAGGGGACTGCTCATACTGCCGGACGGAAGTTCGTAAATATCATTCGTCGAATCTGTGCAGTGACACTGTTGGGACCGTCGTCCTCGACACCCGTCGGATGTGAAATCCGCCGTCCGCCAGTATCAGTCCGCTGGTTCCGTTCCAACCGTGAGCACCGGCACGGGTGCCGACCGCACCACCTTCTCGGTCACGCTCCCCAGCAGGTAGCGGTCCAGTCCGGTCCGCCCGTGGGTCCCCATGACCACGAGGTCGATGTCGTTCTGGTCGACGTACTCGAGAATCGCCCGGTAGGGGGCCCCCTCCGCGACACTCCCCTCGACGGTCCCCACGTCGGCGGCCCTGGCGGCGTCGATCACGTCCTGAATCGCCCGTTCGCCGGTCGATTCGATCGCGTCGAGTACTTCCGGAGCGTCCCCCTCGTCTATCGGCGGTTCCTCGACCACGTAGAGCGTGTGCAAGGTCGCGTCGTACCGTTTCGCGTGGTCGATGGCGTGATCGACAGCCGCCTGTGCCGTGTCGCTGCCATCGGTCGGGACCAGTATCGAATCGTACATACTCGACGTTCGGCGGCCGAGGGTAAATGTTCACCGTGCGTTCCCACTGCGGGGGAACCACAACGGGGGAGCCCCAGTCCCAGGGTACCAGCACGACCGCCATCCGAGACGGGCGGGCTGGGGTCCCGTTCCCTATCCGTCGGCGTCGTATCCCGCGTCCTCGACCGCCTCGACGAGCGCTGCCTCGTCGGCATCCCCCTCGACGGTCGCCGACGCCGCTTCGCGATCGACGCTGACTGCCGTCACGCCGTCGACGTCTTCGAGCGCGTCCGCGACGGTCTGCTCGCAGTGTTCGCAGCTCATCCCTTCGACTGTGATGGTCTGGACCATGCGCGTACGTACGCGGGCCCGATTTTTGTCGGTTCCCCCTTCGAAACCGAGTCCACCGACCGACGAAACCTTCGGTCCCGTTTCGGTGGATGCAGGGACTTTCGATTACAGATCCACACAGAGGTCCACGGGTACGGTGTGGGAATATTGGAATCTGCCGGAAACCTATCGAAAACGAGAATATGAAAATAAAACGAGATTCGGCGTCACGTCTCGTGGTCTCGGTTCGCACACGGTCTCGCTATCGACGGGTATTTACGTACCACCCTCATCGAATGGAATGCACACGACGGATGGCGGCGAGCGGGGGTCGCCCGCTACGCCATCCACGCCCAAGACGAGTTTCCTCGTCGATGATGGCGCTGTGAGCGGGACCGCACTCAGTGCGATCTCGCTCCCCACGTTCAGTGGGGCTGCGGAAGTATGAGGATTCCACCCCTGCGGCCTCGCCGTACAGATGGTATCTGATGTGAGCCTTGACAGTTCGGTGATACTGTATCGAATTGCTCGATACGTTGTCACCGATTGACGGACACATAGCGTGTCTCCGCCAGCCCCCCATGATTGGGGAACCATTCCGGTTGATCCTGCCGGAGGCCATTGCTATCGGAGTCCGATTTAGCCATGCTAGTCGCACGAGTTCAGACTCGTGGCAGATAGCTCAGTAACACGTGGCCAAACTGCCCTACAGATCGCGATAACTTCGGGAAACTGAGGCTAATAGCGAATACGGCTCTCACGCTGGAGTAGCAGAGAGCTGGAAACGCTTCGGTGCTGTAGGATGTGGCTGCGGCCGATTAGGTAGACGGTGGGGTAACGGCCCACCGTGCCGATAATCGGTACGGGTCGTGAGAGCGAGAGCCCGGAGACGGAATCTGAGACAAGATTCCGGGCCCTACGGGGCGCAGCAGGCGCGAAACCTTTACACTGCACGACAGTGCGATAAGGGGACTCCGAGTGCGAGGGCATACAGTCCTCGCTTTTGTACACCGTAAGGTGGTGTACGAACAAGAACTGGGCAAGACCGGTGCCAGCCGCCGCGGTAATACCGGCAGTTCGAGTGATGGCCGCTCTTATTGGGCCTAAAGCGTTCGTAGCCGGCCACGCAAGTTCGTCGGGAAATCTGCCCGCTTAACGGGCAGGCGTCCGGCGAAAACTGCGTGGCTTGGGACCGGGAGACTCGAGAAGTACGTTCGGGGTAGGAGTGAAATCCCATAATCCCGAACGGACTACCGATGGCGAAAGCATCTCGAGAGCACGGATCCGACGGTGAGGAACGAAAGCTGGGGTCTCGAACCGGATTAGATACCCGGGTAGTCCCAGCTGTTAACGATGCCCGCTAGGTATGGCACAGGCCATGAGCCTGTGCTGTGCCGAAGTGAAGACGCAAGCGGGCCGCCTGGGAAGTACGTCTGCAAGGATGAAACTTAAAGGAATTGGCGGGGGAGCACTACAACCGGAGGAGCCTGCGGTTTAATTGGACTCAACGCCGGACATCTCACCAGCACCGACAGTGTGCAGTGAAGATCAGGTTGATGACCTTATCGGAGCCACTGAGAGGAGGTGCATGGCCGCCGTCAGCTCGTACCGTGAGGCATCCTGTTAAGTCAGGCAACGAGCGAGACCCGCGTTCCTAATTGCCAGCAGCAACCACGTGTTGGCTGGGTACATTAGGAAGACCGCCACGGCTAACGTGGAGGAAGGAACGGGCAACGGTAGGTCAGCATGCCCCGAATGTGCTGGGCAACACGCGGGCTACAATGGCCGAGACAAAGGGTTGCAACCCCGAGAGGGGGCGCTAATCTCCGAAACTCGGTCGTAGTTCGGATTGCGGGCTGAAACCCGCCCGCATGAAGCTGGATTCGGTAGTAGTCGCGTGTCAGAAGCGCGCGGCGAATACGTCCCTGCTCCTTGCACACACCGCCCGTCAAAGCACCCGAGTGAGGTCCGGATGAGGCCACCATGCGGTGGTCGAATCTGGGCTTCGCAAGGGGGCTTAAGTCGTAACAAGGTAGGCCTAGGGGAATCTGGGCCTGGATCACCTCCTACAACACGGGACTGGGCCGACGCGCCCAGCCCACAAGTCCTGTCCGACGGACAGGCAACGGTGACAGCCAGCCATCTCGGCTGGCAACCGAACTGTCAAGGTTCACTCCCTCTCAGAGGGATAGACCGATCGCTCGGTGGTCGAGCACTGCATTACGCAGCTTCCCCGGTTCGATTCCGGGTCGGTCACTACCGCGGACGGCGATCCCGTCTGCGCAACCGATGCACCATCCCGCGAAAGCGTGGTTGGGAAGGGTACGATGTCGCACGCATAACCGCCGCGTGTGAACGATGACGACCGTGTGTACGTGCAATCCAGACGTCAACTGGACCCGTTTCATCGTGGAACGTGTGTCCGACATCAATTGGCTACTGTGCCACTTGGTGGATGGCTCGGCTCGAGCGCCGACGAAGGACGTGCCAAGCTGCGATAAGCCTGAGGGAGCCGCACGGAGGCGAAGAACTCAGGATCTCCGAATGGGAATCCCCACCGCAATTGCTTCGCGCAATGGGGAACGCCGGGAATTGAAACATCTCAGTACCGGCAGGAAGAGAAAACGAATGTGATGTCGTCAGTAACCGCGAGTGAACGCGACCTAGCCCAAACCGAAGCGCGCGAGGTTTCGACCTCGTTGCGCAATGTGGTGTTTGGACTGACTCTCATCGTCTGACAGTCTTCACGAAGTCTCCTGGAACGGAGCGTGAAACAGGGTGACAACCCCGTAATGAAGACCAGTACGACGTGCGTCAGTTCCAGAGTATCGGGGGTTGGAAATCCCTCGTGAACACGGCAGGCATCGATCTGCTAAGGCTAAATACGACTCGAGACCGATAGTGAAAAAGTAGCGTGAGCGAACGCTGCAAAGCACCCTCAGAAGGGAGGTGCAATAGGGCCTGAAATCGAGTGGCGATGGAGCGACGGGGCATACAAGGCCGTAGCACGAACGACCGAAGGGCGACCTTCCAGTAGGACTGCTGCGGAGCCGATGTTCCGTCGTACGTTTTGAAAAACGAACCAGGGAGTGTGTCTACGAGGCGAGTCTAACCCGTTCATCGGGGAAGGCACAGGGAAACCGACATGGCCGCAGTGCTTTGCACGAGGGCCGCCGTGTTCAAGCGCGGGGAGTCTCGTGGACACGACCCGAAACCGAGTGATCTACGCGTGGGCAAGGTGAAGCGTGCCGAAAGGCACGTGGAAGCCTGCTAGGGATGGTGTCCTACAATACCCTCCCGTGACCTACGTGTAGGGGTGAAAGGCCCATCGAACTCGGCAACAGCTGGTTCCGACCGAAACATGTCGAAGCATGACCTCCGCCGAGGTAGTCCGTGAGGTAGAGCGACCGATTGCCGTGTCCGCCCTCGAGAGAGGTCGGCGCGGCTGTCAAACTCCAAACTTACGGACGCTGTCGACGCGGGGAGTCCGGTATGCGGGGTAAGCCTGTGTACCGTGAGGGAGACAACCCAGAGCTGGGTTAAGGTCCCAAAGTGTAGACTAAGTGCGATCGAAGGTGGTCTCAAGCCCTAAACAGCCGGGAGGTGAGCTTAGAAGCAGCTACCCTCTAAGAAAAGCGTAACAGCTTACCGGCCGAGGTTTGAGGCGCCCAAAATGATCGGGGCTCAAGTCTACCACCGAGACCTGGCCGCAGGAGTTACATCCTGACCGCGTAGGTCGGCGATCCGATTGGGTGGAAGCACGGGCGAGAGCTCGCGTGGACCGATTGGTTACGAAAATCCTGGTCAAAGTAGCAGCGATAGTCGGGTAAGAATCCCGACGGCCTTACGAGCAAGGGTTCCTCGGCACTGTTCGTCAACCGAGGGTTAGTCGGTCCTAAGTCACACCGTAACTCGAACGTGACAAAAGGGAAGCTGGTTAATATTCCAGCACCATCACACGCTCAAAGTCGACGCTTTGGGGCAATCCGGTCCGGGCCTTCGCCCGGACGAACCATCGAACCTCGTGGAAGCCGTAATGGCACGAAGCGAGCGAATGGTGGGATAGCGCAAGCCGGACGTACCCAGAGCCCGTGAAAAGACGAGTGTGATGTCCGTACCGAGATCCGACACAGGTGCTCGTGGCGGCGAAAGCCAAGGCCTGTCGGGGACAATCGACGTTAGGGAATTCGGCAATCTAGTCCCGTACCTTCGGAAGAAGGGATGCCTGCCTCGGAAAGAGGCAGGTCGCAGTGACTCGGGGGCTCGGACTGTCTAGTAACAACATAGGTGACCGCAAATCCGCAAGGACTCGTACGGTCACTGAATCCTGCCCAGTGCGGGTATCTGAACACCTGGTACAACAGGACGAAGGACCCGTCAACGGCGGGGGTAACTATGACCCTCTTA
Source organism: Halorientalis sp. IM1011 (assembly GCF_001989615.1). NCBI lineage: Archaea > Methanobacteriati > Methanobacteriota > Halobacteria > Halobacteriales > Haloarculaceae > Halorientalis > Halorientalis sp. IM1011. The sequence continues at coordinate 3,321,152 of NZ_CP019067.1, read as the reverse complement.
AGGTAGCGTAGTACCTTGCCGCTTCAGTAGCGGCTTGCATGAATGGATCAACCAGGGCCCCGCTGTCCCAACGTCGAGCCCGGTGAACTGTACGTTCCAGTGCGGAGTCTGGAGACCCCCAAGGGGAAGCGAAGACCCTATAGAGCTTTACTGCAGGCTGTTGCTGGGACATGGTCGCTGATGTGCAGGGTAGGTAGGAGCCGTTATACAGGTGCGTGCGCCAGCACGTCGCCGAGGCACACATGAAACACTACCCGTCAGTGACTGTGACCCTCACTCCGGGAGGAGGACACCAATAGCCGGGCAGTTTGACTGGGGCGGTACGCGCTTGAAAAGATATCGAGCGCGCCCCAAGGCCATCTCAGCCGTGTCGGAGACGCGGCGAAGAGCGCAAGAGCATAAGATGGCTTGACAGTGTTCTGCACAACAAGGAACGCTGACGCGAAAGCGTGGTCTAGCGAACCTATGCGCCCGCTCGATGCGGGCCATAGATGACAGAAAAGCTACCTTAGGGATAACAGAGTCGTCACTCGCAAGAGCACATATCGACCGAGTGGCTTGCTACCTCGATGTCGGTTCCCTCCATCCTGCCCGTGCAGCAGCGGGCAAGGGTGAGGTTGTTCGCCTATTAAAGGAGGTCGTGAGCTGGGTTTAGACCGTCGTGAGACAGGTCGGCTGCTATCTATTGGGGGTGTCATGGTATCTGACGGGAACGTCCGTATAGTACGAGAGGAACTACGGATGGTTGCCACTGGTGTACCGGTTGTTCGAGAGAGCACGTGCCGGGCAGCCACGCAACACGGGGTAAGAGCTGAACGCATCTAAGCTCGAAACCCACCTGGAAAAGAGATACCGCCGAGATCACTCGTAGAAGACGAGATCGATAGACTCGGGGTGTACGCGCCGAGGTGACGAGGCGTTTAGCCCGCGAGCACTAACCGATCGAAGCCACCAATCATACCGCAACTGGACACACAGACCCGATGAATCGGGTCCAGGCGTCAACTGGATTGCACGTATATACGGTCGTCCGCACCGTACCACTGAAAGAGAAGCCTTTCAAGCCTCGAACGTCAACTGACGTTCGAGACACCGACGTTGGACATGTCGCGGTTCGATTCCGCGAGTCGGCGTTAAGGCGGCCACAGCGGCGGGGTTTCCACCCGTACCCATCCCGAACACGGAAGTTAAGCCCGCCTGCGTTCCGGGGCCTACTCGAGTGCGCGAGCCTCTGGGAGACCCGGTTCGCCGCCTCCACTCATTTCGACCCCTGCAGGGCATCACGCCCTGCGGGGGTCTTTTCATTTCGAACGCAAACAGCGACTGCGTCACTCGGTTGCGTCGCCCAGAATCTCCGTCAGGCGGCTCTTGCCGAGTTCCTCGATGAGGACCGAGAGTTCGAGGACGCGCTCCGCGCCGAGTTCGTCGACGAGCGCCTCGATCTCGTCGGCCGTGAAGGTGCGTGCGAGACTCGCCATCGTCTCGACGATCTCGCCGGTCCGCTCCGCGGCGTCCTGCCCCGGTGACATCGTCAGTGGACGGTTGACGAACTCCCCGTCCTTGTAATAACAGAACCGCAGCTCGTTCTCGTCCGCATCCTCCGGTGTGACGATCTGGACGACACCGCGTCCGTCCTCCCACTCGTCGACCGTTCGTTCGAGCAATGTCCTGTATCGCATATACACAACGTTTCTCGCTTGGGTACGTAAGCGTTATGGATTGTGTAGCGTTTAAAAATAGTATGTTCATATACCAACCGACGGCCGTATCCTTTTGGTGGTGTCGCGTCACAGTCCGGTATGTTCGGTGACTATCGACATTCGGTCGGCGATCACTGCGGATCCGCCTCTCTCAGGAACCTCTCCAGGTACTACGACTGGGGACTCGAGGAAGCGTCGTGTTTCGGCCTCGGAGCCGGCATCGGCTTCGAGTACGGGGAGTCCGAGACTGCCTCGCGACTGATCATGGGGCGAAACCCACACCTTGAAACGACGTTTTTCGATACGCTGGGAATCTCGATCGCAGAGGGTGACGGGCAGTCGAAGGAGACGGCCTGGGATGCCCTCGAAAAGCGACTCGAATCGGGACCCGTCCTCTGTTTCGTCGACCTGTACTACCTCCCGTATTTCGGAAGCTCCACTCACTTCGGGCCCCATACGATCGTGGTCCTCGACGTCGACAATGAATCGGTGACGATCTCGGACAGCGAGTTCGACGAGCCACAGACCGTCACCCGAGCGACGTTCGACGACGCCTGGAGCTCCGACCACGGGTTCTGGCCGGTCGAACGCAGGTGGCTCGCCGTCGAGGAGCCAACACCGACAGTCGCGACTGAGACCGCGACGCTGGCGGCGGTCGAACGAGCAGCGACGATCATGCTGGACGGCGACGACGAATCCGGAAGTGGCGGTGTGGCGACGATCCGAACGTTCGCGGACGACCTCCCGACGTGGACGCGGTTCGACGACCTGCAGTGGACCGCGCGCTTCGCCTATCAGAACATCGAGCGCCGGGGCACGGGCGGCGGTGCGTTCCGCCGCCTCTACGCGACCTTCCTCGATACCCTCGGCACGGACGCGGGACTCGCCCCCGAGTTCGCCGACCGAATGCGCCGGATCGCCGACGACTGGACGGCCCTCGCCGGGGTCCTCGAAGCGATCAGCGAAGCCGATGACGGGGCTACGCGCCGAGACCAACTCGCGGAAGCCAGCGATCTCGCACACGATATCGCGGATCGCGAAGAATCCCTGTTTTCCGACCTCCAAGCGGCAGTATAGGGTCCAACACGGTACGGTGAGCTGTCTCGGAGCGCTTAAGAGAGTCGTTCCACGAGAAACGAGCAATGGGGCAGGATCTTCTGATCGTACTGTTCGGCGATCCGTTCGCGGTGATGAACACGATCGGGTTGGTCGCCTTTGCCCTCGTGGGATCGTCGAAGGCGATCCGCGAGGAGTTCGACCTGCTCGGAATCGCGATCGTCGGGCTGGCGATGGCGTTCGCCGGCGGAGTGACACGAGACATCCTCGTGGCACGAGTTCCGTTAGCACTGCAGGCTCCGATCGAGATCAGTCTGGGATTGCTCGGCGTCGGGTTGGCGATCGTGTTGCGCGTCTCACTCGACTCTCCGGACACCCATCCGATCACTCTCGTCGCGGACGCGATCGGACTCGCCGCGTTCGCGACGACCGGCGCGATAGTCGCCACCGATGCGGGCGTGACGGTCGTCGGCGTCGTCGGTATCGCGACGATCAATGCAGTGGGCGGTGGTGCGTTCGCCGACATCCTGCTGGATCGAGCGCCCTTTATCCTCTTCGACGATTTCTACGCGACCTGTGCCGTGCTGGGCGGGAGCGCGTACTTCCTGCTGGGAACCATCGGCATTTCCGGCGACATCGCTGCCGGGGCCTGTGCCGCCGTGACCGTGCTAACACGGTTGTTCGCAGTCAATCGCGGCTGGAACCTGCCGACGCTACAGGAATTGGGCCTCGTGCGGGAGCAGTGATCCACCAAGCTATAAGACCGACGACCGCGAATCCATCCCTGCGGCAACGAGAAACGGTCAATCGTTACCATGAGTGTCTGCGTTTCCCGATGCCGCGAAGACGGGCCCACGCCGACCGTCGGGCACCGAGGTTTCGTCATCCCCGTCTTCAGGAATGCTCCCGCCTCACTCCTCGCGACAGCGGACCATACTGAGCGTCGTGTATGACATAGTCGTCGTTCCGTTCTGATTCCGGAGGTCGACGGTGAAATCCACGTGTCCGCGGTCGCGGTCGTCCCGCGATAGCGACGTGATCTCCGCCTCGCCAGTGATCCGATCGCCCGCGTACACCGGCTCGTACCACCGGAGTTCGTCGACGCCGCGTCCGCCCAGGACGGCGATGTCGGCGAATGCCGACTCGACGAGAAACCGCATCGAGAGCGACGCCGTGTGCCAGCCGCTGGCGACGAGCCCGTCGAAGACCGAGTCCGCACTCGATTCAGCGTCGAGATGGAACGGTTGCGGGTCGAACTCACGAGCGAACGCCGTGATCTCCTCGGCGGTGACGGTGTACTCGGGAAAGGGGAACGTCTCCCCTAGTTCCAGATCCTCGTAGAACCGTGTCATACACTCCAGACTGTGTTCCCAGAGAGATAAAACGTACCGTCGGCAGGTACGAGCGGTCTCGCGGCGGGGTCGATCCCGTCCGATCCTCACTCGAGTACCGGCGAAACGTCCGTCTGGTCGGGCGGAGCGCCACCGACACGTATCGTCTCGCCGGTCACGAAACTCGCCATCGAACTGGCCAGGAACAGCATGGTATCGGCGACCTCCGCCGGCGAGCCCACGTCCCTGTCGACGTGGGACCGGTCGTGTGTGAGCCGGTCGGCGTCCGCGAAGAGCCCCGCAGCGCCGGGGGTGAGCGTCGGCCCCGGTGCGACGGCGTTGACCCGGACGTCCTCGCTCGCCCACTCGTTGGCCAGCGAGGCGGTCAGGTTCCGGACACCGGCCTTCGCCGCACCGTAGTGACTCATATCGGCTGCCCCGTACAGCCCAGCTATCGATGCGACGTTGACGATTCGGCCGCCGCCCCGCAGGTGTGGATACGCCTCGCGCGCACAGAGGAACGGCCCGCGGAGGTTGACGTCCTGCACGAGATCCCACGCCTTCACCGACATCGACGCGGACTCTTCCTCGGTCGACATGCCGGCGACGTTCAGCAACACGTCCAGATCGCCCAGCGTGGCCACCGCCTCGTCGATCAGTTCGACGATGTCGTCGGGATCGGACAGGTCGGCGGGAATCGTCGCCACCCCGACGTCGAAGCTCTCGCGGAGTTTGGTCTCGGTCTCGGCCAGATCGTCCGCCAACCGGTCCGAGATGGCGATGTCCGCGCCCGCAGCGGCGAACGTGAACGCTGCCACTCGTCCCATTCCGTTGCCCGCGCCGGTCACCAGTGCCTGCTCACCGTCCAGACGGAGTCGGTCGGCGACGCCAGACACGTCACTCGGCTCTATCTCCGGAACTGTTGTGTCCATAGGTACCACCGAACACGGACCCAAATAAATCGTGGGGAAGTCACTCCCGGAGCGCGCGGACCAGGATGGTCCCGACGAAGACGATGCCGAGGACGATGGTCCAGTCGGTCAGGAACGGGGAGACGGCCTCCCTGATCCCGATGAACGCGATGGCACCGAAGACCGGGCCGACGACCGACCCCGCGCCGCCCAGGATGACCATCGCGACGCCTTCCCCGGACCAGAGCCAGTACAGGTGCTCCGGGGAGACGGCGCGGTAGTAGAAGGCAAAGAGCAGGCCGCCGAACGCACACAGCACGGCGCTGAGCGAGAACGACGCGAGCTTGTAGAAGAGCACGTTGTAGCCGGCGAACGCGACGCGGTCCTCGTTCTCGCGGATCGCTATCAGCACGGACCCGAACGGGGAGTTGACGACCCGCCGAACCACGTAATAGACGGCCACGAGCAACACGACGGCGATGTAGAAGTACTCGACGGTGGATAACTCGAGGTGAACGACGCCGGGGATGCCGAAGTTCGGGTATTCGAGGCTGATCAGGCCGTTGGAGCCGCCGGTCAGTCCGAACGGCTGGTTCTGTGCCAGAACGTAGACCACCTGAGAGAACGCGAGCGTCAGCATGGCGAAGTAGATCCCGTAGCTCTGGAGCGAGAGGTAGCCCATGACCAGCGCCAGAACGAGGGTGGCCAGTATCGCCACGGGGAGGATCAGCCACACCGAGGTGATCCCGTTCGTCATCATGAGCAAGGCGACGTACGCCGGCGTTCCGAAGAAGGCCGCGTGGCCGAACGAGAGGAGGCCGGTGTACCCGATGAGGAGGTTCAGCGACAGCGCGAAGATGCCGTAGATGGCCACCTCGATGAAGAGACGGATCAACGTGCTCGTAAAGATGAGGGGCGCGAGCGCGACCAACGCGATCGAACCGACGATAGCGAGCAATCGGAGACGGGTATCGTCCCAGACGGTCGCCGCAGTATCGTCCGTCCATCGCTTCACCCGGTCGTAGAATCGTAGTAGTTGCGTTGTCATCGTTACTCGAGTTCGATGTGTTGTCCGAACAGTCCACGCGGTGCGAGCAGCAACACCAGGATCAGTGCCAGATAGCTCAACAGGAGCTGATACCCCGGAACCACGAGCTGGCCGAATGTTTCGACGTAGCCGATCAACATCGAGCCCACGACCGCCCCGCGGAACGAGCCCAGCCCGCCGACGACGACGATGATGAAGACTGTGATGATGACGCTGCCGCCCATATCGGGCGAGGCGGAGTACAGCGGAAGTACGAGCGCCCCAGCGATGCCGGCGAGTATCGACCCGAACGCGAACGTCGCGGTGCGGAGGTGGTCGGTGTTCGTCCCGAGCGCCGAGACGGTTTCGCCGCTGAAGGCACTGGCCCGGAGTCTGACCCCGTAGTCGGTGTGTTCGAGCAGTATCCAGACGGCCGCCGTGAGACAGACCGCCGCGACCATCACGAAGATCCGGTAGGTCGGGTACGACATTCCGGCGAGATCGACCGTGCCGTCGACGATGGCCGGTGGCGACGCTCGCTTGGGAATCGACCCGTAGACGTTGTGTATCAGCCCTTCGATGATGAAGATGGCACCGAAGGTCATCAGCAACTGGTCGGTCGAATCACCGTAGAGGGGTCGAAGCAGGACGATCTCGAACGCGATTCCCAGGAGCCCGATGAGAGCGACCGCAGCGACGAACGCGACCACGAAACTCCCCGTGAGGTTGTAGGCCGAGAACGCGACGTACGCCCCCGCCATGTAGAGGGCTCCGTGGGCGAAGTTCACGACGTTTCCCACGCCGAAGATCAGCGACAGACCCAGCGCCAGGAGCAACAGCGTCAACCCGTACGCTGTCCCGTGAAGTGTGTACGTGAGTAGCGTGTCGATCATCGTGCCACTAGAGGTTGCAGCCGGTCTCCCCGCAGTCCCGGAACATCTCCTCGCCGTACTCGGCGACGACCTGTGGGTAGACTCCTGCCTCGGACTCCCCGGCGTACGGCCCGTCGTACTCGTCTTCGGTGACGATCTCCGTGATGTAGAACGGCACCATCGCCTGGTGGTCACACTCCCGCATCACGGTCCCGTCGTTGTCGATGGTGTCCCAGGTCAGTCCGGGCCACGTCTCGATGACTGACTCCGGATCGGGCGACTCCGCCGCTCTGACCGCCTCCGCGAACGCGTGGACGCCGATGTACGCTTCCGCGGCGAACACGTGCGGTAACTCCCCGTGTTCGTCGAGATAGGCCTGCGTGAACTCGGTACTGCGGGGCTTGTCGACCGAGTAACTCCAGCGCGATCCGCCGACGACGCCCTGTGCGGTGTCGCCGAGGGATCTGAGGTGGTCGACCTGGTTGATCGTCGGACCGCTGATCAACATCTCCTCGCCGAGACCGAAGTCACCGGCCTGGGAGAGGAACTGGACGGCGGGTGTGCCGGCCAGGATACTCCAGCACACGTCGGCCCCGCTGTCGGACGCGTTGGTGATCTGCGTCGAGTAGTCACTCGTGTCGAGCGGGACCAGTTCGGACCCGACGATTGCCTCGTTCGGATCGAGGCCGAGATCCGACAGCGCCCGTTCCGTGAAGTTCTGTACGGCCTGGCCCCAGGCGTAGTCCGAGCCGACGATGTAGATCGACTCGACGTCACGCTCCTCGACCAGATACTTCATGCAGGCGAAGGCCGCCTGCGGTGCCTGGCTGTTCGTCCGGAACGTGTACTCGTTGCAGTCCGCGCCCGTCAGAAGTTCCGTCCCGTTGATCGTCGACAGGTAGGGCACGCCGAGGCTCGCACACTCCGAGGAGACGGCCAGCGAGACCGAACTGGAGATGACGTTCGAGACTATGTCCACGTTCTCGCTCTCGACCAGTTCGCGCGTCCGCTGAATCGCCGTCGTCTGGTCGGTCTCGGTGTCTTTCGTCACTAGTTCCACGTCCCGACCGCCGATACCGTCGTTCCCGTTCAGTTCCTGGACCGCCAGCTCGGCACCCGTGGTGGCGAACTCCCCGAGCGTCGCGTACGGCCCGGACCGGCTGGTCAAGTTCCCGATACGAACGGTGTCGCCGCCACCGCCTCCACCGATACAGCCCGCCGTCCCGGTGATCGCCGCGCCCGCGACTGCGGCCTTCAAGAAGTTACGTCGTGCTGTCGCTCCGCCCGAAATAGGCTTATCTGCTGTCATCGCTAACACCCCCCACAGAGCCATGCTATAAAATTGTTCCGCCGATCGTACCCACACGTCCAACCCGATACACGCGGCCACCCGGATCACCCAGCCAGCGAATACTGTCCCGTCCGCCCTCAGAAACCCTGAAAACCGTGTCTGGGCTGGGTATTGTCGTTCTGGCAGACGAACTATCAGACAAAAAATTATATAGCTGGGTTCGTTTGAGGGCCAGTAGCAGTATGTTAGAAGTCGACACTCTGAGAAAGGAGTTCGGATCGCTCGTCGCGGTCAAAGACGTCTCGTTCGAGATCGAGACGGGCGAATTCCGCTCGCTGATCGGACCGAACGGGGCGGGGAAGACGACGCTGTTCAACATGATCACGGGAGACCTCGAACCGACAGCGGGACGAGTCACCCTGGACGGAGCCGACATCACCGGCGACTCGCCACACGAGATCGCCCGGAAAGGGTGTGCCCGCTCGTTTCAGGTCACGAGCGTATTCCCCAGTCTCAGCGTCCGGGAGAACATCCGGGTGATGGCCCAGGCCGCAATCTCCGGCCGACTCTCGCCGGTCCGATCGAAAGCGTCCCTGAAGGAGCCGCTCGAACGGGCCGAGGAAGTGATGGCGTTTCTCGATCTCTCCGAGTACGCCGACAAATCCGCCGAGGACCTCTCACACGGCCAGCAGCGGATGCTGGAGATCGGCCTGACTCTCGCCATCGACCCCGAGCTGCTCATGTTCGACGAGCCCACCGCGGGGATGTCCCAGGAGGAGACGCGTGAGATGATCGAGTTGCTGGACCGACTGAAATCCGAGTACACGGTCTTCCTGGTCGAACACGACATGGACGTCGTGATGTCGCTCTCGGACCGGATTTCGGTCCTGCACTACGGGGAGTTCATCGACGAGGGGTCGCCCGAGGCCATCCGCGAGAGCGAGGTCGTCGACGAGGCGTACTTCGGGGGTGACGAGATCTATGCCTGAAGCCGAGACGAAACGGCGGGACGAATCGTCCGCGGGCGTTCTGACCGTCGATTCGATCAACACCTTCTACGCCGATTCGCACATCCTGCACGACCTGTCGCTGGCCGTCGACCGCGGCGAGGTCGTCTCGCTGCTCGGCCGGAACGGCGTCGGGAAGACCACGACGCTACGGAGCATCATGGGATTGACGCCGCCCCGGAACGGGTCGATCCAGTACGAAGGCGAGGAGATCGTCGGTCTTCCGCCACACGAGATCCTCCAGCGAGGGATCGCCATCGTTCCCGAAGAACGGGAGATCTTCCCCCAGCTCTCGGTCGCGGAGAACCTCCGGGTGGCCGCCCAGCGCTCGGGGGACGAGGCCATCAGGGAGTTCACGGTCGCGGACATCTACGACCTCTTCCCTCGACTGGACGAACGACGGGAGCAGGAAGGACACTCCCTCAGCGGTGGCGAACAGCAGATGCTCGCGATCGCCCGCGCCCTGATGACCAGCCCCGACGTGCTGATGCTCGACGAACCCACCGAGGGTCTCGCCCCCAAGATCATCGAGGACGTGGTCGAGATCGTCGAGGAGATCAGCGAGACGGGACTGACGATCATGCTGGTGGAGCAGAACGTGAACATCGCCGACTACTGCGCCGACCGCCACTACATCCTCGAGAAGGGCGAGGTGAAGTTCGAGGGCCACCTCGACGACCTGAACGAGGACCGGCGGAACAGCCTCCTCGGCGTGAACTGAACCCGTCGGATATCGAACGTCGTCGGTACTGCTCTATTCTCCTATAAAATCCAGACGAGGAGTCAGGGGACCCGGAACTCGATCGCGATCCCCTGCCCGTAGCCGATACACATCGTCGAGAGCCCGCGGTCGACGTCTCGGCGGTGCATCTCGTGGACGAGCGTCACCGGCAGGCGAGCGCCGGAGGCACCGAGCGGGTGGCCGATGGCGATAGCTCCGCCGTTGACGTTGAAGCTGTCGTCGTCGATGCCGAGTTCCCGCTGGCAGTACAGCGTCTGACTCGCGAACGCCTCGTTCAGTTCGACGAGGTCGTAGTCGTCCATGGTCGTCCCGGCCCGCTCCATCAGGCCCCGGACCGCGGGCACCGGGCCGATCCCCATGATCTCGGGATCGACGCCGGCGACCTCGTGTGCGCCGACTTCGGCCAGAATGTCGAGGTCGTGCTCCTCGGCGAACCGGCGCGACGTGAGCATGACCGCGGCCGCGCCGTCCGAGATCTGGGAGGCGTTGCCGGGCGTGACCGTGCCATCTTCTTCGAACACGGTCGGCAGATCGGCGAGTTTCTCGGCCGTCGTGCCGGGTCGGAGTCCCTCGTCCTCGGTGATGGTGTCGTCACCCGCTTCGATCGGGACGATCTCCTCGTCGAATCGGCCGTCTTCGGTCGCCGCGACGGCCCGTTGCTGGGAGCGAGCGGCGTAGGCGTCCTGTACCTCACGGCTAACGTCGAACCGCTCGGCGACTGCTTCGGCGGTCATCCCCATCCGGAGGTCGTCCACGTCGTACCGTTCGCGGATGCCGGGGTAGGAGTCGATGCCGAAATCGCGCTCGACGCGTGACATGTTCTCGACGCCGCCCGCGATGAGACACTCGCGCTGACCCGCGCGAATCGCGTCGGATGCGGTCGCGATCGCCTGGGCCGACGAGCCACAGAGGCGATCGATCGTCGTCGCGGGCACGGACTCGCCGAGGTCCGAGAGCAGCGCGATGATACGGGCGAGGTTGTTCCCCTGCTCTTTGACCTGCTTCGCACAGCCCCACTGGAGGTCGTCGACGTCGTCGCTGGACACTCCGGTAGTCGACAGCAATTCGTTCACGAGCGGGACCGAGAGGTCCTCGCTCCGCACGTCGGCGTACACGCCGTCCTGTTTCCCCTGTGCTGTCCGCACCGCACCGACGACCACGGGATCGGTATCGCTTGTCATTGTTCGTAGGCCGCGAAGCCGGTGAGATCTTCCCCGAGGATCAGGGTGTGGATGTCGTGAGTGCCCTCGTAGGTGTAGACCGTTTCCAGATTCGCCATGTGGCGCATCGGGGAGTAGTCCGCCGTAATTCCGTTCCCGCCGAGGATTTCGCGGGCGATCCGGGACTGATTGCGCGCCATCCGGACGTTGTTGCGCTTGGCCATCGAGACGTGCTGGGGACGCATGTCGCCGCGTTCCTTGAGGTCGGCGAGTCGGTGGGCGAGCAGTTGCGCGAGCGTGATCTGGGTGGCCATCTCCGCCAGCTTGTCCTGCTGGAGCTGGAACCGGGCGATGGGGCCGCCGAACTGGTCGCGGTCGGTGGCGTACTGGCGTGCGGTCTCGAAGCCGTCACGCGCCGCACCGATCGCGCCCCACGCGATACCGTAGCGGGCCTGCGTGAGACAGCCCAGTGGACCGCCCATCCCCTCGACGCCAGGGAGGATGTTCTCCTCGGGGACGAACACGTCGTTGAGGCCGATCTCGCCCGTAATGGACGCCCGCAGCGAGAGCTTCTCGTCGATCTTGTTGGTGGAGACGCCGTCGCGGTCGGTCTCGACGAGGAAGCCCCGGACGGGTGTGTCGGGATCTGTCCGATCGCGGGCCCAGACGATCGCCACGTCGGCGATGGGGGAGTTCGTGATCCACGTCTTCGACCCGTTGAGTCGGTAGCCGCCGTCGGCCTCCTCGGCGCGAGTCTCCATCGCCGTCGGGTTCGAACCGTGTTCCGGCTCTGTGAGACCGAAACAGCCGACCGCTTCGCCGCTCCCGAGTTTTGGCAGCCACTCCTCTTTCTGCTCCTCGCTGCCGTAGGCGTGGATCGGGTACATGACGAGCGCGCCCTGGACGCTGGCCATCGAGCGCAGGCCGGAATCGCAGGCTTCCAGTTCCTGCATCAGGAGGCCGTAGGCCGTCTCGCTGACGTTCGGCGAGCCGTACCCCTCCAGATTCGGTGCGTAAAAGCCCATCTCACCCATCTCGGGGATCAGGTCCTTCGGGAACGTGCCCTCGATCCAGTGTTCCCCGATATCGGGTCGCACCTTCTCGTCGACGAACTCCCGGGCCGACTCCTGGATCATCCGCTCTTCCTCCGACAGGTCCGCTTCCAGACCGTAGTAGTCGAGCATACTCCGAAACCGGACGGCTGCGGCATTAATAGTTCGGTTCCGCCGAAACCACGGGGCGCTACGAGAGACAGTACCGACAGCAGTGCAGAGGGGACTGGAGAGCGCCGATCAGTACGAGCGGTACTCGCGACCGAACGTCTCGCGGGCGACGATGAGCTTCTGGACGTGGGGCGCGCCGTCGGCGATCTGCTGGCCGAGCACGTCCTGCAGGCGTTTGCCGATCCCGAAGTCGTCGGAGTAGCCGTAGTGGCCGTGCAGGACGAGACAGGCGCGGACGGTGTCGACGGCGACCTCCGGCGCGTACCACTTCGTCATCGCCGCGTCCTTCGTGTGCGGTTCGCCCGCGTCGGCCTTCCAGAGCGTCTGGTAAGCCTTGAGACGGGCGGCCTCGACGCGAGTCTGCCACTCGGCGTGCTCGAACTGGGGTCCCTGATAGCTGGCGAGCGGGTTCCCCATCGCCTCGCGGTCGGTGAGGTAGGTCGCCGTCTCGTCCAGCGACTGCTGGGCCGCCCCGAGCGCGTAGAGAGCGATCCACGCGCGGGACTTGTCGAAGGTCCGCATCGCCATCTTGAACGCGTTCTCGTCGCTGACCCGGGCATCGGACGGGATCTCCACGTCGTCGAGGAAGATCTGCCCCCAGCCGCTCACCTCACACCCGAGCCCGGCGTAGGGCTGGATGTCGATCCCCTCTCTGTCGAGGTCGACGAGGAACGCCCGGATGTCGTCGGGGCCACCCGTCTCCCGCGCGAGGATGAGCCCGTGATCCGCCAGCGTCGCGCCGGTGATCGCCGTCTTCTCACCGGAGAGGACGAACCCGTCGTCGGTCGGTTCGGCCGTCGTCTCGATGTTCTGGGCGTCCGATCCGTGATCCGGTTCGGTGAGCGCGAAACAGATGTGGTCTTCGCCCGCACAGACTCGCTTCGAGACCTCCCGATGGTGGTCGTCGCCGTACTCCCAGACGATCTTGGTCGCCAGGTTCTCCGAGAGCGCGAGCATGGTGAGACCCACGTCGCCACGACCCAGTTCCTCGTAGACGAGTCCTGCCGTTACCGGATCGAACCCCTCGCCGCCGGCCTCCTCGGGGAGGTGCAGGCCGAGCACGCCCATGTCGATCAGGTCGTCGTAGATGTCGTGGGGGAAGTCCTCGTCGTCCCAGTCCAGGTTCTCGCCGACGACGTTGTCGGTCACGTAGTCGCGAATCTGAGACTGGATCATCTGCTGCGTATTCGTCAATCCGAACTCCATACCCGAAGGAGACGTCGTCGTGTATTAAAAATACTGGACCGGTGGGAGAGCTGTCAGTGACGGTCGACGTCGGCGCTTAGATGTCGAACACGTCGAGCGCGTTCTCGCGGAGGACGGCCCGCTTGGTCTCGTCACGGATATCCAGGTCGAGGAACTCCTCCTTGCACCGTTGCAGGCCGAGGCCGTTGGTCGCCCACATAACCTTGTCGCGGATGCGGCCGTCGATGAACTCCACCTGACTGTCGGGGAGGAAGGAGGGATAGTACGCGCCGATGTTGCCGTAGACGTTGGGGTGTCGCCAGAGCATCGAACACCACTCTTCCGTCCAGGGCCACCCGGTGTGGGTGAGCACGAGCGTCAACTCGGGGAAGTCCATCGCGACCTCGTCGGCGTACATCGGGTGCCCGGGTTCGCTGGGCAGCGGTTCGGCCGACTGGCCGGTCTGGAAACTCACAGGAATATCGAGTTCGTTGGCCTTCGCGTACAGCGGATAGCACTTCTCGTCGGTCGGTTCGAGCCCGAACGTCATCGGGTGGAACCAGACGTACTTGAAGTCGTGATCCTCGACGGCCCGCTCGATCCGTTCGAGGCTCTCGGGGATCCGGTGGGGGTTGTAGCCGACGCCGGGAACCACGCGGCCGTCCGACCGGTCGACCATCTCCGCGAGTTCCTCGACGCTGAGCAGCGTCAGCGCCTCCTTCGCGTCGCGGGACCACTGGACGAGCTGGTCGATGAAGATCTTCTCGACGCCGACCTCGTCCATCTCGTCGACCGTCTCCTCCAGCGAGTCGTTCCCGAGAACACCGAAGACGCGCCACATCTCGTCCTCGGGGATGTCGTGTTTCGCCATCACACCGCCGAACGTGGATTTGGCGAGCGTCCTGAACTCTCGGACCTCGAAGAGCGGTTTCGCCAGTTCGGGTTCGACGTAGAACCCGCGACACATGGTATCGATTGCTTGCACGTCCATACCCCATCCGTACTCCCCCTCCCTCCTAAATCTTCACATTCTCTGCCCGACAGGAATCGGTCGCGGGGAAACGGTCTTCAGGACGGAGCGCCCACGTTCGGTCGATGTCAGCGATCCAGTCACCGGATTGGCAAGACGCAGTCGTCGTGATCACGGGCGCGAGTCGCGGACTCGGCCGAGCCATCGCCGAGCGGTTCGGGGCTCGCGGTGCCACCGTCGTCGTCAACTACCGGTCGAACGAGGAAGCAGCGGCCGAGACCGTCGTCGCGGTCGAGGAAGCCCACCCCGAGGCCGAAGCCCTCGCCGTGCAGGCGGACGCGGGTGATCCGGATGCCATCGACTACCTCTTCGACCGCGTCGACGACGAGTTCGGGACAGTCGACGTGTTCGTCCACAACGCCGCCGTCACGGCGTTCAAGCCCCTCGACGAAGTGACGGCGAAAGATATCGCACTGACCTACGACCTCGGCGTCACGGGATTCCTCCTCGCGACCCAGCGCGCGCTCGATCTCATGGACGGGGACGGCTCCGTCGTCGCCGTCTCGGGCAACGACAGCCACACCTACATGCCACTGCACGGACTCCTCGCGAGCGCGAAGGCAGCTCTCGAATGTCTCGTCCGCTACCTGGCCGTCGAACAGGCCGAGAAGGGGATCCGCGTCAACGCGGTCAACCCCGGCCCGCTCCGAAAGGACAACTACTACGCGTCGGTATCCGAGGAGACGGCCGCGGCCATGGAGGACCTCGAAGAACGCGTGCCGAACGGCGACACCGTCCCCCCGGAAGCGGTGGCCGAGAGCGTGGCCCTCCTCGCAGACCCGCGCAACGAGTGGGTCACAGGCGAGGTTCTCCACGTGGACGGCGGGCTCGCCGCGCTGTGATCGCCGTCGACTGACTGTATCCGTCGACCGAACCTATCGGCAGTGTTCGGCTTTTATACCCCATAGAAAGATTCATTGTAGTTGCTTATCCACATGGCTGTGTGATTACCCAACGCAGATACCTAGAACGGAATGTGGAGTGGCGAGCGAACGAGTCGGCGCTCGAAATCGTCGAGACCGGTGAGACGCTCACCTACGCCGAGTTCGACGAACGGGTCAACCGGGTCGCGAACGCGCTGTCGGATCGCGGGATTCGGAAGGGCGACCGGGTCGCGATGGTGCTTTTCAACACGGCCGAGTTCCCGTTGACGCTGTACGCCTGTTACAAACTCGGCGCCGTGCCCGTCCCGATCAACTTCATGCTGGCCCGGGACAACTTCCGGTACATCGTCGACGACGTCGCCCCGAAGGTAGCAGTCTACGACGCCGACGTCGAGGACGACTTCAGCGCCGCGCTCGCGGACGCGGACGTGAGCCCCCACACCGTCGGCGTCGGTGGGTGTTCGGACTCCGACGAGGAGTTCGAGACACTCACCGACCACGACGACGGGTCCGCGCCGCCGGAAGTTCCCATCGAACCCGACGACCCGACGTACATCCTCTATACGAGCGGGACGACGGGCATGCCGAAGGGCGTCACATTCACCGCAGAGACGGCCTCGAACCGGGCGCAAGAATCGGCCCGCAACATCGGGATCTCACAGAGTAGCGTGGCGCTGCAGCTGTCACCGTGGTTCCACGCGGGCGGCGTCGACATCACTGTGCATCCGGTCGTCGAGGCCGGTGGGACGATCCTCGTCACGCAGGACTGGGAACCGGACTCGGTCGTCGAGATGGTGGAAACGTACGGCGTGACCCACATCGTCGGCGTGCCGACCGTCGCCCAGCGGATGACGGAACTCGACGACCTCGAGGACCGCGACCTCTCCAGTCTGGAGTGTCTGCTCTGTATGGGTTCGCCGCTGTCGAAGCAACTGGCCGAGGCGATCATGGAGACGATCACGCCGAACCTGTACAACGGGTACGGGACCACCGAGACGTTGCTCGACACGATGCTCCGACCGGAGGACCTCCCCGAACAGGCGGGCTCGGCCGGCCGCCCCACGAACGACACGGAGGTCAACGTCATCGAGTTCGACCGCTCCCGAGTGGTCGCCCCCGACGAGACCGTCCCGCAGGGCGAGGAAGGCGAGATCGTCGTCAACAGCGGTGCGGCGCTGGACTACTACTTCGGCAGCAAGGAGAAGACCAAGGAGTCGATCCGGAGCGGCTGGTACTACACCGACGACCTCGGCGTCGTCAACGACGACGGCTATCTCCGGATCACCGGCCGCGCCGACGACATGATCCTCTCGGGCGGGGAACTGGTCTCACCCATCGAAGTCGAAGAGACCCTGGAAGCCCACGACGAGGTCGAAGCGGTGACCGTCGTCGGCACCGAAGACGAAGAGTGGGGACAGGTCGTCACCGCGTACGTCGTCGCCGACGGCCTCGACGCGGACGACCTCGAGGAGTACTGCAAAACGCACGAGGGTCTCGCCGACTACAAGCGGCCCCGAAAGTACGAGTTCGTGGACGAAATCGAGCGGACCGCTACCGGGAAGAAACAGCGCTACAAGTACCGCGACTAGCGCCTGTCCGATTTTTTGAGAAACAGTTAAGGTAGCACCCTCGCACGTCTACCTATGCGAGGGCTAGCAGAGACGACAGCGATAGTTACTGGCAGCGGTCAAGGAATCGGTCGCGCCATCGCACTCCGACTCGCCGAGGAGGGTGCGACGATCGCCGTGAACGACCTCGAAGAGGAACGGGCAGCGGAGACCGTCGCGGAGATCGAAGACGCCGGTGGCGAGGCGCTCACTGCCGTCGCCGACGTGACCGACTACGAGGACGTTCAGTCGATGGTCGACGAGGTCGTCGAAGCCGAGGGCGGCGTCGATCTGCTCGTCAACAACGCCGGCTGGGACGTGATGGAGTGGTTCGTCGATCAGGACCCCGATGTCTGGAACCGGATCATCGACATCAACCTCAAGGGCCAGATCAACTGCGCCCACGCGGTCGCGAACCACTACGTCGACACCGACACGGACGGGAAGATAATCAACGTCGCCTCGGACGCCGCTCGCGTCGGGAGCTCCGGCGAGGCGGTCTACTCCGGCGCGAAAGGTGGCATCATCTCGTTCACCAAGACGATCGCACGGGAACTCGCGCGAACCGGCGTCAACTGCAACGCCATCGCTCCCGGACCGACGGAGACGCCGCTGACCGACGACATGAAGGAGTCGGATCTCGGCGAGAAGATTCTCGGCGGCATGGAACAGAAGGTCCCGCTCGGTCGGATGGCCGAACCCGAGGACATCGCGGGCGGCGTGGCCTTCCTCGCCAGTTCCGACGCCGACTTCATCACCGGCCAGGTGCTCAGCATCAGTGGCGGCCTGACGATGGTCGGATAACACGCCAGCTTACCGCGTATCGGAGTAGTTCAGATTCACCTGAATCATGTTCGCCGTGCGCATGACGGCGTCCCTGATCCGTTCGAGGTCCTCGTCGTTGTCGATGCGACTGGCGGGGCTACAGACACAGATCGCACCCAGTACCAGGTCCTGCCGGCCGAGGATCGGGGCCGCGAGGCAGAGAACGCCATCGATCCGTTCCCCGCGATCGATCACGAACCCCTGTTCGCGCGCGTCCTCCAGTTGGTCGTCGAGTCGATCGCGTTCCGTCACCGTGTTTTTGGTCATCGCCGTTAGCCCGTGTTCGTCGATGATCTCGTCGACCCGCTCCTCGGGGAGGTGAGCGAGAATCGCCTTCCCCAGTGCCGAGGTATGCAACGGCATCCGGACGCCCGGATAAGTGTGGAGCTGGATCGCCGCCTCGCCCTCCTCGATATCGAGCAGGACGCCCTTCCCGTGTTCTTCGACCATGAGTGTGGCCAACTCGCCGGTCTCCTCGGCGAGCGACGTGAGTTCGGGTTCGGCGACCTGATAGAGCGGCCGCTTCACCCGCTCGGCTTCGCCGATCTCCAGGAACCGCGTGCCGGGGCGGTACACGTTGTCGTGTTTGGTCACGTACTGGATCTGTTCCAGCGTCTGGAGATAGTCGTGGACGGTACTGACGGGTTTGTCGACGTGGTCGGCCAGCGTCGACGCCCGGGCCCCGTCGAGCTGTTCGAGCCCTTCGATCAACTCGAAGGCGGTCTGTATCGACTTGATCCGGCCGTCGTTTGTCATACCCCACAATTCGACGTGTCACACATAACAGTTCCGCCATCGTCGGAACGATTGCCGAGAGAAGTAGTTTTGAAAACGACACTTCCACCGGGTCGATTTCGTCGTGAATCGTCGAATACGGTGGCGTGAGTGGTCTCTATGGTCGAATTCTGGACCCGGTCGAAGTTACGAGTCCGGACGGAATATTTCCGACCATTCCGGAAACGTTCTCGTGCGACCGAGACCACAGGGTGGCTATCCGCGAGTTCTGGTTCTTCGGGATTTCGAGATCCGGAAGGCTCGGAACGGTTGCTCCCGTGCTGCAATGGACAGCGGTCGACTCCCAGTAGTACTGATCGCCCGCCAAGATGACACGCAACCGGTTCGATGGACCGCACCACCGAATAACAGAACTACAGGCGTTATTAGATTCGTCGCGCAGTGGCCGAATTCCACGGGGCTCCCTATTCGACGTCCTCTGCCGTTCTGGCAGCCAAATAGCGGGACGATAGCTGCCGAGGATTACCGCAGTCGGCACCCCTGAACGGGATGGCCACCGTATTGGATGTGCTTCGACGGCATTAGAATAACAGTGATATGTGTGTTATTCCCGGGGGGCCAGATATAGGTACGTGACGGTCGAACCCGCTCTGGAACCCACGGATTTAATGGTCAGTTCCACTTATCGGAGCGTATACGATGGTTACAGAAGACGATACGGAGGGGAGGAACACGATCGACAGTAAGGTCGCCCGCCTCATCGACGAGTACGGGCTCGGTGGGGCGTACGGCGATCGCCTCGAATCGCTCTGGACCGCGGATGGGAGCGAACGGGAGAGTCTCAGGGCGCTCGCAGATCGGTTCAACGAGCGCCTGCTCGACGCTGCGATCACGGACGCCGGGATGTCGACGGTCGACGGCGAAGTCGCGAACATCTATCGCCTCCTGACCGACGACGACGTGAGTAGTGGGAATCGTATCGAAGCCCGCCGCCGTCTGGAACAACACGGCGTCGACGTCGACCAGCTCGAACGGGATTTCGTCACCTACCAGGCGATCCGGTCCTACCTCAAAGAGTATCGCGACGCACAGTACGAGAGTGACAGTCAGGCCGACCGAACGGAGAGCGTGGTCGATACGATCCAGCGACTGAAATCCAGGACGCGCTCCGTGGCCGAACGCAGCCTCGATCAACTCCGCGGGACCGATCGCATTACCCTCGGGGAGTTTCGGCTGTTCATCGACATAAGCGTCCACTGCGAGGAGTGTGAGACGCAGTACGAGTTCGTCGACCTGGTGAAACGCGGCGGCTGTGAGTGTGAGGCAGAATGATGTAGCATCGCGACCCTCGGATCGAGCCGGTATCGTTCAGATTTCGGTGACCCGGGCGTACTCGTCCGACAGCGCCTGTGCGTCCTCGGGGAGGAGCGCGACGACGAGGAACTGGACGTACTCCGAGAAGTACGAGACGAGATCGGCCAGTCGGTTGGCGTCGATCGCTTCGAGCGAGTCTAGCAGCATGAACGGCACCGTCTCGTGCACGTCGTGCACCAGATAGCCCGCCAGCGCGAAGGTGAGGCCGGTGACCTCGCGTTCGCTCTCCGAGAGGTGATCGATCGTGTCCTCGTAGGTCGTGCCCGAGTCCGTGGTGCGCACGACGTGGAGTTCGAAAGCCGTCTTCTCGACCTTGCGTCGCCCCTGCCTGACTGTCTTCTCGACGCGCTCGATCCAGATCCGTGCGAGGTTTTCATAGCCCAGCAGTTCGAGCACCTCGTCCATGTGGTCGTTGAACTCCTCGACGGCCCCCTGTTCGATCCGGTCGATGCGAGTCCGCTGGGCCTCGAGGTCCTCGCTGATTTCCTCGCGCTGTGCCCGCAGGTCGTCTTCGTCGGCCAGTCGGTCTTCGACAGTCGCGATGCGATCGGCGACGTCGTCGAGATCGGATTCGAGTTGTCCCAGCTCGAACTCGAGCTGGTTGGCCTCCTTGTGCAGGTCGAGAATTTCCGAGAAGTCCTCCGATTCCAGTGCCTCGACCTCGTCTTCGACCGCTTCGACTTCCTCGCTGAGGTCGTCGCGTCGCTCCCGAAGCTCTTCGAGTCGCGTCTCGCGCTGGTCGATCTCAGCTTCGAGGTCCGCCATATCGTTCTCGAGTGATTCGCGTCGGCGCTGGGCTTTCTCGCGGTCGCGCTTGTCGGACCGTAGCTCGTCGAGTTCGTCCTCGATCTCGCGGATTTCGCTCATCTGGTCCTGCCGGACCGTCCGGAGCGTGTCCACCGTCTCTTCGATGCGGTCGGGGTCGACTTCGCTCCCGCAGGTCCAGCAGATCGTCGACTCGGATTCGAGGAGCTGGTCGGTCAGATCCTCGTAGGGATCGTCCTCCGCGGCCAGTGCGTCGGTGACGTCCGTCTCCTCCCCGTCGAGCATCTCCTCGTTGAACTGGATGATGTCCTGGAGGTCGCTGACCTCGGATTCGAGCGTCAGTTTGCGCTCGCGAAGCCGAGAAATCTCCTGATCGATCTCCTCGTGCTCACCCATCGGCGTGTCGGGGAGTTCGTCGTGCTCGGTTTCGAGGTCCGCTAACTCACGCTCGAGCGACTCGATGCTCTCTTCCTGCACGTCGATGTCCGACCGGACGGATTCGAGGTCCGACCGGAGATCACGAAGGTCGTCGAGTCGGGATTCGAGTTCGCGTTTCTCCTCGCGGGTTTCGTCGACGTCGGCGTCGGCCGATTCGATCTCCGCTTCCTTTTCGGCGAGTGCCTCGCGTTTGGCGTCGATATCGTCCTCCAGTTCCCGTTTGCGCTCTTCCAGGGACGGGAGTTCCTCTTTGAGCGAATCCAGTTCGTCGAGTTCGTCGTCGATCTCCGTACGCTGGCGTTCGAGGCGGTCGATTTCGGCTTTGATCTCGTCGGTGTCGACGGGCCGCATGATCAGTTCCCGGAGGTCGCGCTTCTGGACGACAGTCTGCCGGGCCTCGTTCGATTCGAGCAAAAACGCGAACAGATCGGCCAGTGTGGCGTCCTCGAGGTACGGATCGCCACCGAACGCGATCGATCCGTTCGTCCGACTGAGGGTCCGTCGATACGTGTCGCCGTCGAGGGCGAGTTCCACCTCACCCTCGTCGGCATCTCCCTTGAGCGTCACGTCGTCGCTCCCCATGACGGCCATGATCGACTGCAGGAAAGACGTGCGGTTCGTCGCGTTACGTCCGGAAAGCACGGTCACACCTGGTGGAATATCGACCTCGGTTCGCGAAATACCACCGATATTCTCGGCGGTGACCGTCGCTTTCGAGCGTTCGGCATCGGCCTTTGACATACAGAACGGTCCGGACGAGCGAATAAATAAGTAGCTATCGTATCATGCTCCCGGGCTCGATACTGACCCAGGGACTGTACACCGTCCGGTGAACGATTCGTGATCGGACGAGCTACATCACGGGGTCTGTGGGGTGGTCGAACCAGCAGTTTGCATATAGCGGTATATGGTTTATGCGTTGTCCAGTAGACAATTAATATATGCTTAATTTAATAATCATACTGATGATTGGGCACGAGATCCCGGTCAGGAGAGCGAATAGATGTGAGATTCGTAGGTCTCACGGACACGGCTTCCCCAGTTGTGGGTGTAGGTGTCGATCACGTCCGAAGCCACGTCGCCGCGGAGGTACTTGACGATCCCGCGATCGCCGGTCCGGTCCCGGAGGTGTGTGGTGAAAAAGTGCCGGAAGTAGTGGGGTGTGACGTTCTCGTCGGCACCGCCGCCGGTCCGATACCATCCCATGCGTTCCGCGTTGGTCGCGACGATATGGTGGACGGCATCGATCGTGACGCGTTCTCCCCAGTTCCGGGTCGTGCTCACGAACACGGGATCGGCCGGTGACGCCGGGTCCGGTCGGACGGCGAGCCATCGCTCCAGCGTCGCTTTCAGCTCCGAATCGATCGGGACGACCGTCGCTCGCTTGCGTTTGTTCGAGGCGCTGCGTCGTTCGCCGTTGATGTGCTCGCCGCGTTCGGGCGCATCGTCGACGTATATCGAGTCCGGACGGCCCTCGAGCTGGGGTCTGACTTCGTCCAGCCCGGCGTTCGAGAGTGTGGTCCCGTCTAGATTGAGGTCGCGGACGTCGAGATTGCACAGTTCACCGGATCGCATCCCGGTCTTGAGGAGTGTCGTAACGATACCGTCGGCCAGCGGGTGTTGTAGTGTCTCCACGAACCCCCGCATCTCCTCGATCGCGAGGTCCCGTCTTGTCGGATCCGTGTGGATCGACTCGTCCATCTCCTCGATCACGACGGTCATCGGGTTGGCGTCGAAGACACCGACCTGAACCATGTAGGAGTAAAACCTGTGGAGGTAGGACGCGTACGTCGCGATCGAACTTTCGGCGTGTGAGCCACGGAGCGTGTGAATCCAGGACATACAGTCCCTGTAGGACGCGTCGTCCAGTCCGCCCATGTCGTTCGCGCCGAGATAGGTCTCGAACTCACGGAGAACCCGTTCGTAGGACTCCCGTGTACGGGCCGATTTGCCCTGAAACTCGATGTCTTGCAGGAAGTACGCCACCGGATCGTCCGCGTTCTCGGTGGTCCGTGCCTGGCTCATGGGTCCTCCAGAACGTATCCACCTTGCCGAGGACTGTGCTGAATACGCGGACTCTCCTGTAAGGTGCGTTCGAGTTCGGATTCTATATCGTCAGTTACTGCAGTCACGAGATCGTCCCAGGAGCAACACTCTCGCTTCCGGAGTTCGGCGACGACCTGGCCCTCCAGATCACCATTGTCGCTCTCCGGTGGCTCACCGGCCCGGTCGGCACCGTCGTCGGAACCGCCGTCGAAGCCACGACGCCCGGCCTGCACCATCGAGCGAACGAACTCGCTGAGGCTCATGTCCATGCGGTCGGCCTGTCGCTCCCACTCGTCTTTCTGGTACGCCGGGACGTAGGTCCGAACACTCGTCCGAGACGTGTCGACACCATCGTCGGTAGACATGTCCGTGTGATCGAACGCCGGGGACTAAAGGTTATCCCCAGTACTGCGAATAAACTATCTTATTTGTGTCTCTGTTACCCTCTCGCCGACGATATTGTAAAGATATTTGAGTTATTAGTGCCCTACGCACGGCTGTATGGTACCACTGCGCCAAATATACAAACGCCGCGTGCTTGGCGGGTGGTGGTCGGCCGATACTGGAGCGGTGGCGTTTTTCCGCCGTGACCCCTGGGGTCGAGGTGCTACTATCGGGGTTACAGATTTCGGTCGAAAAGGCCGATCGAGTATCTCGTCCGTGTCCGTCGAGTGAGCAACCGGTGACTGTCGTGGCACGCCCCCATCGTTCGTGTTCAGTTCGATAGCGATCGCTCCCGACGAGCACGATCCGATTCCGTCACAAACGAGTCGCATAAACCATATGCCGCTATAGGGACGACGGGTGTCGCAGTGAGGGGAATAGTGACAGGTTCTATAGTTATTCCCTCGAGGTGTTCACTCGGTGGAAAACTCGGCAGTCGTTACGGTGGCGCTACAGATGACGCACCCTTTCTCGATGAGCGTCTCTCGCATCGCCTCGTTGACCTCCAGGGACTCGCCGCACTCCTCGCAGACGAACCGATACTCCGCGGCCCCGTTCTCGACCATCCGTACTAACAGTTAGTACCCGGGGGTTAAATGAAGGCCTCTATTTCCAGCCACGCGGGAATTTGGATGGTCGCGGCCTGAACGAGTAATTCCCACTGCTCTGGAGGAAGAGTACATGATTTATCGGGGCCAGTCCTACGTGTAGGTATGACCAGTGGATCTGAGTACACCTTCGCCTGCCCGGAGTGTGGCGAATCCATACCGGTGAACACGGCCATGCGGGACGCCCTGGTCGAGAACGGCTGTGTGGTCTGCAGTGCGAGCGTACCGCCGACGGCGTTCTCTGAGACCACCCCAGACAGGCAGTCCGTGTAGTCGCTCCTCGGGCCACACTACAGGACGGACAACTATTAATCCCACAGGGGTTTAGACCCGAGCGAACAGATGGCTCTGGATCAGCAGACGTCGCTGTCGATGGACGAGACCGACACGGTTCTCGCCCGTCACGAAACCGGAGTGTTGTCGCTCGCACGCGACGACGAGCCGTACGCGATACCGATCTCCTATGGGTACGATAGTGACCAACGGCAGTTCTATCTGCGACTCGTCTCGACGCCGGAAAGCGAGAAACGTGCGTTTCTCGGCTCTTCACCACAGGTCCGACTCGTCGTCTACGAGAACGAAAACGACGTGTACAGGAGCGTCGTCGCAGTCGGGACACTCGAACAGATCCCCCGGTCGGAGTTGACCATCGAACACGTCGAACAGTACGGTGACGCCAAACGCCCGCTGTTCGAGATCTGGGGGAAGTCCAAGGAAGATCTCGACATTCAGCTGTATCAGCTCGTCCCCGAGGAGTTGAGCGGCCGGGAAGTGAACATCGACGAGGCACTGGATACTGCCTGATATCGGCCGGTAGCGACACAATTTTCGATTCGCGGGAACTTCCGAGCGGTGTTATACGGTGGGGAGACCACACTCCGAGTAAGCCGCCGACTCGGAGGGTATCACGATGGGCAACCACCAGACCGACGACGTTCCGGACGAAGCACCGCTCCCGACACCCGCACGCGATGGGGCGCGATCCGTGTCGATCACCGCGAAGATCGTGCCCGTACGCGATGGGACGGCCGAGTGTACGCTCTACCCGCCCAATGTGAGCGGCGTCGAGTTGATGACGACCTGGATCACCGCCGACGAGGACTCGTTCGTCTCCCTCGGGGAGATGCGGTGAGGTCTCGGTCGCACTTCCGACCGCGGTCGTTGGTCACGCGGACGAGTCGAATCCCAGCCAGGTATATGAATGAAACATTCGAACTGAAATTATGAACTGTCGATACAGAGACGAGACGGACGGGCGACACCGATGACGGGGTTCGTCCGCCGGTATCTCCTCGTCGTCGCCCGGTTTCTCCCGTTTGCCGTCGCGTTTCTCCGTGACCGACGGCGGTTCCTGCTGTTCGGGGGGCAAAGACGGCTCGACGAGGGTGCCCATCGTCGTCGGGCCGAACGGATGCGCGATACGATGCTCGAACTCGGGCCGGCGTTCGTCAAGGTTGGCCAGGTCCTCTCGACACGGCCGGACATCGTCCCGCCTCCCTACGCGGACGTGTTCGGGACGCTGCAGGACGAGGTCCCGGAGGACGCTGGTGGCGATCCGCGTGCGGTGGTCGAAGCCGAACTCGGGGACGAACTCGACCTCTCGACACTCGAGACCGTCGCCGGCGGGTCGCTCGCGTACGTCTACACGGTCGAGTATCGTGGGGAGCGGATCGCACTGAAGGTCCGTCGCCCCGGGCTGAAATCGGTAATCGAACGCGACCTCCAGGTCGTCCGTGCGCTGGTGCCGGTGATCGGCGTCTTCGTCGACGAGCGCCAGAAGTTCTCGATTCGCAACGCGGCCGACGACTTTGAAGAGATCATCGTCGACGAACTGGATTTCGACCGGGAGCGAGCGGTGATGCAGGACATCCGCAACAATCTGGCCGACGACGATCGGGTCGTGGTGCCGGCCACCTACGAGGAGTTGTCCTCCGAGCGGATCCTGGCGATGGACTATCTGACCGGGCGCAAGATAACCGACGAGGACGCGTTCGAGGGCGTCGACGTGACGCCACACGAACTGGCCGAACGGATCGCGACGATCTACCTGGAGATGGGGCTGGTCGACGGTGTGTTTCACGCGGACCCGCACCCGGGCAACCTCGCCGTCACGGACGACGGGCGGCTGTTGATATACGACTTCGGCATGAGCGAGCGGCTCTCTGACCGGGTTCAGACGGACATTATCGGCCTCTATCGGGCGCTCGTCCGGCGTGACGTCCACGAACTGGTCGACGCACTGATCGCACTGGAGGTCCTCGACCCCGGCGTCGACCGCGCGGAGGTCGGTCGGGTGCTCGAACTCGTCATCGAGAATCTCGAGGGTCGTTCGGAGGTCACCTGGCGGGCGATCATAACCGAACTGACGACGATGTTGCAGGATTTCCCGTTCCGGATTCCGCCGGACGTGATGTTGCTCATCCGGGTCGGAACCGTCGGTGAAGGCGTCTGTCGACAACTCGACCCGGAGTTCGACTTTCTGGTCGTCATCCGGCAGTTCCTCGTCGAACAGGGGTTCATCGAACGCGAACTCGAAGGGATGGTCGAGGAAGCCTGGACAGATGCACAGCGGTCACTCCCTGCGCTCACGCGTCTTCCAGCGCGACTCGACCGAACGCTGGACCGACTCGAACGCGGTGAACTCGTCGTGCGGACCGAACGGGCGAACGGGGCCCCTCAGAGAGATCGACTCGGATACGCCGTTCTCGCGGGCGCGCTGGCCATTACCGCGTCGATACTGACCGTACAGGACGGTCCGTTCGCGGTCGTCGCAGGTGGGCTGGGAGCCGTCTTCCTCGTCGCGTATCTGGTCGCCCGTCGAAATAGCTGATCGTCGGCGTTTCCAGGAACGAAGTTGCTGGAGGGACCACCGAACTGACCTGTACACTAAAGTGAGTCCCGGGGGAAGCGTCCACACCGATGTCGTCCGGGATCAGAGCGACAGTCGAATTTTCTACGCCCGACATCTGTCCGATCGTCGAACACGCTACCGAGGCAGGGGCGACGGTCGATTCGGTGGCGACCAGCGTCCGTCCATCAGCGGACGCCGAAAGCACGACGGAGTTCTCTATCGACGAGGAACTCGAACCCGAGAGTGACCTCACGACGGTGTTTTCCCACGGGTCGACACGGCGGTACCGGCTCGTCCACGACGACGAAGTGTCCTGTCCCTGCGCGTGTCTCGGACAGTTCGGCTGTCCAGTCACCCGATACGTCGCCAGGGAGGGGCACCTGACGGTCGTGTTTCACGCGGCCGATTACGAAGAGTTACAGGCCGTGGTGGGCGAACTCCGCCAGCAGTTTCCCGGTGTCGACATCAAGCGGTTCGTTCGGGCCCCGGCCGGTGAAACCGGGCGCGACTCCGTACTGGTCGACCGGAGCAAACTCACCGACCGCCAACTAGAGGTGCTGGAGACGGCCCACGAGATGGGCTACTTCGAGAACCCGCGACGGGCCAACGCGACGGAGATCGCCGACGAACTCGACATCAACCCCTCGACCTTTCGGGAGCACCTCTCGGCGGCCGAGACGAAACTGCTCGGCGACCTGCTCTGACCCCCGTCTCGGAAGAACGTGAGACGAACCGGTTCGGCCTGCATATAAACCCTCCCGAATACTGGGGCTGTCAGTTCCTCCCTCTCGGTGGTGTTGTACGTAGTATGAGCCAGTCACCGACCGCCGTTTCGTCCGTGAAGTTCGCCGACAACGCCTCGACCGACGTGACGACCGTCGAAGAAACCGGCAGGATTCAGAGCGTCCTCGATGCCCTCCACGATGCGGACTGCCGTGCTATCCTCGACGCGACGAGCAGGGACGCCCTCTCGGCGAACGAAGTCTCGGACGCCTGTGACCTGCCGCTCTCGACGACGTACCGCAAACTCGAACTGCTAACGGACGCGGGGCTGCTCGAAGAGCGCACGCGGATCTGTACCACCGGGAAACACAGCAGCGAGTACGTCCGCACCGTCGAGGACGTGGTCGTGACGCTCGGTACCAGTGGCGAGATGGGACTGGAAGTGAGCCAGCACGCCCGCCCCACCAGCGAGCAGTGAGGACCGGGGACGAGTCCCCCACTCGACTCCGCTCTTCAACAACCCCATTCTCCCCGACTCCATCGTGCCGAGTCGCAACGGTGCCGGACGAAGTCGTTTGTATTGTGCCACACCCACAATACTAATTACGACAGCCGTCGTAGGTCGACCCATGCGCGCAGTGTACGCGACCGACCTGTCGGAGGCGATCGAGACGGCAATCGGGACACGAACCTGTCTGGAGTGTCTCGGACGGTACGGGATCGACACGATCGACCTCGTCACCGTCACGAGCCCGAACGTCACGGCCGGAATGCCGGGGAGTGACGTGGGCAAGCGGACCGAGGCCGCCCTCGAACGACAGCGGGACCTCCTCGAACGCGAGGGATTCGCGGTCGAGACCCACGTGATGCGCGGGACGCCACACCGGCGGATCAACGGGCTGGCCGATCGCGTCGACGCGAATCTCGTGATCGTCGGCTCGCGGGGACAGAGCCCGCTCGAACAGCGGTTGATCGGCGGGACCGCACGGAACGTCGCGCGGACGAGCGTCCGCCCGCTGCTGGTCCAGCGGATCGTGGAACGCGACGACGACCACGAGGTGGCCGACGAACACCTCTTCCAGCGGATCCTCTACGCGACCGACTTCTCGGAGAACGCCGAGCACGCCTTCGAACAGTTCGACCGGCTCCAGACCGCGACGAAGGAGGCGCTCCTGGTTCACGTCGCGCCGCCGAAGCGACGGGCGGGGAGCGGCGGCGTCGACGACGCCGAGGAACGGTTGACCGACCTCGGCGACGACCTGCGATCCCGCGGGATCGAGACCACCACACAGGTTCGCGAAGGCGTCGCGACCGACGAGATACTGGCGGCCGAAGCCGAGTTCGAGCCGACGACGATCCTCCTGGGGGCACGCGGGAAGAGTCCGATGCGGCGGCTCCTGCTCGGGAGCGTCTCGGAGGACGTCACCGCCCGGGCGAACTCGAACGTCCTCCTGGTGCCGCCGTCACGGGTCCGCTGATCACAGTATAGACGTTCGTAACGGGCGTCCGTCGAGTCAGTCTGGATATACTGTTTTCCCGTCGTCCTCGGACACGTCGGACGTAAAATACGCTGTCCGACAGTTTCAGTCTCCGTCCTGTCTGAGATCCGCGTCGAGCAGTTCGCCTCGGGTGTGCCAGGTCCGTGGTCGACAGCAGATCACCAGTGCGCCGACGTACAGCACGGCGACGACTGCAGTGACGAGAGTTCCGGGGATCGTGCCGACCGCCGCGCTCGCCGGCCAGTCCGTGCCCGCGAAGGCGGTCACTCGGAGGAGCCACGCGCCGTTCAGCACGGTGAAAAGCGGGAAGTAGACCCGCCGGAGCCGATGGGCGATGGCCTCCTCGGTCGAGATCTTCAATTTCGGTCGCCGGTAGTCCGCTGCCAGTTCCTCGCGCCAGTCGGACTCTTCGAGGTCGATATTGGGATCGAGCCCCACGGCCCAGACGTGTTCTTGCAGCTTTCGCACGCGTGAGCGCCACAGGTCGTAGGCCCGGTAGCGCCGCGCCTCGATGAACAGGAACATCACGACCGCGGCGTGGCCGACGAGGATCACGTAATGGGGATTGGCCTCGCTGGAGAACGCCCACGTCAGCACGGCCGCGATCAACAGGACCGCCCAGTTGGTAGTCTTGTCCAGTCGCTCGCGCCACAGCTTCATCCGGTGGATCTCGCCACGGTAGAGGTGCGCCATGGCCCCGCTCGGTCCCATGTCACGGTCCAGCAGGCCCTCGCCGACGCGAGGATCGAGCGGTTCGGCGCGGCCCGGTGTGTCCCGCTCCGATTCGCGGGCGCGGTCGGAGCCGCGGCTTGGCTCGACGTCGTCCGAGTCGTCGCCGGACGGAGCCTCATCGTCGCTCATGCTGTCCCCACGGCTGCGGCGTAGAACTGTGAATCCTGTTCACTGGTATCAGTACTGTGGACGATACTCGACAAAACAGGTGTCGGTTTAGTCGCCGGTGAGGGCGTCCTGGCTGGCCGCGCAGTTGTTCGGGCCGAGTTCGAGTTCGAAGGCTTCCTCGTCGTCTGCCGTCTGCTGACCGAGGTTCGTCGCGATGATGTCCTCGTAGTTGGCCGGCCGCGGCGGCATATCCGAGAGCACGAGGTCGACGAACTCCTGTTCGTCCATCGTGAGCGCGTCCATCTCGGCTTCGAGCTGGCCGATCGGGGCGGTGTAAGTACCGTCGTCGGCGGGAACGGCGGCGTCGCTGAAGTGTGCGCCGCCCACGAGAACGTCGTCGTCGAGCGTCAGGACCTTCGTCTGGAGCGTCTCGTAGAGCTGACGCGCGGCGTCGGGGGCACCCTCGTCGCCCTCTTCGAGGTCCGGGCGAGCGACGCTCTCGATGAAGAGGCCGTCACCAGTCGCCAGCAGGCTCTCGCCCAGCAGATAGGAGGTCATGCCGCTGGTGTGACCCGGCGTGTGGATCGTCTCGACGCTGGCCTCGCCGACCTCGTAGACGTCGCCGTCCTCGGCGGTTTCGAGGTCGTCGATGTACGCCACGTCGCGCTGGCGGGCAGCCTCCGGGATAACGCCGGTGACGCCGCGGTCGTCGAGTGCGCGCACGCCACTGATGTGGTCGGCGTGGATGTGCGTGTCGAACGCGTAGCTCAACTCGGCGTCGA
The DNA here is from genome assembly GCF_001989615.1 of Halorientalis sp. IM1011. Lineage (NCBI taxonomy): Archaea > Methanobacteriati > Methanobacteriota > Halobacteria > Halobacteriales > Haloarculaceae > Halorientalis > Halorientalis sp. IM1011. The sequence continues at coordinate 3,290,196 of NZ_CP019067.1, read as the reverse complement.
GTTCGGCCGCGTCGTCGAGATAGCGATCCGTGAACGCACGCAACGGGTCGACGACGGCCGCCTCGTCGTCGGAGACGAGCAGGTAGCCGAGACAGCCACTGGAGGGGCGCTGGTACTGGTAGAGGTCGCCCGGGCCGTCGTAACGCGACACTTCCTCGCGCTCGTAGATCCGGGCCCAGCCGTTCATCCCCTCTTCGAGGTGGACGACGTCGCGACCTGCCTCGGCCAGCCGGCCGGCGACGTACTCGCTCGCGCCCCCCTTCGCACAGAGAACGACCAGCGGGTCGCCCTCGGGCACGCGCTCCAAGAGGTCCGCGTCCACGTCCTCGTCGAGGAAGTGGAAGTACGGGACGTTCGCGATCTCGACGGAATCCCCGTCGACGTGCCACTCCTCGAAGTCGCTCTCCATCCGGGCGTCGAGGATCGTCACCGATTCGCCCGCGTCGATCCGCTCCTTCAGTTCGCTCGGTTCGATCTCGTCCACTGCAACGTCCGGGGTCGGGAAGTCATCAGCGTCCATGTACACTCATCCGTTGGGGAGTGATGCCCATATATCTTGCGCATCCTGTGCAATACTACTTCTCACCAGGCGTCGAGTTCCCGCAATATTAGACGGTTTCACCGTTGAGAGACGGGACTACAGCAGAATTGTGTTGTGGAAAATTAACAATACGGGGTGGAGACGGACCGCAGTGGTCAGGCGTCGGTCGCGACGGGCCGGTCGGCGGCTTCGTCGCGGAGTTCGCGGACGGCGCTGTAGGAGACGGCACCACTGACCAGCAGCGCAGCGCCGAGGATGATCACGAGGCTCACCGTGTCGAGGACCGGCATCTGGATCGCGTTGCCGACCTCGCGGATGGCGACTGCGACGGCTCCCAGCAGGAGCATGACGCCGAAGTAGACCTTGATGTCCTCTTCCTCGACGAGGCTCGTCGCGGCCGCGCCGAGGCGCGCGCCGAGCGCGCTCCCGGCCAGCAGCGGCACGACGATGCTCAGGTCGACCGCGCCGGACTGGGCGTAGAGGAAGGAGCCGATCCCGCCCGAGAAGACGATCTCGAACAGGTCGGTTCCGACCGCGACGGGCACCGGCACGCCGATCAGGTAGAACAGCGCGGGCATGCGGATGAAGCCGCCGCCGACGCCCAGGAAGCCAGACAGCAGGCCGGTGGCGAAGGCCACGAGGAGGATCATCCACAGCGAGACCTCGAACCCGCCCCGGAGCGACATCATGGGCGGGATGCGGTAGGACTGGATCTTCTGGGCGATGTCGGGGATGTCGGCGTCGTCGATGTCCGCGTCCTCGTCGACGTCGTGTTCGAGGCCGCCGTCGTCGTCGGAGCCTTTCAGTGACTCGCGGGTCACGAACGCCCCGATGCCACCGAGCAGGAGGACGTAGGCGACGCTGACGACCGAGCCGGCCAGTCCGATATGCTGGAGGTACTCCAGTCCGATCTTGCCGACCTCGATCCCTGCGGTCGTGCCGGCGATCATCAACACGCCGAGCTTGTAGTCGACCTGCCCGAGATCACGGTGTTTCAGCGTCGCGATCACCGAGGTCCCGAAGACGAACGCCAGACCGGACCCGACCGCGACGTTGGGCTCGTAGCCCATGACCAGCAATGCCGGCGTCACGAGGAAGGATCCGCCCATCCCGAAGAAGCCAAAGAGGATGCCGATGAGCAGGCCGAAACCCGTGAAGGTCGCCAGCAACGTGGCGCTGACGCCGAACACTTCCATCATCTATCGACACCTCCGTTCTCGGTGGTCTGACAGCGCATGAGTATCGCGTCCAGCACCGCACACCGTCCTTCGAGTACGCGCCTGAACCGCGGGCCGAGCCACGTCTCCAGTCCGCCGTAGGCGACGTACAGCACCAGCGCCTCGAGGAGGACGATGCCGACGAGGACGACGGCCTGTGCGTTCCCGCCGAGCGTCTCAATTCCGAACATCTGAACTCACCTGTATCATCGGTCTTGCAGCGAGTGTGAAATTCTGCACAGGAGTGTGTAGTCCAAGCGGGTAAATAACGGTTTTGGGTTTAGCGTACAATACAATATCGCCATAACGGACTGATACCGATGGATAAGTTACGAGTAACTACTGGGGGTCGACGTGAGGGTGGAGAAGAGGTTCGGAGAACGATAGCAACAATCGCGCGCGAACGCGGAGAGGAAAACGAATCAGTCGGCCGTGGCGGGGCCGGCGCTCGAATCGGTCAGCCGCGAGCGAAGGAGGCCCTGCGCGTACGCGCCGAGGAACATCCCGGCGACGGCCCAGAGGATCGGCCAGTTGCCGATGCCGACGCTGGCGTAGGCGGCACCGGGACAGATCCCGGAGAGCCCCCAGCCGGCTCCGAAGACGACACCGCCGACGACGACGTTGCGGTCGAAGGACTTCACCCGGCGAACGTACTCCTCGCCGGTGAGCGGGGCGTCGTTGAGGAAGTTCGTCGCGACGGTGAAGACGATCGCGGTCACCACGGCCGCCCCGCCCATCACGAACAGCAGGCCGAGGTCCTCGAACTGGAGGAAATCCAGAACGATCTCCGGGCGGGCCATGTGGCTGTAGGCGAGCCCGAAGCCGAAGATCAGGCCGCCGACGAGGATGGACAGGTAGAACGCCGGGCCGCGGTCGCTCATGGCGACACCCCCAGGGCCTGCACCAGCTGGGCGGTCCCGATGGCGACGGCCATGAACGTCGCGACGTTCACGATCGAGGTCGACGAGAGCGAGCCGACGCCACAGACGCCGTGGCCGGACGTACACCCCTTGCCGAGGCGGGTGCCGACCCCGACGAGGACGCCGCCGCCGAGCAACCGCCACCACTGCACGTCGGTGGTCCACGCGCCGCCCTGCCAGAGGACGGCGTAGACGCCGGCCCCGAGCACGATCCCGAGCGTGAACACGACGCGCCAGTCCCGTGAGCTCACGTACGGGAGCCGGTTGAACCGCGGAACGTTCGAGACGTACGAGAGCGTCGATTCGAGGAACGTACTCGCGCCTGCTATGATGCCGGTCGAGAGGTAGATCAGCGACGCGCCGCCGCCGATGAACAACCCGCCGATCAGGTACCGCGCGATGCCGTTGGGAAACAGTTCGGCACCGATCATGGACGGGTCACCCCGCCCGAGCGGGCTACCGTATCGGATCTCTTAGTGGTCATGTCTCACCAGTCCGTACCGGCTGCTCGGCCAAAAGGATTTGCATAGCAAACCACCAGTCACACAATACTGTTTTCGCCATACCCTTCCTACCGTGCCTTGTATCGGCATTCAAAGTGCTGGTGGCAGTGTAGTAGTGGTTGTAAACGACACAATTATCAAGGTCGGGCATAGTATTGTACTCCGAGGACACAACATGAGCCACGAAGCAGACGTAACCGACACGCTGGACGTGAAAGGACTCTCCTGCCCCATGCCGGTCGTGAAGACCAAGCAGGCGATCGACGACCTCGGCGACGGCGACGTGCTGGAGGTCGTCGCGACGGACTCGGGCAGCATGAGCGACCTCGACGGCTGGGCCGACGGCACCAGCGGTGTGACACTGCTCGATCAGGAAGAGCGCGAGGAGGGCGGCGAGAGCGTCTACGTCCACTACGTGCAGGTGGAGGAATGAGTACGGAGACAGACGAGACCGCGGAGGCAGACGGTCCGGAACTGGACATAGACCCAGCCGAACTCGAGGAATTGCGCGCACGCGTAGACGAACTCGAAGACGAGCTGGCGGCCGTCGAGACCGAAGTCGACGACGGGCAGAAGTCGATGGTCATCATCGCGACCAAGGGGACGCTGGACATGGCCTATCCCCCGTTGATCCTCGCGTCGACGGCCGCCGCCTTCGGCTGGGACGTGACCGTCTTCCACACGTTCTGGGGCCTGGACATCCTCCACGAGGAACACTCTCAGGACCTCCAGATGAGTTCGGTCGGCAACCCGAACATGCCCGTCCCGAACGCCATCGCGTCCCTCCCCGGGATGGACCGCGTGACGACGAAGATGATGCGAAAGCGCATCGACGACAACGACACGGCCAGCATCGAGGAACTGCTTGACACCTGTTTCGACATGGGCGTCGAGATGCAGGCCTGCCAGATGACCATCGAGCTGATGGACTACGACGAAGACGACTTCTACGACGACGTGACCCTCGGGGTCGGTGCCGCGACGGCGCTCGAGGAGATGGCCGACGCCGACATCCAGCTCCTGGTCTAACCGGCCACTCCGTTCGCGGTCGTAGCGATTCTCCCCGAGCGCCGCGGAGTGTTGTGTGGAACATACATAACTCTTTTAGCGGTACGCCGACTACGTACACCTATGGCAGACTCGATGGCGGAAATGTTGCGTCAGGACATGGAGTGTGAGGGGCTCCTGGAGTGTCTTCACGGCCTCAAGGACCTCGACAGGGAGTGTTTCGAGACGCTCGCGGCGAGCGACGAGCGGCTGACGGTCGACGAGATCGCCGAGCGAGTCGAACGGGAACGTTCGACGGCGTACCGATCGATCCAGCGGCTGCTCCAGACTGGCCTCGTCCAGAAAGAGCAGATCAACTACGAACAGGGCGGGTACTACCACGTCTACTATCCCGCCGATCCGGAGGAGGTCACCGACGACATGCAGCGACTGCTCAACGACTGGTACGCCCAGATCGGCCAGTTGATCCAGGAGTTCCGCACGAAGTACGAGGACGAGGCGGCTCCGACGACCCCCTCGGAAACGTGACCCGGCCCGCAACGACCCGCTGACCGACGGACGAACGTTCTCCGACCAGTTCCGGTTCGAGTCGTCGCTGTCGTCTTTGGTATTCTTGTATATTGGGAATTGAGTACACTACTATATACGTGCACGGCGTAGAAGTAACTGGACCCATGACAGGCTATGCAATCGTCCTCGCGTCGAAGGAATTGTCCCGTGTACAGGCGGTCAGCACCATCGCGTCCGTCGCTGCGGCGTCGGACGTCCCCGTCGAGGTGTTCGCCACGATGGAGGGACTGCTTCCCTTCGAGAAAGAGACGGTGGAGTCCGGCGACTTCGACGTCGGGCCCGTCGGTGCACGGATGCTGGAGGCGGAGGACATGGACGTGCCGCTGTTCACCGAACAGTTCGCACAGGCCAAAGAGATCGGCCCGCTGAAACTCTACGCCTGCGAAATGGCGATGGAGCTGATGGGTCAGGACCTGGACGACTACGTCGACGTGTTCGACGAATCGCTGGGCGTCTCGGGCTTCCTGAACCGGGCCCAGGACAAACAGGTCGTCTTCGTCTGAGCATCGGCTGTTCGAACATACCACAACACTACATACCAATGAGCGAAACAGAACTCGACCCCGACGTTACGATCGACTCGCGCGGTGCAACCTGCCCCGGTCCGCTGATGGACCTCATCGGGAAGGTCAAGGAGGCCGACCCGGGCACCGTCATCGAACTGCAGACCTCGGACAGCGGGTCCAAGGGCGACGTGCCGGAGTGGCTGGACGAGGCCGGCCACGACCTCCTGGAGACCGTCGAGCACGACGACTACTGGAGTATGTACGTCGAAATCAACTGAGCGGTTCATCACCGTTTTCATCTACCCATGACTGAACACATCGTCGTCGTCGGCGGCGGCACGGGCGGCACCGTGCTCGCGAACCGGTTAGCCGAGAAACTCGGCCCGGAGATCGAGCGCGGTGACGCCCGGGTCACGCTCGTCTCCGACGACCCAGACCACGTGTACAAGCCCACGTTCCTCTACGTCCCCTTCGGGAAGAAGACGGTCGAGGACGCGAAACGCCCCCTCGCCGATCTCGTCGACCGCGCGGTCGACATCGAGATCGACCGCGTCACGGGGATCGACACCGACGGCAAGCGCCTGTCGCTCAGAGACGGTGGCTCGATGGCCTACGACCAGCTGGCGCTGGCGCTCGGCGCACAGCTAGTGCCCGAGGAGTTACCGGGCCTCGCCGAGGGCGGGCACCACTTCTACGGGCCCGACGGCGCGGACGCGCTCCGCGACGAGATGGCCGAGTTCACGGAGGGCCATCTCGTCCTCTCGGTGATCGGCACGCCGCATATGTGCCCGGCAGCGCCCGTCGAGTTCGTGCTGATGGCCGACGCCTGGTTCCGCGAGCGCGGCCTGCGCGAGGACGTCGAGATCACCTACACCTACCCGATCCAGCGGGCCCACGCGATCCAGAACGTCGCCGACTGGGCTAGCGAAGCCTTCGAGGAACGGAACATCAACGTCGAGACGTTCTTCAACGCCGACGAGGTCGATCCCGAGGAGGGCGTTCTCCACTCGATGGAGGGCACGGAACTCGACTACGACCTGCTGGTGGGGATTCCGCCCCACGCCGGCAGCGACCTCGTGACCGAGGCCGGCCTCGGCGACGACGGCTGGGCCGACGTGGACAAACACACGCTCGAATCCGAGCACGCCGAGGACGTGTACGTGCTGGGCGATCTGGCGGACGTGCCGACGAGCAAGGCCGGCAGCGTCGCCCACTACGAGGCCGGCGCGGTCGCCGACCGCATCGCCAGCCGCACGCGCGGCCAGACGCCGACCGCGACCTACGACGGCAAGACCGTCTGTTTCATCGAGAGCGGGATGGACGAGGCGACGTTCGTCGACTTCGAGTACGGTACCCAGCCCACGGTACGGGAACCGTCCAAGCCCGTTCACTGGGCGAAACTCGGCTACAACGAGTCCTACTGGCTCACCGCCAGGGGACTCCTGTGAGGTGACGACCATGGCAGAACAACAACAAGACGAGACCGGCACGGACGAGGCGGCGGCCGACGTGGACGCCGACACCGGACCGGCCGACGCCGGTGGCGACCTCCCGCCGGAAGTCCGTGAGGCCGTCGCCGAGCATCCCGAGGAGGTCGCGCGCTTCCTCGACAATCTCGGGGAGGTCAACGACCTGCTGGACGGGACGGCAGTCGCCACGTCCGCGATGGACGACGAGATGGTTCAGAATCTGGCGGCGACCGGGACGAACCTCGGCGCGGCCGCGGACGGGCTCGCGACGCCCGAGGCGGCCCAGCTGGGCGAGGCTGCCGGCGAGAACGCGGGCGATCTGGCCGAGGCCATCGAGACGCTGGCCCGCCTCCAGCGGTCGGGGACGCTCGACGACGTGCTCGCGCTGGCGGACACCCTCTCGCTGTTGACGGCGGCGATGGACGACGAGATGGTCCAGAACCTGACCGCGACGGGTTCGCGTCTGGGCGAACTCGCCGACACCGCCGCCGACGAAGACGTGGCGGGCTCGCTGGAGTCCGTCCTGGAGGCGGTCGGCGAGGCCGGCGACCAGCCAGCGGAGCCCCCGGGTGTGGTCGGGATGGTCAAGGCGATGCGGGACCCCGACGTACAGTCGGGCATGGGCTTCATGCTCGCCGTCGCCCGCGCGCTCGGGCAGGACCTGAACGAGAAGTAGGACGTATTCGGTCTCCGGGGTCAGTCCGGCGCCCGGCCGCTGACGACGACGAACGACCCGTTACTCCAGCCTTCCTCGACGGGATCGGGCTCGTCCATACTACCTGGTTCTCCAAACAGCGTCTGGACGGCCTCGATATTCTCGAACCCGGCCCGGTCGAGTGCGTCGAGCAGGTCCGGCACCGCCACGAACGTCGCGTCGCGGTAGAAGGGATTCGAGTCGCGTTTCTCCCGGTAGCGTTCCCCCAGCGGGCTCTCGCGGGCGACGAACCCGATCACGAGCGTGCCGCCCGGGGCGAGAACGCGACGAGCCTCGGCCAACGTCCGGTCCACGTCGTCGACGAAACAGATCGACGTCACGAGGACGGCGGCGGACACGCTGTCGTCCCGTAACGGAACTGCCTCCGCGACGCCCTGGATCGCGGTGACGCCCCGGTCGCGCGCCCGGGAGAGCATCGCGGGTGACGGGTCGACGCCGAGGCCGATGTCGAGCGGGGCCGCGAACTGGCCGCTGCCGACGCCGACCTCGACGGCCTCGCCGGGTTCGACCGCGGGGAGCGCTCGCTGGACGGCCGCCAGTTCCGACTCGTGGACCGTCTCGTGGCTCTCGAACCAGCGGTCGTACCGGTCGGTGTGTTCCTCGAAGGGGGCGACGATGGGCATTTCAGGCAGGTCGCTCCGCGAGGTGTTCGCGCCCGCGGTCGGTCAACCGACAGGTGTCGAACCCCTGACGCTCCAGCAGACCGCGGGCCTGCAGTGCGGCTGTCGTTTCGAGGATCGTCCCGAGGTCGGTATCGAGCGCGACCGCGAGCGCGGCGGGTGGCCGCTCCTCCGTGGCCAGTTCGGACAGCAACCGTCGCTCGAAGGCGGTGATGGCGTCACTCATTCCAGTTTCCCCTCCAGAACCTTCGCGGCGGTGAGGACCGGGTCCCACACCGGGCTGAACGGGGGCGCGTACGCCAGATCGAGGTAGGAGAGCTGGTGGGCCGTCATCTCGGTGTGCAGCGCCGCCGCGACGGTGTCGATTCGCTTGGCGACGCCCTCGCGGCCGACCATGCTCGCGCCGAGGACGCGACCGCTCTCGCTGTCCCCGAGCATCGTGATCTGAATCTCCGAGCCGCCGGGGTAGTAGTGGGCGCGCGACGGCGCGGTGATCGTCACCGAGACGGGGTCGAACCCGGCCTCGCGGGCGCGCTCCTCGTCGATCAGTCCCGTGCGGGCGACCTCGAGGTCGAAGGCTTTCACCGCGGCCGTGCCGGCGATCTCGCCGACGGGCGTCGGGTCGCCGGCCAGTGTCTGCCCGATGGCCCGGCCGGCACGGTTGGCCGTCAGCGCGAGCGGGACGTGATCCGGCTCGCCGGTCACGACGTGCGTCGCCTCGGCACAGTCACCGGCGGCGTAGACGTGGTCGTCGTTCGTCCGCCCGTACTCGTCGGTCGCGATAGCGCCCGTCTCGCCGAGTTCGATGCCCGCGTCCTCGGCGAGTTCCGTGTTGGGCGCGACGCCGACACCGACGAGGGCGAGGTCGACGGGCACGTCCTCGTCGCCAGCGGCGATGGCCGAGACGCGTCCGTCGCCGGTGATGGCGTCGACCGGCGTGTCGAGGTGGAGGTCGATCCCCTGCTCGCGAAGGTGGTCCTCGACGGTCGCGGCCGCCTCGGCCCCGAACGGCTGGAGCGTATGGTCCAACATCTCGAAGAGATGTACGTCGAGACCGCGCTCGGCGAAGGCCTCGGCCATCTCGATGCCGACGTAGCCGCCACCGATGATCCCGACCGACTCGGGGGACTCGGCGTCGGCGTACGTCGCAGCCGCCTCGCGGGAGTCCACCGACGGAGTCTCGACGCCGAGTGCCTGCCTGATGTCGGCCCCCGCGCCCATGCTGTGGAGAGTGAATACACCCTCTTTGTCCATCCCGTCGAGCGGAGGCTCGACGGCGCGTGCGCCGGTCGCGACGAGCAGGTCGCCGTAGGAGTGCTCGAACTCGCCGTCTGGGCCGTCGACGGTCACCGTCTGTGACTCGCGGTCGATGGCCGTCACTTCGTGGTTCGTCCGGAGGTCGATGTCGCGCTTCTCGACGAACTCCTCGGGCGTCACCGAGACGAGGTCCGAAAGCGTCTCGACCGCGCCCTTCACGTAGTAGGGCAGGCCACACGCACCGTAGGAGACCCACTCGCCGCGCTCGAACACGACGACCTCCCGGTCCGGAGCGGCGCGTTTGAACTTGCTCGCGGCACTCATCCCCGCCGCGTCGCCGCCGACGACGACTACTGGTGCTGTCATACACGCACCTACGACCGCACCGCTAATAAAGTATTGTTATTACTTTACAATACCAAAAGGTACGACCGAAGCTGAATTATATATTCTGATCACTACACACGCGCCGAAATCCTGACGTGAGTACAGAGAAATAGATGCACAGGTGCTATCGGACGACGTGCTTTTGTATCTTTAGTACAAAACTACACGGTATGGACACCGCCGAAGACTGGATCGACGACATCGAGGCACAGCGACGCCAGAAAGACCAGTACTTCGGGGATGACCCACGGTCACCGATCCCCGAGGACGAGCGTGGGGACTTCGACGGCCTGGACTACTATCCGGTCGATCCGGACTACCGGTTCGAGGTGGAACTCGACCGCTACGACGACCCCGAACCGGTCGTCGTCGGGACCAGTACGGACGGCGAACAGGAGTATCTCGCGTGGGGCGAGTTCGCTGTCGAGATCGGCGGCGAAGGAGTCGATATTACTGCCTACAAGGGCGACCCCAGCGAAGACCGGCTCTGGGTACCGTTCCGGGACGAAACCAGCGGCGAGGAGACCTACGGCGCGGGCCGATACATCGACCTCGAACCCGACCATCACCGGACCGACGAGGGAACGTGGATCCTCGATTTCAACGAGGCGTACAACCCGACCTGTGCGTACTCGGATCGCTACGAGTGTCCGCTCCCGCCGATGGAGAACTGGCTCGACGTACGTATCGAGGCGGGCGAAAAGAACTTCGAACACTGAGGCCGGCGACTACCGCCTAGTTGTAAGCGCCGATCAGGCCTGCGAGGTCGTCTTTGCTCTTGACGCCGACCATCTTCTCGACGGGCTCGCCGTCGGCGAACAGGAGAAGCATGGGGACGCCCTGGACGCCGTACTGGCCGGCGAGTTGCTGGTTCTGATCCACGTCGACCTTCGCGACGGCCGCATCCGTCTCGGCCGCGAGTTCCTCGACGGTCGGTTCGAGCATCTTGCAGGGACCACACCAGTCGGCGTAGAAGTCCACGAGGACCACGTCGTTCTGGTCAACGGTCTCGGACAGATCGCCCGGTGACCCGATGTGGATGGGTTCCGAGGGCGTTCCGTCGGCGCTCCCGCCGGCCGACTCGCGGAGTTCCTCGATCTTCTCTTCCCGGATATCGTCTATGGGCCTATTTTCGCTCATCACCCAATAGTATATTCTGGACCTATTTAGTTGTTTTGTGCTAATCCCACAATACCACGTCGAGTGCCGGGCCACACGAAACGCCATAGCCCGATGATTCGGTCTTATTCCGGCCCCTGAGCTGATGTCAGGAGGGGTATCATGCCCACTACCCACAATATACAATACCATGGCGTTCGTAGCGTATATATGGACAGAAATGTCGGGAATCTGGACCGAGTGGTACGGATCGTGCTCGGTGTGCTGGTCGCGATCGCGGGTGCAGCGGCGATCGGTCGGTTCTGGGCCGCGAGTCCCGCAGTCGGGGCGGTGATGGTCGTCCTGGGTGCTGTGTTGGTGGTCACCGGGGCGACCCAGCGGTGCCTGATCTACACCGGTGCGGGAATCGACACGTGCGAGACGGAGGGGTGACGAACGCGTATGTCGGGCGACCGCGTTCCGGTGACGTTGGCGGAGGCTGTCGAGGACCGGACGGACTCGACCGTCGACCAGCTGCTGGAATTACTGGCGATCGACACGGCCAATCCCCCCGGTGAGACTACCACTATCGTGGACGCCGTCGAGTCGCGGTTCGAGTCGTTCGGGATCGAGACCGAGCGTGTGCTCACTGATCCCGCGAAGCCCAATCTGCTGGCGCGGATTCCGGGAGCTTCCGACTCCACGCTGCTGTACAACGGTCACTTCGACACGGTCCCGTACGACCCGTCGGCGTGGGAACACGATCCGCTCGGTGAACGGAGCGAAGACAGGATCTACGGCCGCGGTGCGACGGATATGAAAGGAGCGCTCGCCGCTATGCTGTCGGTCGCCGAGGCGTACGCCGAGACAGGAACGGTACCCCCGGTGACGCTGCAGTTCGCGTTCGTGAGCGACGAGGAGATCGCCGGCGAACCGGGTCTGCCGACACTGCTGGACAGCGGTCGGATCGACGCCGACTGGTGTGTTATCGGGGAAACAACCTGTGAGAACGGTCGACACTCCGTAACTGTCGCCGACAAAGGTAGCGTGTGGTTGACGCTCGCGGCCGATGGCACCGCCGCACACGGATCGCGACCGGTACTCGGTGAGAACGCTATCGACCGGCTCTACGACGCCGTCGAACGAATCCGGTCGGAGTTCGGGACAGTCCGATTCGATATGCAGCCCGAAATCGAGGACATCGTTACGGAATCGGTCGAGTACTACGCCCCGAGCATGGGTGAGGCGGCCGCGCGCGACCTGTTCGAGTATCCGACGATCAACCTCGGGACGATCGAGGGCGGAGAGAGTGTCAACAGCGTTCCGGCGTCGGCGACGGCGCGACTCGACATCCGACTGACGGCGGGCGTCCAGACCCGTGACGTCCTCCGGAAAATTCGGGACTGCGCCGCGGACTGCGCGGGAATCCACATCGAAGACGTTTCCTGGAGCGTCGGAACCTACGAACCGCTCGACAGTCCGCTCGTCACGGCCGTGACGGAGGCAGCACGAGCAGTGACCGACGACCGTGTCTACCGTCGGAGTGCGACCGGCGGCGGTGACGCGAAAACACTCCGCAACGCCGGCATCCCGACCGTAGAGTTCGGTATCGGGACCGACACCGTCCACGGTGTCGACGAGTACACGACCGTCGACGCGCTCCGGGCCAACGCACTCGTCTACGCGTCCTTGCCGTACTGGCTCGCCGCGGATCGGGGGGCGCGCGGACCGTGATCAATTGGACCGTTTTCGGGCGTTCACGGCGAGTACGGGAGCGTCCGCGTGGCGGACGATCCGTTCGGTGGTACTCCCCAGCAGATACCGATTCAGCCCGGTTCGACCGTGCGTCCCCATAGCGATCAGATCGATCCCTTCCTCACCGGCATACTCCAGCAAGCCTGCTGCCGGGAATCCCTCCCGGACCTCCGTTCGGACGTCGAGACCGGCCTCGCGCGCCCGTTCTGCGACCGCCTCGCTCGCGTCGGAACGCTCGTTCCGGACGCGTTCGAGTGTCTCAGTCGGTGGCGTGTAATCCACTCGCATCGCGATATCCCCCACGTCGACGATGGAGACGGCGTGAACTCTGGCGTCGAATCGGTCGGCGATCGCGATGCCGTGGTCGACGGCGACCGTCGCGTAGTCGCTTCCATCGGTGGGAATCAGCACGTCGTCGCAGTCGCCAGCGGGTCCGGCCTCGATACCGGCGCGGGCGGTCAGCACGGGTGCGTCGGCGAGTCGAACGACGCGTTCCGTCACACTCCCGACCACGTAGCGGTTGATTCCGGTTCGTCCGTGAGTTCCCATCACGATCAGATCGGCGTCGAAGTCCGCTGCGTCGTCGACGATCGATTTGGCAGGTGTCCCTTCCAGAACGTCCGTCTCGACGCGTTCGTCGGTGAGCGCTTCCACCGCTTCGATGGATTCGCGAGCCTGCGATTTCAGTCCGTCCACGAACTCGTCGTCGACGCCACCGGCGTTAAACGGCCCCGCCACACTCTGAATATCCACGACTCCGATCACGCGCACCGTCGCGTCGAACGCCCGTGCGAGCGCCAGCGCGTGTTCGGCCGCCCGAACCGCGTGGTCGCTCCCGTCGGTCGGAACGAGAATCCGGTCGTACATCCTGTCGTCAATACTCCCGTCAGTGCAATAAAACGCGACCCGACTTCCCGCGAGTCGGGACTCTAACTCCAGGTCCCCAGGTACGGGACACCTGTTCTGGGGCTGGTACGGCCACCTGTGGTGAAATAATATTTCAAAACCGAGTAAAAATATTCGAAAACTGGCGTCGGCTGGGCGATGGATAAATCACATGTCGCAATACAAAATTTCGGTTGTGGCCGAAATAGTGGTGATACGTCTATACCGGATCAATCGAGCCTGTAATGCGTCGGTTCGACCGTTTCGGCGATCGAATATCGTCTCAGACCACCGACCACACCACGTCTGTCGTCCCATCGACCAGGCAAGGATTCGACTCCGGTACCGGGCCTTTGGCACGAACGGAGTTCTATATTGGCCAGTAACCGATACGGAACAGGTACTCCAGACCGAGATAGGGGTCGCTGGTAGGTCGGCGAGAACATCGAGGGACCGTTCCGGATCGATCCCCGGTGCGATCAATCGCGATCGAACAGCGGCCGCGTCGAAGCCAGCAGGAAGAGCAGGCCGACGCTGTGGCCGCGCGGCGTCCAGCTATAGATGTGGTTGAGCATGAGGTACGTGATGATCCCGAGCGCGAGCGAGAGGCCCCATGCCGCGACGGCGATCCGACCGACCCTGGCGTGCAACGTGTTCCGAAGTTCCTCGGGCGAGTGGGTCAGGCCGAGGACGACGGCGTGGAGGACGACTGGCACGGCAAGCGCCGACAGGAGGATGTGGATCGCGAGCATGACGATGTAGGCGACCCAGACCGCACCCTCGGCGGTGATGGCCTTCTCGAATCCTCCACCGACCTTCAGGAGGTAGAGGACGAGAAAGACCATGATGAGCGTGAACGCGGTCAACATGGCGGCGCGGTGTTTGCGGATCTCGCCGTTCCGGATGAAGTAGACGCCGGCGACGATCGCAGTGAGCGCGAGCGTGTTGACGACGGCGATGGCGTCACCCAGGAAGATGACCGTCTCCCGGCTGAGATCCGGCAGGGGGAGGAACCCGCCGAACGCGCCGATCACCAGCGCGTATCCGACGATCGACAGGACGGTCGTGACGGCGCGCGGGTGCGCTTTCGGCCAGCTTTGGTCGTCGGCGACTGCCATAGCGGTGTCTCCGGACGCCTCGGCTATCAGTCCGTCGCATTCTGGCGAACAGCACTGGTCCAAATTCCGATCGCCACCGGGCGACGCCAACGACAAGAGTGAAAGTCACCAACGTGTTACGAGATGGCATGAGCGAAGCGCAGGAACAGCGGACGATCAGGTGTCTCGTCGGGAAGGTCGGGCTGGACGGCCACGACCGCGGCGCACACGTCATCGCGCGGGCGTTCCGCGACGCCGGCTTCGAGGTCATCTACTCGGGGCTGCACAAAGCGCCCGACGAGATCGTACAGGCGACGGTCCAGGAGGACGTCGACGTGCTCGGTATCTCCATCCTCTCGGGTGCCCACAGCACGCTCGTGCCGAAGATCATGGAGGGACTCGAAGAGTACGGAGCCAGAGAGGACACGCTGATCCTCGTCGGCGGGATCATCCCCGAGGAGGACCGTGACGAACTCCGCGACCTCGGCGTCGCGCGGATCTTCGGTCCCGGTGCGTCCATGGACGAGATCGTCGACTTCGTCCGGGAGAACGTGCCCGAGCGACGATGACCCTGGTCGAGGACCTGCTGGACGGGGACCACCGGGCGCTGGCCCGCACGATCACGAAGATCGAGGACCGCGCGCCGGGCTACCGTGATCTGGTGTCGGACCTCCACCAGCACACGGGCCACGCCGACGTGATCGGCATCACCGGCAGCCCCGGCGCGGGCAAGTCCACGCTGGTGGACAAGATGGCCGAGGAGTACCGCGACCGCGGACTCACCGTCGGCGTCATCGCTATCGATCCCTCCTCACCGTTCACGGGCGGGGCAGTGCTAGGTGACCGCATCCGGATGGCCTCGAACACCGGCGACATGGACGTGTTCTTTCGCTCGATGTCGGCCCGGGGGACGCTAGGCGGGCTCTCGACCGCCACGACGGACGCCGTCAAGGCGCTGGACGCCTTCGGCAAGGACAAGATCATCATCGAGACCGTCGGCGCGGGACAGAACGAAGTCGACATCGTCCGGACCGCCGACACCGTCGCGGTGCTGGTACCGCCGGCCAGCGGCGACGACGTACAGATGCTGAAAGCGGGGATTCTGGAGATCGCCGACCTCTTCGTCGTCAACAAGGCCGACCTCGACGGGGCCAACAGGACGGTCCAGGAACTCCGCGAGATGATCGAGATGCGCCGTGACGAACTCGCGGTCGCAACAGGTCACCACGGCGCGATCGAGAAGACCGGTGACGATGGAGGCGGGGAGGGAGCGACCGACAACGGCGCGACCGACGGTGAGAGTGACGACGGCGAGGCACCCTCGTGGACGCCACCCATCGTCGAGACCGTGGCCAAGAGCGGCGACGGGCTGGACGAACTCCTCTCGGTCCTCGAGGACCACCGCGAGTATCTGGTCGAGTCGGGACGACTGGAGGCCAAGGCCCGCGACCGCTACGCGTCCGAGATCCGGACGCTCCTGCGTGAGGATACGGCCGACCTGCTGGCCGAGGAGATCGAGGCTCGCGGCGGCCTCGAAGAGTTCGTCGACCGCGTGCTTGACCGCGAGACCGACCCGTACGCGGTCGCCGACGACCTGCTCGACCCCATCGAGGACTGCGTCGAGGAACGGAGAGAGTGAGCGGTTCCCACGTTCCGGGAACCGGCGGCGGGCTTTTGGTCCAGTCGGTTGTAGGGTCCCTGCAAGAGCATCCCGGAGATCGATCACCGATACGGCGATAACACGGTCGTTCGTCGGGAGTCTGTGAGAATTCATGTGTGACAATAACCCACACCCGGCCGAACCGAATCGGGACGAACGGTACCTGCGGCGGACGGTCCTCGGTGGCCTGGGCGTGGTCGGCGTGGCGGCGCTCGCGGGTTGTTCTGAGAACGGGGACACCGGAACCGACGAGACGACGGACGTCCCCGCGGCGGTGACGCTGACCGAGGCGGACACCTGTGAGGTGTGTGGCATGAACATCGTGAACCACCCGGGGCCGTCGGCGGAAATCTTCTATCCGGATCACCAGCCGTCGGGACACGAGAACCCGGCGCGGTTCGACAGCACCTGGGAGGCGTTCCAGTACGACTTCGATCGTGCCGATCGGGGCTGGGAACGGTCGGTCATGTACGTCACCGACTACTCGGCTGTCGACTACGATCTGTTCACGTTCAGAGGGACCACAGGAATCTCGACGCACCCGCAGGCGTCGGCGTTCGCGCCCGCGAGTGACGTAACCTTCGTGGCCAACTCGGAGGTCGTCGGCGCGATGGGGCGGGATCTGATCGGATTCGGTAACGAGGACGACGCCGCGTCGTTCCGGGACGAACACGGCGGCAGACTCGTGTCGGAAGCGGACGTCACGCGGCAGTTGATACAACAGCTCGGTCGATGATAGACGTCAGATACGTCCTCGCCGGACTGGCGTTCGTGGTCCTCGTGACCGCGACCGGGTTCTCGGTCGATCCCGACGCCGGCCGTGACGTCGAACCGGTGTCGTTCGACGAGACGCTCACGATGGGGATGACCGGTGTCGACGTTCAGGAAGCCGAGGCCCGGGCCCTCTCGATTCCGAGAGTGGAGGTGTTTTTCTCCCAGTACGAGTACGTCGTCGGCTACTACGGGATCGACAGTGCGGTGGAACATCTCCGTGGCCCGCGCACGACCGAACAGTTCGGCGAACCGTTCGGTGTGCTCGTGTCCGATTACACCGGGAACGACCCGGCGCTGAACGAGAACGGCTTTCTGATCGAGCGAAACAGCATCGCCGGCGGCTGGGTGTCGGTCGAGGAGGCGTCGTTCGTCGTCGACAGCCGTGCCCGAACGCCCGGCGGGCCGGCCGTCGTTCCGTTTAGCGACCGCGACACGGCGGAGACGTTCGCCGACCGGTACGACGGCCGTGTCGTCGACTGGGAGACGCTTCGGGCCCGCGACGTGGACCGACAGTCACCGACGACGCTGATGGATCGGACCACGACGAACCGGAGCGAGTGGGCCGATCGGCAGCTCGAAACGACGGCCGCGCTCCGGGATCGCCCCGTCTCGGTCGTCGTCGGGGAGGACGCCCCGACGCTTTCGGCGGCGATCGAACGCGCACCGGCGAACACCACCGTCCGTCTGCCGCCGGGTACTTACGACGGCAACGTCACGATCGAAAAGTCACTGACGCTGGCTGGCTCGGGATCGGAGACGCACGTCCGGGGCGACGGGTCGGGAACGGTGATATCTGCAACTGCCCCGCGGGTTGCGGTCACGGACCTCCGGGTCAGCGGTTCGGGGTCGGTCGGGTCTCGGCCGGCTCAGAACGAGTCCGTGGGCGGCTGGGACCAGTTCGTCCGCGTCGCGTACGGCCGGGGCGACGCGGCGATTCGGTTCGTCAACGGGACCAGTTCGCTGGTGTCTGGCGTCGAGATCAGATCGCGTGCCAACGGCGTCCTCGTGCGGGGCGGCCGCGGGCTCGTCGTCCGGGATTCTCGGATCGTCGGCCCATCGAACTGGCGGGACGGGTTCATGGGCGTGCTGGCGATGATGGACCCCGTCGTCGTCCAGAACGTCACGTTCGAGGGCGGGCGGGACGCGGTCTACACCCACCGTGCCCACGGCATCGTGATCAGGGACTCGCGGATGACCGGGATGCGGTACGGCGTCCACGAGATGTATACGTCGCGCGCACTCGTCCGCAACAACACGGTCCGTGACTCACTGGCAGGGGTGATCGTGATGACACGGCCCCAGCGGAACGTCCTCCGTGGGAACGACGTCCGCGACAGCCGGGCCGGCCTGATCGTCTCCGGCAGCGCGTCGTTCGTCGCCGACAATCTCGTCGCCGACAACACGGTTGGGATCGGGATCGGTGCGCCCAGGTCCCTCCTCACCCGCAACGTCGTCGTCGACAACGAGATCGGGATCAGAGACGACCCGCTCTTGCCGTCGCTGACCGTCACCGAAAACGACATCGTCGGCAACGAGCGGCCGGCCGAGGCCGACCTCGGACCGTTCCGGGTCTACACCGCCGACGGTCGCGGGAACTACTGGGGGCGACTGCCGGGGACCAGCGACGGCGGTACCATGACGGCCCCTTATCGGCCGACCGGTCCCGTCGACGGCGTCCTCCTGACGACCGAGGGCGGGCTGGCGCTCCGGGAGGCACCGGCGATGCAGTTGGTGCGATCCGTCCAGAGCCGACTGCCGGGCCTCCGGAGCAGCGGCGTCGTCGACACCGCACCGCTCGCCGAACCGGTTCGACCGGATGCACTCGAACGTGTCAACGGGAGTCAGCCATGACAGACCACGTACTCACTGTCGACGACGTGACGGTCTCGTTCGGCGACGTGACTGCGGTCGATTCGGTGTCGTTCACCACGGCACCCGACACCGTCACCTGTCTCGTCGGTCCCAACGGGTCGGGCAAGACCACTCTCGTCCGGGCGATCGCGGACCTGCTCGCGCCCGACGACGGCACCGTCGAGCGTCCCACGAGCGCGACGCGATCGGTCGGCTACCTGCCACAGGCCCCGGCGTTCAGACCGCAGTTCACCGTCGCGGAGACGCTCCAGTTCTACGCGGATCTGACGGGCGGGAACGTGGACGTCGACGCGACCGTCGACCGGATCGGCCTCGGTGGGGTCCCGGATCGCCGGGTCGACGCGCTGTCGGGCGGCATGACGCGACTGCTCGGAATCGCACAGGCGACCGTCGGCGATCCGCCGCTGGTCCTGCTGGACGAACCGTCGAGCGGACTGGACCCGATGATGACCCGCCACGTCACGGACGTGATCACGGATCTGGCCGTCGACGGGGCCGCCGTACTGGTGACGAGCCACGATCTGACGTCCGTCGATCGGATGGCGGATCAGGTGCTCGTGCTGGATCGTGGCCGACTGGTCGCCGCCGACAGTCCGGCGGCGCTGCGAGAGCGGACCGGCACGAGCGATCTCGAATCGGCGATGAGCGAACTCGTCGCGGTCGAGGCCGGGTCGGTCGTGACGCGCGAGGTGACGGAGGGAGAGTCATGAGTCGGACTCGTAACGCACTGGTCGTCGCCCAGCGGGAGTTCACGACGCTGCTCCGGACGCCGACGATCCTCGTCCTCGCGCTGGGGTTCGTGACGGTCGTCGTCGGCTTCACGGTCGCGGCGGGCTCCGGGGGGTATCTGCCCCTGATCCTGGATCTGATCGCGCCGATCGAACTGCTCGTTCCGCTCCTGGCGTTCGCGTTCGGCTACAGGGCGATACGATCGGACGCCGACCGCGGCGAGTTAGAGACCATCCAGACCTATCCGGTGAGCCGTCCGGCGTTCGTCGGTGGCGTCTTCCTCGGCCGACTGGCCGGCCTCCTCCCGGTCGTCCTCCTGACGCTGGGGCTCGCCGGCGCCCTCGTCGCGTTCAGTCCCGGCGATCAGGTCTCGGTAATCGTCAGTCACGGCACGGTCGACGCGCCCGCGCTGTACCTGCGGTTCGTGACGCTCACCGTCGTCTTCACCGCGGTCGCACTGGCCGTCGCGGTCGCGATCTCGGCGACCGCCCGATCCGCTCGCGAGGCACTCGCCGTCGCCGTCGTACTCGTAATCGCGCTCGTGCTGGGCTTCGATGCCACGATCGTTGCGGGACTGTCCGGCGGACTGATCGGTCCGGAGTCGCTCGGCACGCTGACGGCGTTGAGCCCCAACAGCGCTTTCCGGGGGCTCGTCTACACCCTCGCGGTGGGCGACGTCTACACGCGGAGTGCGCCGACGCCGTCACTGGTTGCCGGCACTGTGGGGCTGGGGCTGTGGCTGATCGGCTCGCTGACGATCGCGGTCCTGCGCGTCTGGCACGATTGATACTGCCGGGCTGGACCAGCTATAAACGCCTGCCGTCCTTCGATGTGTGTATGAAACTCCGCACCCTCGCACTCGGGGCACTCGGTACCGTCGGACTGACCGCGGCCGCGAACCGACTGCTCGGCCGGCGTGCCGGCGACCTCGACTCGCCACTCGACGGCGAGACCAAGACCTACCGCTGGCGCGGGTTCGACGTGGCCTACGTCGAAGGTGGCGACCCCGACGATCCGGATCTCTGTCTGATCCACGGGATCAACGCCTCCGCCTCCGGCCACGAGTTCCGCGGCGTCTTCGACACCCTCGCCGAGGACTATCACGTGATCGCGCCCGACCTCCCCGGGTTCGGGCGCTCGGACCGCCCGCCGCTGCTCTATTCTGGGTCGCTGTACACCACCTTCGTCGAGGACTTCCTCGCGGACCTGACAGAGGACGCCACGGTGATCGGGTCGTCGCTCGGCGGGGCCTACGCCGCGGTCGCGGCCGTGGCGGCCGACGTCGAGGAACTGATTCTGATCTGTCCAGACACGACGACGTTCGAGGGGCGGCGACCGCTTGTTCGCTCGCTCGTCCGGTCGCCTCTGGTCGGGACCGCCCTCTTCAACGTGGCGACGTGCAAGCCCGCGATCCGATACTTCAACGCCGATCACGGCTACTACGACGAGGGGAAGGTGACGGACGAACTGGTCGACTACCAGTGGCAGACGGCCCACCAGCCCGGCGGTCGGTTCGCCCCCGCCTCCTTCTTCGGCGGGTTCCTCGACCTCGACGTGGATCTCGGCGAGGATCTGGCCGATCTCGACGTCCCCGTAACGCTCGTCTGGGGTCGACAGGCTACCGTCGCCCCGCTGGAGCACGGCGAGGCGCTCGCGAAGCGGGCGAACGCGCGCCTGCTGGTGTTCGACGAGTCCGACGTACAACCGCACGTCGAACACGCCGAGCAGTTCGTCCGCCGGGTCGTCCACGGCGAGGAACCCGGCGAGGCGACCAGCATCGAGATAGAGGAGCCCGGCGACGAGGAACCCGCCGAGACGGAGGAGTAGGATGGAGACCGGCCCCCGTATCGTGGTGTCCGCCCTCGTGGGTCTGGTGGCCGGTGGCGTCGGCTACTGGCTGGCTGGCGACGCGTACGTCGCGATCAACCTCATCGCGGTATACGCAATCCTGACCTGGGTGTTCGTCGGCCATCGCGGTGCGATTCCGAAAGGCGAATCGTGGGCGACGAACCGCTGGAACGGGCTGTTCGTGGTCGTCCTCACGCTGGGGACGATGCCGTACGTCAACGACCAGCTCGGCCTCACGGTGCGGGAGGGGGCGGCGCTGGCGCTACTGGGGTACGGAGTCGGTGCCGCCTCGTTCCTGATCGGCGTCGTCATGGTCCGGTCCGCGATCGCGAGCGGAGAGAAAGATGCCGATGCCGAGAGCGTCGGTGTCGAGGGCTAGCGCGGTTCGAAGACGATCACGCGCTCGTCTCGCGTGACGGTCTCGCCCACGTCGATGCCGACGACCTGTCCAGTCTCCACGTCCTCGGGATCGACACCCTGAACCTGACCGGTGATCGACACCGGGCCGAAGTCGACGATGGCGGTGACGTAGGGCGAATCCTCGTCGAACTGCGGCGTCGGGACGGTCACGACGGTGTACGTGGTGATCTCACCCGAGTCGGGGAGCGGTTCCTCACTGAGTTCTTGGGAGCCACACTGGGGGCAGGCGAGTCGTGGCGGCAGGGAACCGTGGCCCTCGTCACACTCCACGTAGAAGCCCTCGCCGTCGGCGATGGCGTCGAGCAGGTCGTCGAAGCCGTCGTCCCGAGGTTCGTCGCTCATCGGCCCACCTCCTGAAGCACGTGGACGGTCGCACTCGCCACGGTCCCACCTGCGTTGTGGGCGAGGGCGGTGTCCGCACTCTCGACAGCGTCGGCGCGGGGATGGCGCCCCTCCAGCAGTTTGGTGAGCGAGATGAGCTGTGCGACGCCCGTCGCGCCGACGGGGTGGCCCTTGGCCTTCAGCCCGCCAGAGAGGTTGACGGGGAGGTCACCGTCGCGGGTGGTCTCGCCCCGGGCGGCGGCCCCGATGGCCTCGCCGGGTTCGTAGAGGTCTAGCCCTTCGAGGGCGAGGACCTCGGCGATGGTGAAGCAGTCGTGGACTTCCAGGAAGTCCACCGCGTCGGGGCCGATGCCGGCGTCGTCGTAGGCCTCGTCGGCGGCGTCCTCGGTGGCCGGCGTGCGAGCGAGGTACCGGCGGTCGTGCAGCGCCATCTTGTCCCCGCCCTGTCCGGAGCCGGTGATCGCGACGCCGGCGTCGAGGTCGTGGTCGTCGGCGTAGTCCTCGCTGACCAGCACGGCGGCGGTCGCGCCGTCGGTGATCGGACAGGAGTCGTACAGTCCGAGGGGATCGGCGATGATCGGGGCGTCGAGGGCGTCCTCGACGGTGATCTCCTGTTGCATCTGGGCGTACTCGTTGGGGAGGGCGTTGTCGTGGTTCTTGACGGCGATTTCGGCCAGTTCCGCCTTCGAGCCACCGTACTCCTCGAAGTAGGCGCGGGCCATCAGGGCGTACGCGCCGGGGAAGGTCATGCCGGCGCGGACCTCGTAGAGGTCGTCGGCGGCGATGGAGAGCGCGTCGGTCGCCGCGGCCGTCCCGACGTTGGTCATGCGCTCTGCGCCGCCGACCAGCGCCACGTCGGCCTCACCGTTGCGGAGGCGGAACACGGCGTCCCGGATCGCCGCGCCGCTGGACGCGCAGGCCGACTCGTACCGGGTGGCCGGCACGTCGAGTCCGACGGCTTCGGCCATCAGCGGTGCCTGGTGGCCCTGATGCTCGGCCAGTTCGCCCATGAAGTTGCCGTAGAAGAGCGCCTCGACGTCGTCGGGGTCGATCCCGGCGTCGTCGAGCGCGGCCAGCCCCGCCTCGGCGAACATCGCACGCCCTGTCCGATCGGGGTGCTTGCCGAAGTGGGTGAGGCCGACGCCGGCTACGCGTGGGTCAGTCATCACAACTCGTTAGGGGTCGTTCCGCATTTAGGCTTGCCGGTGTGGCCACATTTCGCACACGGCCGTGAACAAAAATTAACGTCGATGTCGCCCCGAACCTGTGAATATCGAGACGGAGACGGTCAGTCGAAGAGACCGCCGAACAGCCCGTCGTCCGGATCTGTGACTTCCCTGCCGGTACCCAGCGCGGCCTCGGGCACGTCGTGGACCTGCGAGACCATCGGGAACTCGCCGGTCGGGATCGTCGCGACCTCCTCGGCGGTCTCGTACTCGATCACCGAGACCTTCTCCGCGTTCTTCACCGACACGAACGCGTGCTCGCCGTCAGGGGCGTTCGAGACCCAGTACGGATATTTCCCGACGTCGGTGATGCCGACGGTCTCGAAACTCTCGCGGTCGACGACTGCGGCGTAGTTGCCGACCGTCCCCGCTGCGCAGATGTACTGTCCGTCCGGCGAGACCTCGATCCCGTGGTGGGCCGCCTGCAGCGGATAGTCGTCCTCCGAGTCGGGGACGTGCTCGTTGACCGGCAGGTCCTTCGTGCGCTGGATCTCCCCGGATTCCACGTCGACCTCGTGGAAGCCGTGCATGTAGGAGATCTGGACGTAGACCGTCTCGTCGTCGTCCGCGAAGGCGAACGGACGGACCCCCTCCTCGAAGTCGATGGTCTCGGTCACCTCCAGCGTGTCGCGGTCGGCGAACGTTAGCCGGTGGTCGCCGTCGATCTCGTCGGGCAGGACCATGCTCCCCAGCGACCCGTTGATGATCCGGTCCTCGTGGACGTGGGTGCCGTGGGGCCAGTCCGAGGCCTCGAAGCAATCGACCTTCTCGCCCGTCTCGGTGTCGATCTTCCAGACCTTGTCGGCCATGATGTCGGCCTGGTAGAGATAGTCGCCCTCGGGCGTGAGCTGGGCGTGATCCGAGCGGAAGCCGAGCATCTCCGTGCGCCACTGGATCTCGCGACTCTCCATGTCGATGGCGACCGTATCGCCGAGGTTCGCCCGTGAGACGTACAGCGTCTCGCCGTCCGGGCTGACGTTGATGTGTTCACAGACGTTCTCCCGACCCGCCACGCTGTCGACGATCGGTTTGGCTATCTTCTTGATCGGGTCGGTGATCGGCGGACTGTCCTTCCCGGGACTCGAATCGAAGTCCTCGATGTGTTCGTAGGTGTTCGCGTCCGCGAGCGTGATGGTGCCCGTGCCCTGACAGCCGACGACCAGCACCTCGCGAGTGTTCCCCGACTGGGCGGCCGCCGTCGGAAGGCCGCCGAGTGCGACCGTGGCCAGCGTCGCGCCGGTTCCCGCCATCACGCGCCGGCGCGACGTGCCGCCAGTCGACGACCGCCCATCGTCGCTCGCCGTGTCTCCGGTTCGTTCCCGGTCCGCCCGGGTTCCTGTACCCCCTCGCTCGCTCGTCTCGTCAGTCTCGTGCATGGTGTTCCCCCTCTGCACCCACTGACCCCTGTCAGTGCGTGCGAACTGCTGGCGAGTCGCCAGCACGTATTCGTACCGAAAGCTACCGATTGGTACTTTCCGCGGATATGATCGTACGTTTTTATCACTCGCTCATCGAAACTAACGGCCGTCCGGGAGCCCACCGATTTTTGTCACTGGCCGGTAGAGATGGGGTCGATGACGCGGACCGGCGTTCGAACGGGGGTCGCGGAACCGGTGATCCGACGACGGCCGACCGGAGAGCCATGAAAGTCACGGAGGTCACACTCGATCCGCCCGGGGGTGCGTTCCCGGGCGTCGACAGCACGCTCGCGGGGACAGAGGGCATCACTCGCGACGCGGTGGTGAACCTGGAGTGGATGGACGACGGGAGCCTGTCCGCCCTCTACCGAATCGCGACCGACGATCCGGCGACGGTCGCGCAAGCGCTGGACGGCGACGAGACCGTCCGGAAGTACGAACTGCTGGAGATGGACGGGGAGTGGCTCTACGCGTTCGTCCACGCGGACCGCAGCGACCTGATGGGGGAGTTGCTCGACATCGCCGACGAGTACACCCTGCTCGTCGACGGGCCCTACCAGTGGACCGAGGCGGGTGTCCGGATCACCGTCGCCGGCCGGATGGAAGACATCCAGCGGGCCCACGCACGCGCGAGCGAACACTTCGATCTCACAATCGACTGGCTCGGCCAGTACGAGCCGGGACACAGTGGGCCACTGGCACAACTGACAGACCGCCAGCGCGAGGCACTAGAGGCCGCATACGAACTCGGGTTCTACCAGTCGCCACGTGATACCAACTACGAAGAGATAGCGGCACGACTGGACTGCGGGCCGAGTGCGGCGAACGATCTCCTGCGGCGGGCCGAATCGGCGCTGGTCGCGGCCGTGCTCGACCCCTGAATTACCTCACCATCTCGACCGTTCTACATCCCCATGTCCGCTGCGGCGTCGGGCACTGGCAGTGTCGCGGGCGCGACGCCGAGTAACTCCGCGGCGTGGTCCAGCGCCATGTCGAACCCGTAGTACCGCTCCAGTTCGTCGCCGTCGGCCGTCGGCCGCACCTTCAGCATGGCGTACCCCTCGCTGTTCTGGGCGACCGCCGCGGTCGCACCGTCGCGCTCGAACGCCAGCACGCGTTCGGCCTCGGTCTCGTAGTAGCGCGCGGTGATCCCCTCGGCCGTCACCTCCTGCTCCGGCTCTGTCATTATCCCGGTTTGGGCCCTCGGGGAGTCGTACCTGTCGGTTGCGGTCTGGGACGACGTCGAGTCCCGTCCCGAAACCCAAAAGCCACCGTCGCTCCCGCGTTCGGGTATGCGCTGGCTCCAGAGCGGCACCCGGCGGGACATCTGTATCCTGCTCGGCGGGGCCGAGGACGGCGAGTTACCCGCCCAGAAGCTCAAGACCCGACTCGAACGCCACTACGACGACCGGATCGATCCCAAGCAGTTCTACGGCTCGCTCGACGACCTCGAACGGAAGGGGTTCGTCCAGTCCCGAACCGAGGGACTGAGCGACGTGTACGAGTTGACCGATGCAGGCGAGAAGCGCCTGCAGAACCACTACGAGTGGATTCGCGACCAGTTGGAGTGAGTTACTGCTCGCGGGCCATGCTCGCCGGGTCGCGGGGTAACCGGGTCCGCTCGACAGTGCCACCGGTCACGACCCAGCGGTAGACGTGCGTCTCGGAGTAGACGACGAGTTCGGTCCGCACGGGCGTCGTATCGAAGGGAGCGTCGGGGAGTCGATCCAGCGCGTCGAACCGTTCCCGGCTAATCGCTGGATCCGACGGCGTCCCCTCGGTCCGGCGGCGGAAGGCGGCGACGAACGGGTCACCGTCGAGCGCCGACCGCACCCGCTCGCGGACCGATACGGTCGCGTCGGTGTCCACTGCTGCGCCGCCCGTCTCCCCCTCTGTCGTCACGGCCGTAGATTCTTGCATGATTGGGCGACGTAGGCACTGGACGACCCCAAACTGTCGGCTTCGATATGCCACGTTTTAAGAATAGTTTCTGCTGGTACCGTCCGTCGGGGCGTCAGATTTGCTGTTCCCGGAGTTCGTCGGGGGAGAGTGCCCTCTCGATCAGCGCAGCGACTGCCCGGCGGACCCGCTGGGAGACTGCCGAGTCGGAGACGCCGAGTTTCTCGGCGAGGTCGGCCTGGCTGATGGATCGGGGGACGTCGAAGTAGCCTTCGCGGGCGGCGGTCAACAGCGTCCGGCGCTGCTGGTCGGTCAGCCCGTGGTCGTCGCTCCGGGTCGGTTCGGTCCGGTAGAGCCGGTCGAGACGGTACTCGATCCCGCTGTCGAGACAGAACTCGCGGAAGGTGGCCAGCGCGTCGCGGTCTGGGACCTGCAGTTTGACGAACCACACGCCGCCGGCGCTGTGCATCTCTAGCACCATCCCGCCGAGTTCGGTGACCGTCGGCGTGACCGCGATGACGTCCTCGGTCAGACCGAGGCGGTACATCCGAACGCCGTCCTGTTCGGCCAGCACGGTGGGTTCGGCGACGGTGTAATCCTCCGCGAGCGCGTCGTCGAACGACTCGAAGTCGGCTTCCTCGACCAGGACGAAAAATCGCCGCCGCTCCGGGTCCATCGCGGGCTGGAACTGGATCCGGACCCGCGCCGACGGATTGGCCTCGATAGTCGGCGTCATGACCAGCGTCGGGGACGAGAGCGCGAGTTCGGCGATAACGAACACTACACGCCCTAACAGATTCGGACGCTTGACCGTTGCGGCTCGCGGACTATCGACGTGCTCTCCGAAGTTCCGGTTAGTTCAGTCCGCGGCGTCGGGGAGCGACTCGGGATCGCGGGGCATCCGGTCGGGTCCCTGCGAGAATCCGCCAGCCACCCAGTGGTAAACGTGAGTCTCGGTGTAGACGTACAGTTCGTCCCACCCGGTGAAGGCGCGGGCCGGCAGTTCGGCCACCGTCTCGTAGCGGTGCCAGCGCTCCTCGGGCGCGTCGAGCGTGCCCACGTTCTCCAGGTAGGCGATGGATTCCGGCGCTGTGTCCACTGTTTTCTCGACCACTTCGCGTACCGTCGGTTCACCGTCGGACTCGGCCGGTTCCCGCCCGTCGGCGACGTCGTCGACTGCTGCCGTCATGTGTACTCGTAACAAGAGACTCGATAGCACAAAGCCTGTGCCTTCGATTATCCGCGATTGAAGTGGGGGTAGAAGATCAGACAGGTGTCCGGACTGATCGGTCGGCGTCGGAGACGTCGAAGTCGAGAAAGAGCGGAGGCGTTACTCCAGGAGCTGCTGACCGATGGTGTTGCGGAGGACTTCGCTGGTGCCCTCGTAGATCTCGTTGAGCTTGGCGTCGCGGTAGAACCGCTCCATCGGGAAGTCCTTCGTGTAGCCGTAGCCGCCGTGGATCTGGATGCCCTCGTTGGCGACCTCCCGACTGACCTCGGAGGCGTAGAGTTTGGCCTGTGCGGCCTCTTTGATGAAGTTCTCGCCGCGGATCTTCTTGTCAGCGGCGTCGTGCATGAGCAGACGCGCCGCGCGTGTCTTGGTGTCCATGTCGGCGAGTTTGTGCTGGATCGCCTGGAAGTCGCCGATTGGCTGGCCGAACTGCTCGCGGTCGCCGGCGTACTCGGCGGCCTCGTCGAGGGCGGCCTGCGCGATCCCGACCGAGCGCGCGGCGATGGTGATGCGCCCGCCGTTGAGCGTCTTCAGCGCGTGGACGAAGCCCGCGCCCTCCTCCTGCAGGAGGCGGTCCTCGGGGATCCGCATGTTATCGAAACGCAGTTCGGCGGTTGGACAGCCCTTGTCGCCGAGTTTCTCCTCCGTCCCTTCGACGATGAAGCCGTCGTCCTCCTCGGGGCGGACGACGAACGAGGAGATACCCTTGTTGCCGGCGTCGGGGTCGGTCTTGGCGAACAGCGTCACGGTGTCGGCGACCGAGCCGTTGGAGATCCAGAGCTTGTTGCCGTTGACGACGTACTCGTCGCCGTCCTTCTCGGCGGTCGTCTCCATGGCGGGCACGTCCGAGCCCGCGCCGGGTTCCGAGAGGGCGAACGCGCCGATGTCCTCGCCCTCGGCCAGCGGCGTCAGGTACTCCTCTTTCTGTTCTTCGTTCCCAAATTCGTACACCATGTTACCCGCCAGCGAGATGTGGGCGGCGACGATGGTCCCGAGACCGCCCGAGCCCCGCGCGATCTCTTCGAGGGCCATCGGGTAGGCGTGGTAGTCGAGTCCGGCTCCGCCGTACTCCTCGGGGAAGGGCATCCCCATCAGCCCGAGTTCGGCGAGTTCGTCGACCAGATCCCAGGGGAACTCGTCTTCCTTGTCGATCTCGGACGCGCGGGGGACGACTTCCTCGTCCACGAACTCCGAGACCATCTCCTTGATCTGGCGTTGCTCCTGGCTGAGACTGAAATCCATACGGAAACCGTGGGCCACTCAGTCCTTTACTTTTCCCATCTCCCCCCTCCCGAGCGTCCGGTCGAAGAAGGCCCGCTGGCGGGCGACGATCCGCTCGAACGCCTCGCCCGTGTAGGCATCGAAGTGCCCCATGTCGTAGCGCACCCGCTCCACGTCGTCCAGCCGGTCGACCAGCGTGTCGACGGTGCCAGAGGGGATGATCGAGTCCTCGCTGGCCTCGGCAACGAAGACCGGACAGTCCACGTCACTCGCCGCCGTCACGGGGCGGTAGAAACCGACAGTGGCGAGAATTCGGGCGGCACACTCGTTGTCCCAGTCTTCCTCCTCTTCCGGAGGGATCAGCGACTCGTACCCCGGTTTCGCGTCCGGCGTGTTCAGGACCCCGAACTCGTCCGGGTCGGCGACGATGGGCACGTAGTAGGGGTCCCGGAACGTGACGATCCGGCCGAGGTCGCGCGCGATCGCTTTCGTCGTCTCGGCGATATAGTTCAGGCCGCCCCGCCGGACGAGGTGGACGGCGTTGCGCAGGCCGTCGGAGAACGGGACCTGGGCGACGAGGGCGTCCACGTCGCCGTCCCGGGCCGCCGTTTCGACGACGTGGCCGCCGCTGAACGAGGTTCCCCAGAGTCCGACCCGGTCGCCGTCCACGCCGTCGAGGGCGCGAACGTGTTCGAGCGCGGCCAGATAGTCCTCGACGTGGGCCGGGCCGTCGATCACGTGGCGTGGCTCGCCGTCGCTGTCGCCGAACCCGCGGTAGTCGAACAGCAGAACGGCGTAGCCCGCCTCTGCGAACCGCTCGGCGAAGGCCGGCAGGCGGGCCACCCGTTCACCGCCGAAACCGTGGGCCATGACGATTGCGGGCAATTCCCCGCCAGCCTCGTCCGGTTCGTACAGCCACCCCGCACAGCGTGTCCCCTGACTCTCGAAGTCGGAATCCGTCCGCGTGACCATACCGCACCCTTCCGTCCGGGACAGTTAGTTCCGGTGACGGTCTTCGTCGGCTGTTTAAATACCATCGGTCACGCCTGACAGGCCGACACGCGATTCCGCGGGAACCGGAGGTTCACCTCGGATCCCGGCGCGGGCGGGTCGTCGCTATAGACCGCGATCGGTTCCGCGAGCCCCTCGACGGCGACCGTCACCCGACTCGTGGCGTCCTCCCGGGTTACGCGTTCGACGGTCCCCGAGAGGTCGGCGTCACGCGCGCCGATTTCCACGTCCTCGGGCCGGACGGCGAGGTGAGTCGCGTCGCCGTCCCTGAAGCGACCTTCGAAGGCAGGAAGCGCGTCGAGCGGGACGCAATTGCTCCCGGTGAACCGTGCAACGAGAGGCGATGCAGGGCGCTGGAACACGTCCTCCGGAGTGCCGGTCTGGACGACCTCGCCGTCGTTCATCACGACGATCCGGTCGGCCAGCGCCCGCGCCGTCGTCCGGTCGTGGGTCACGTAGATCGCCGTCATCGCCGCCAGCACGTCCTGCAGGTCGTCCCGGAGCGACTGCCGAGTGGGCACGTCCAGCGACGAGAGGGGTTCGTCCAGCAGGAGCGTCGAGGGGTCGACCGCGAGCGCCCGTGCGAGCGCGACCCGCTGGCGTTCCCCGCCCGAGAGCGTCGGCGGGTAGCGCTCGGCCAGATCCGCGACACCGAGGTCGTCGAGCAGGCGCAGTCCGAGCGGTTCGGGGGTCGGGCCAGTGTCTCCGCGGAGGCGTTGCCACAATTTCGAAGCGACCGAGCGCAGGCGACCGGGTACCGACCGAATTCGGTCGGCGAGCGTCGCGAGCCACCCGTCGTCGGTCCACTCGTATCGCGTCCCGAACCCCGCGTTGTCGAGGACGGTCATGTGCGGAAAGAGCGCGTAGTCCTGGAACACGAACCCGAAGTCCCGCCCCTCTGGAGGGCGATCCGAGAGCACCCGATCGCCGTCGGTGATCCGGCCGTCGTGGTCGTGAAATCCCGCAATCGTCTCAAGCAGGAGTGACTTGCCGCTGCCACTGGGTCCCAAGATCACGACCGTCTCGCCCCGCTGGACCTCGAAGTCAGCGGCGACGCGGAAGGGATCAGTCCCGTCGGCCGAGAACGTCGCTTCGAGGTCGACGGAGAGGGTCATGCGACACCCCGCGTCGTCGTCGCGTCGGCGGTCAGCCAGCGCACCAGCAGGAAGATGGCCGCGGAGACGCCCAGCAGGAGGGCCGCGACCGCGCCGCTCTCGTCGAGGCCGCCCCGCTGAAAGAGGTTCCAGACGAACACGGGCGCGTGCTGGGCGACCACGCGCTCGCCCGCTGGTGGGTAGAAGAACTCGACGCTGTAGGCGACGACGACGACCGCCCCGAACTCCGAGACCGAGCGCGCCCACGCGAGGACGCCGCCGGTGACCATCCCCCGAACCGCGAGCGGCCCGGTCACCCGTCGGAAGGCCTGCCATGGGCTCGCGCCGTGGATCCGGGCGGCGTACTCCAGCCGGTCGTCGACCGACTCGAAGGCCTCCCGGGCGGCGTTGACCGCGTAGGGCGCGCTGACGAACGTGAGCGCCAGCACCATCCCCGTGAGGGTGCCGAACACCGAGAGGTTGGGGAAGGCACCGCCCTCGCCGAATCCGGCGAGGACGACGATACCGGCGACGCTGTGGGGGACGACCAGCGGCAGGTCGACCAGACTCTCGACCAGCGACTGAACGGGGAAGCCCCGGGAGAGGTGGTAGGCGAGTGGGACGCCGAACGTAAGGCTCGCCACGGCGGCCAGAAGCGGCGCGTAGACGCCCAGATACAGCACACGGTGGACGGCCGGGTCGATTGCCGCCTCGATCACGAGATCCGGGGACTGCCGGGCGGCGAAGACGAGCAGCGGGAGACCGAGCGCGACCAGCAGGACGCTTCCGAGCGTCGCCATCGCGACGCCGAACGCTCCCCGGTGGGTCGCCGCACCCAGCCCAGCGGCGCTCAGGATCGCGAATATCGCGTAGAGGGTCGGTCGCCCCAGCGAGTACGCGACCGTGAACGCGACGGCCTGCACGGCGACGACGGCCAGGGCTATCGAACCCCGTCCGAGCGCGTCGAGGGGGAGCGACGACGATCGCGTCGACATCTACCTCGAACACCCGTAGCCATCGGTGGAGAGGTTTGCGTTCGGTGGCCGTGACCATACTGGACCGCCGGAACCGGACCACCGGAAGCTATAAACTGACGCTGTCCGTCGATATGTCCATGCCGATACAACGCAGAAAGTTTCTCGCGGTGGCCGGAAGCGGCGCTGTCGCGGGGCTGGCCGGCTGTTCACAGTTGCTGGGGAATGACGAATCGGGAGCGGGTGTTACCGGGGAGACACTCACGCTCACGACGACGACGAGCACGTACGACACGGGCCTGCTCGGGGAGCTAAACGCCCCGTTCGAGGAGATGTACGGCGTGAGCGTCGACTCAGTCGCGCAGGGGACGGGGCAGGCGCTCGAAACCGCTCGGAACGGTGACTCTGACGTAGTGATGGTCCACGCCCGCTCGCTCGAAGACGAGTTCATGCGCGAGGGGTACGGCGTCAACCGCCGTGACCTCATGTTCAACGACTTCGTCGTCGTCGGCCCGGAAAGCGATCCGGCCGGTATCCAGGGATCGGACTCCGCCACGGCGGCGTTCGAGGCCATCGCCGAGTCCCAGTCGCCCTTCGTCTCCCGCGGCGACAACTCGGGGACACACACGAAGGAACTCGCCATCTGGGAGCAGTCGTCGGCCGAACCCGGCGGGGACTGGTACCGCGAGACTGGATCGGGAATGGGGGAGGCGCTGAACGCCGCCAACGAGGAGGGCGCGTATACGCTCTCGGATCGGGGTACCTTCCTCTCGCGCGACGACGACCTCGTCATCCTCGTGCAGGGCCCCATCGAGGGCGGGCCGGAACTGCTGTCGAACCCCTACGGGATCATCGCGGTGAACCCGGCAGTCCACGGGAACGTCAACTACGACCTCGCGATGGCCTACATCGGCTACGTCACGAGCCCACAGGCACAGGATCTGATCGACGGCTACCGCGCGAACGGCGAACAGTTGTTCTTCCCGCGGGCGCTCTCGGAAGACCCCGACTTCCAGCAGTACGTCCCAGAGGGCTGGAGCAGCAACGCCACCAGCGACTGATCGTGCCCCTCGCCGCGTCCACCCCGATGCTGATCGACTTCCCGTTCTCGATGCGGTACGTCTGGAGCATCATCGACGTGTCGCTGTACGTGAGCGGTATCGCCGTCGTCATCAGCACCGCCGTGAGCCTCCCGATCGCGCTCACCCTCGGGTTCACCGACTTCCGGGGCAAGCAGTTCCTCCAGTCGATCATCAACACGGGGATGGGATTCCCCAGCGTCGTCGTGGGGCTGCTGGTCCTGTTCACCGTCTCGAACCAGGGCCCGCTGGGCGACCTGGGGCTGGTGTTCACGCGGGAGGCGATGATCATCTCCCAGTTCGTGCTGGCGACACCGGCGATTACAGCCATCAGCCTCGCGGCGGTCGCGGGCGTCGAGGAGAACGTCCGCGACGCCGCCCACGCCCTCGGGGGGACCCGGCTGGACGTGGCGCTGGTGACGATCCGGGAGGCCCGCTACGGCATCGCGACGGCCATCCTCGCGGGCTTCGGCCGCGCGATCAGCGAAGTCGGATCGGTGCTGATCGTCGGCGGGAACATAGCAAGCGCCGACGGGGTCTCGAAGACGCGCACCATGACGACGGCGATCCAGCTGGAAGCCCGTCAGGGCCAGTACGAGACGGCGATGGTGCTGGGCGCGATCCTCGTCGGTATCGTCCTCGTCATCAACGCGTTGGTCGTCAGACTGGGCGACGACGGGGTGATGCGATGACGCTCGACCTCGTCGACGTGAGCTTCGCCTACGACGACGAGCCGGTGCTGGAAGACCTGTCGCTGTCGGTCGACTCCGGCGAGGTCGTGGCTGTCATCGGCCCCTCTGGCGTCGGAAAGTCGACGCTACTGGAACTGCTCGCACTTTCGCTGGAACCCGACGCCGGCACCGTTTCCTTCGACGGCACCGACGCGTGGACCTGTAGCGAGGACGAGCGGCTCGCGCTGCGCCGGCGGATCGGGATGGTGTTTCAGGAAGCCAGCCTGTTCGACGCGACGGTCGGGCGAAACGTCGCCTACGGACTCAGAGTGCGCCGCTCCTGGCGCGATCGGCTCCGCGAGTCGCTCCACAGACTCGTCAGTTCGAACGGGACGCCGGACGCGGTCGAGCGGACGCTCGATCTGGTGGGACTGGCCGAGAAGGTCGAGCAGGACGCCGGGTCGCTCTCGGGCGGCGAGGCCCAACGCGTGTCGTTCGCGCGGGCGCTGGCCTACGATCCCGACGTGCTCCTGCTCGACGAGCCCACGTCGGACCTCGACCCGCGAAACACGGCGGTCATCGAGGACGCCGTGCGGGCGGCCCGGAACCGCGGGATCGGCGTCGTCGTCGCGACCCACGATATGCATCAGGCCGAACGGATCGCCGACCGCGTCGCCGTCCTGCTCGACCGCAGCGTCACCGAGGTCGGTTCGACCGGCACCGTCTTCGAGAACCCGAGCGACGAGCGGACGGCGAAGTTCATCGACGGGGAACTGGTGTACTAGTCCCCGGTACATCTTTACTCCGGATGCACGAACGACCGGCCATGGAGGTCTCCGCGGACTTCGACGTGCAACTCGGTCGCGGCGAGGTGTCGCTGACCCTCCGGGACCGGGAACTGCTTTCGAGCATCGCCGCGGAGGGGTCGCTGAACGGAGCCGCCGAGTCGCTCGGCCGATCCTACGCCCACGCACAGCGGCGGGTCGTCGAACTTGAGGACGCGTTCGGTCCGCTGGTCGAACGCAGTCGCGGCGGCGGCGACGGCGGTGGGAGCGAACTCACGGACCGTGCCAGGGAGTTGCTCGCGACGTTCGACCGCCTCCGCGCGGAGTTCGCGGGCGTCGCCGAAGCCGACGAGACCGTCCTCACCGGCCGGGTCGTCGAGCGCGACGGGGAACTCGCGACCGTCGAGACCGAGGTGGGTCGGGTACGGGCCGTGACGCCCCCGGACTGTACCGCGGTCGCCGTCACGATCCGGGCCGACGCGGTGACGCTGAACCGGCCGTCCGAGGCCCCCGAACCCGGCGGGACGAGCGCCCGAAATCGGTTCGAGGGCGAGGTCGTCGACGTCGAGCGGGGTGAGACGCTGGCGCGGGTGACGGTCGCGGTCGATCCGGACGTTGACCTGACAGCACTCGTGACCGTCGAGAGCGTCGAGCGCCTGGGACTGGAGCCCGGGGCCGGGGTCGTCGCGACGTTCAAGGCGACGGCGACCCGCGCCGTCGCGCGAGCGGAGTCTTAACGCTTACCCCGCGGGCCCGCCTCGGCCCGTGTATGCCGACGGTTTCTGAACTCTCGGACGTACTCGACTGGGAAGCGGTCACGGTGTTGCGCGCCATCGACGACCACGAAGGGGCCGGCGTCCACTGGCTGACCGAGACGACCGGCTTCGACCGCGACCGGGTCGCGAACCGCTGTCAGCAACTCTCGACGCTGGGGCTCGTCACCGAGACCGAGACCGACGACGAGACCGTCCACGAGCTAACCGGCTCCGGACACGCCGCCGTCGGGAACGGGCTCTACGACGAGTACGATTTCGTCGGCGAGGCCGACATCGACGAACTCGCCGAGAAGGTGGCGGAACTGCTGAACCGCCGAGACGAACTCCGGGCGGAGGTCGATCAGTTGGCCGACGACGCGGCGGACCTCAGAACCCGGGCCGAACGCCAGTTCGGCGACCGCGAGGACGTGCGGGCGGAGTTCGAGTCGCTGATGGACGACGTGGAGACGCTCGCGGAGCAACTGGACGGCGAGTGAGTTACCGCGGCTCGAAGACGTGGACCGGCCACTCGAGCTCGTAGTCCAGCGCGAGGGATCGCTCGGCCTCGCTGGGCTCCCGGACCTCCAACTCGACCGGATCGCCGATCTCGACGTCGGCGTAGTCGACACCCAGTCGCCCGGTCAACCGACCACCCGAGGCGAGTTCGACGACCGCGATCGTGTACGGCGCGTCAGCCTCCAGTGCGGGCGGCGGTGTCTGGACCTCGGTGTACGAGTAGACCCGTCCCTCACGCGGCTGTTCCTCGACCGCCACATCGCGGCTGCCGCAGTTGTAGCAGGCCGGTCGGGGTGGCAACAACACCTGACCGCAGTCGTCGCAGACGCCGCCGAGGAGGTCCCCCTCGGCCAGCGCGTCGAAAAAGCCCGGGAGCGTCAGCGGACTGTCGG
Source organism: Halorientalis sp. IM1011 (assembly GCF_001989615.1). Taxonomy (NCBI): domain Archaea; kingdom Methanobacteriati; phylum Methanobacteriota; class Halobacteria; order Halobacteriales; family Haloarculaceae; genus Halorientalis; species Halorientalis sp. IM1011. The sequence goes on along the minus strand of NZ_CP019067.1, from coordinate 3,253,731 downwards.
CATCGAGGCTCCGCTCGGGATCGCTCATCGGGCCACCTCCGCGGTCAGCACGTGGGCAACCGTGACCGCGTCGGCGACGCCGCCCTCGTTGAGCAAGAGTGCGGTGTCTGCTCCCTCGACCGCCCGTTCGCCGGCCGTCCCCGTCAACTGCTCGTAGGCCTCGATGGCTTGCAGGAGGCCGGTCGCGCCGATTGGGTGGCCGCGGGCCTTCAGCCCGCCGCTCGTACTCAACTGCACGTCGGTCCAGCCGTCGGCGCGGTCCTCGCTGGGGAGGTAGCTCTGGAACCCCTTCCCTCGCGGCGCGAACCCGGCGGCCTCCGAAAGCAGCGCCTCGCTGACTGTGAACGCGTCGTGGACCTCGGCGATGTCGACGTCCGCCGCGTCGATCCCCGCCTCCTCGTAGGCCGTCTGGGCGGCTACCTCGGCCCCCTCGATCTCGGTCATGTTCCGCTCGGCGACCGCGATGTTGTTGGCCGCAGCCCCCGAACCCGGCACCGCGACGAACGGAACATCGAGATCGCGGGCTCGCTCGGCTGTCGTGACGAGGACGGCGGCCGCGCCGTCGCCGACCGGTGCGCAGTCGTACAGTTTCAGCGGTGGCGCAACCGGCGAGGAGTCGAGTACCGTCTCGACGTCGATCTCCTTGGGGAACTGCGCCCGTGGGTTCGCGGCGGCGTTGTGGTGGTTCTTGACGGCGATTTCGGCCAGATCGCGCTCGGTGGCGTTGGTCTCGTGGAGATATCGCTGGGCCAGCAGCGCGTACTGGCTGGGCGCGGTCACGCCCGAGCGCTGTTCGAGCGCGCGGTCGAACGCGGCCGACAGCGCGTCCGTCGCGCCGCCCGTCCCGCCGGCCGTCATCTTCTCGACGCCGCAGGCCAGCACGCCCTCGTGTTCGCCGTTGCGGACGTCCTTGACCGCGTGACGCAACGCCAGCGCGCCGGCGGCGGCACAGCCCTCGACGCGCTCGGCCGGAACCATCCGCAGGCCCGCCCACTCGGCCATGAGCGTCCCGTGCATGATCTGGTGTTCGTAGCTCTCGGACTGGTTGCCCACGTAGACCGCCTCCGCGAGGTCGGCCGGGTCCGGGAGGTCCCGGAACGCTTCCTCGACGGCGACAGAGAACAGGTCCCGTCCCGGGAGATCGGTGCGACCGATCGGTGATGCCCCGACCGCCGCGATGACTGGGGTTGGCATGGTCTGACACCCCTTGGCCCGGACCCGGGAAATAGCTTCGGCCGTCGAACCGTATCGGTCAGACTGACCGACAGGAATCCGACAAGTTGCCATCGGTGGCCGACGTGAATCGCGCGGAAGAAGTTCGAGAGACGTGTTAGAAGCCGACCTGCGTGTCCTCTCCTCGCCGTTCGTTGCGAATCATGTACGCTGCGTGCAGGAGCGCCGACGCACCGAGCAGGCCGACGATGGCTCCGACCAGCGGGCGGTCGATGTAGAGGACGGACGCGAGACAGACGAGGCCGACCAGCGCGATGTGACCCGCGCCCCAGTAGGTGAGCGACATACCGGATGTTCGAGTCAACCAGTCAAGAGCTTTGGGCCGCCACGTGAACACTCGGACTCGAACCGGTTCGCGGCGACTTACTCCCCGTACTCGTAGAACCCCTTGCCGGACTTCTTCCCGAGGTCGCCGGCCTCGACCTTCCGCTTGAGTAGGTAGGGGGGCTGGTAGCGGTCGCCGAGTTCCTCGTGGAGCGTCTCCATCGCGTCCAGACAGATGTCGAGCCCGATGTGGTCGGCGAGTTCGAGCGGTCCCATCGGGACGTTCGTGCCGAGTTTCATGCCCCTGTCCATGTCGGCCTTGGAGGCGACGCCCTCGTCGAAGGCCCGGATGCCCTCGGCGATCCAGGGCATCAGGACGCGGTTCGTGACGAAGCCGGGCTTGTCGTCGGACTCCCAGGTGGTCTTACCCACGTCCTCCGCGAGGTCGTGGGCCAGCTGGACGGTCTCCTCGGCCGTTCGCTCCCCGACGACGACCTCGACGCCCTCCATCAGGGGGACGGGGTTCATGAAGTGCAGGCCGACGATCCGGTCGGCACGCTCGGTCGCGCTCGCGATGGACGTAATCGAGAGCGTGCTGGTGTTCGTGGCGAGGACCACGTCCTCGGGAACCGTCTCGTCCAGATCCGCGAACACGTCCCGTTTGACGTCCATGTTCTCGACGATGGCCTCGACGACGAAATCGCAGTCGGCGAGGTCCGCGAGGTCGGTCGTGCCGGTGACCCGCTCGCGGGCGGCGGTGGCCTCCTCGCTCGAGAATTTGTCCTTCTCCTCGAACCGCGAGAGGCTGGACTCGATGCCCTGGAGTCCCTCCTCTACGAGTTCTTCCTCCACGTCGCGCATCACCACGTCGTAGCCGCTGGTAGCCGCTGCCTGTGCGATGCCGTGGCCCATCGTTCCCGCGCCGACGACGCCCCATGTCTCGATCTCGTCGAGTCCACGCATGACCCTCACTGCGTCGCCGGCGTGGGTAAGTGTAGCGTCGCCGGTAACCGATGTGACTGGTCCAATCTCAGAGAGGTCTGCCGATTCACTCGGATAGGAGTGAACCTGGCCGCGGGCGTCTCCAACAAGTTAATTAGCGAACGTGGGGCAGGAATAGGTGAGATGATTCCTATCGACGACAGCCCCCTGACCCGGGACGGGAAGGTGCTGATCCTGGCGTACGACCACGGCCTGGAGCACGGCCCGGTCGACTTCGAGGACGTACCGGAGAGCGCGGACCCCGCCCACGTCTTCGACGTGGCAACCCACGACGCCGTGACTTCGCTTGCGGTCCAGAAGGGCGTCGCTGAAGCGTACTATCCCTCCTACGAGGACGACGTGGACCTGCTGGCCAAACTCAACGGCACGTCGAACCTCTGGCGCGGCGAGCCCAACTCGGCCGTCAACTGGTCGGTCGACTACGCCCACGAGATCGGTGCCGACTCGATCGGATTCACCGTCTACGGCGGTTCGAACCACGAGATCGAGATGGTCGAGGAGTTCCGCGACGCCCAGGAGCGGGCCCACCAGGAGTACGACATGCCGGTCGTCATGTGGTCCTACCCACGCGGCCAGGGCCTCCGGAACGCCAAGACCCCCGAGAGCATCGCGTACTCGGCCCGGCTCGGCCTCGAACTCGGCGCGGACGTGGCCAAGGTCAAATACCCCGGCAGTCAGGACGCGATGGAGGAAACAGTCCGGATGGCCGGCAAGACGAAGGTCGTCATGTCCGGTGGCTCGAAGCGCTCCGACGAGGAGTTCCTCTCGAACGTCAAGAGCGTGATCGACGCGGGTGGCGCCGGTCTCGCCGTGGGTCGGAACGTCTTCCAGCGGGAGAACCCCGAGCGCATCCTCGACGCGCTGGAGAAGGTGATCTTCGAGGAGTCCTCAGTCGAGGAGGCCCTGGCCGCCGCCGAGGGCGCGGCCCCCGAAGCCGAATAGATGAGCGACCCGGTTTCGGAGATCGTCGACACAGTGGCCGAGACGGCCCCGGAGATTCGGTCGAGCCTGCCCGGTCGCCGGGAGTACGAGACCAGCGAGAACCCCTCCGGCGAACAGATGCTCGCGGCCGACCGGCACGCCGACGAGATGCTCGAAGAGCGCCTGCTCGCCATCGACGGCGTCGCAAGCTACGCCAGCGAGGAACGCGAGGGGGTCGTCGGGAGTGACGGGTCCGAGGGTGACCTCCACGTCGCCTGTGACCCGCTCGACGGCTCCTCGAACCTGAAGTCCAACAACGTGATGGGGACGATCGTCGCGGTGTACGACGAACCGCTGCCGGCCCCCGGGAGTGCGCTCGTCGGCGCGGGCTACGTCCTCTACGGCCCGATCACGACGCTCGTGTGGGCCCGCGACGAAACGGTGACCGAGTCCGTGATCGTCGAGGACGACGGCGATGTCGAACGCCGCGTCGTCGACGAGGACGTGACGATCCCGACCGATCCCGTCGTCTACGGGTTCGGCGGTCGCGTCCCGGACTGGCCGGCGGACTTCGAGGCGTTCGTCCGCGAGATCGAGGACGAACTGAAACTCCGCTACGGCGGTGCGATGATCGGCGACGTGAGTCAGGTCATGGAGTACGGCGGCATCTTCGCGTATCCTGCCCTCGAATCGGCCGAGAACGGCAAACTCCGCCTGCAGTTCGAGGGCAACCCTATCGGCTACGTCGTCGAGTGCGCCGGCGGGCGGTCCTCGGACGGCGAGCGATCCCTGCTTTCGGTCGAGCCCGACGAACTCCACCAGCGCGTGCCGGTCCACGTCGGCAACACCGAGTTGATCGAGCGACTGGAAGCCGCGCTGGAGTGACCATCAGACCGCGCCGAACGTTCCCTCGTCCGCGAAGAAATCCGTCTCGACGGTTCGATTGATCGGCGCTGGAGTGACCGTCCTCGTGCCGCGACCGTACCGGGAGAGGTCGACCCGTACCCTTGGATCGATCCGGACTCGCGTCGTCTGATTTCGTTCGAGGTGGGTGGGCCACCACGCGTCGAGTTTGCCGTTGTCCACGACGACCCGGACGGTCAGGTTGGCGGTCGACCCCGCGGGAATCGTGGTGGCGTCGACCGTCGACCCGTTCGCGATCGCGACGTCGTTCATCGCCACGTCGAAGCCGACGGACTGTAGGGGGATCTCGAACGCCGTCGGATTGGAGAGGGTGGCGTTCACCGCGACGACCGTGCGATTCTGTGAGACCGACGCCCATCGCGCCCGGGTCCGCTCGACGTACAGGACCGGTCCCGAGACCAGCGCGGTGTCGGCTTCGACGGGGATCCGACGATCGGTCTCGACGGCGGCGAGCGCGTCGGTTCGAACCGTTCTGGTGAGGACCGTACGGGAGTACAGGGTGTCGAACGTGGCCGAGGTGACGCTTGCGACGACTGTCAAGTTGGTCCGCTCGCCCCGCTCTACGTGCCGCATCCACCAGTCGGTGAACCGGTCGTTCCGGAGGTCCGTCCCGATCTCGACCGTGGAGTTGCCTACGGGGAGCGACACCGCCTCCCGCGATCCCCACCCCATCCGGACGCCGTTCGCGAAGACGGTGTGGCGCAGGTCGACCGAATCGACCGCGACGGTGACGGGGTTGGGGTTGCGGACGGTCACGCCCGAGTCGACGACCGTGATCGACTCGGTGACGCCGGCGAACTCGTTGTCGACCGCCGTGACCTCGGGGACACCGAGCAGATCGGTCGTGAACCCTGCCACGACGACGGACACCCCGATCACGAGCAGGACCGCGACAACGAGCAGTACCGTGCCAGCCGTCCCGAGACCGGTGCCGTCCCGGTCGGTGTCGAACATACGTCCCGTTCACCCTCGCCGAGTAACCGCCCTTCGTCCTTTCACGCTCCGGGACGGTCTAGGCCCGGCTTACGGGAATCTGGCGACGCCGCTCCCCTAAGCCGGGACCAGCCCGCTCTCGATCCACTAACCAGTCGGTTTCAGGAGTCAGTTGATCGGCACGTCGCCGTCGAGCCGTGGCGGTCCCGTCACTCCAGATCCTCCGGTTGCGTGCCGACGCCCTCGGGCCAGCCCGTCGGCTGTGCAGCGGAGGGCTCGGCGGCCTCGCGTTTCAGGACCATCGGCGTCCGCTCCAGCGAGAGGACGAGTTCGTCGTCCTGGTTGTAGGCTCTGAGTTCGGTCGTGACGATGCCGACGTGGTCCCGCGATTCGGAGTCGCGCTTCTCGATGACTTCGCTCTCGGCGAACAGCGTGTCGCCGTGGAAGACGGGGGCGTGGTGTCGGATGTCGTCGTAGCCCAGATTGGCCGTGGCGTTGGCCGACACGTCGGCGACGCTCATGCCCACGGCCAGCGCGATGACGAAGGTGCCGTCGACGAGGCGCTCGCCGAACTCCGTCTCGGCGGCGTAGGCCTCGTTGAAGTGCATCGGGTTCGTGTTCATCGTCAGGTTGGTGAACCAGACGTTGTCGGTCTCCGTGACGGTCCGACCGTAGGGGTGTTTGTACACGTCGCCGACCGTGAAATCCTCGTAGAACCGGCCCTGCCACCCCTCGACGAGGCGACGGTCGGCGTCCGCTGGGTCTTCGGCCGTCATAGCCACTGGCTCGCACGCCGTGATTGTGTCAGTGTCGGTCGTGCCGCAGGATGCACGCTGTGCTCCTGCGGACCGCTGCTCAGAGATTTCGGACCGAGTACAGCCCACCCAGCGACAGCAGGACGCCGATACCGATCACGATGAAGGGCTTGTTACTGCGCTCGCGTAGGAGGAAGGCGCTCCCGGGCCTGTCCGGCGGCACGTAGGCAGTCACCGTGTCGCCCTGTTCGTATCCGTCTAGCTGTTCCCGAGCGGTCTCCTTGGTCCCGAATTCCCGGGTCAGCGGGCCGGGATACACGTTCGATGCGTTGTAGGACTGGCCCTCGTAGGTATACTCGAACGTCGCACTCGGCGTGTACTCGACGCCGCGACGCTGGCTGACCTCTTCGACGCCGGTCGACGTGACGGTCGCGTTCACCTCGACCGCGGAGTCCACCGCCGAGGTCTGTGTGACGTAGCTGTACCCTCCATATCCGACGATCGCGAGGCCGCCGACCAACAGGAGGACGACCCCGATGGTGCTCGACGGGCCGTTGATCTCGAATCCCATACCGGGCCCACCGCCGTGGGGAAGGTATAAGGCGGGGCGGAGTTTCTCACCGTGAAACTGTCCCTGGCGACCCAGCGCGAGACCGAAAGGCGTGTGTACGCCGCGGGGTGACGATCACGTATGTACGACGACATTCTGGTCCCGACCGACGGCGGCGAGGGGTTCGACGCCGTCCTCGACCGCACGACCGACATCGCACCCGACGACGCCACCGTCCACGTCCTCTTCGTCGTCGACGACCGGGCGTTCCTGACGCTCGACGACGAGATGAAGGCCGACGTGCTGGAAGATCTGCAATCGAAAGGGGCCGACGCCGTCGGGACCGTCGCGGACGAACTCGAAGCCGCGGGACTGGACACGGTCACCGCCATCCGCCGCGGAACGCCCGCCGAGGAGATCGTCGCCTACGCCGATGCGGAGGGCGTCGACGTGGTGACGATGGGTACGCAGGGCGACGACTACACCCAGAACATCCTCGGGAGCACCGCAGAGAAGGTCGTCGCCGACGCGTCGATGCCGGTGCTGACCGTCGATCTCTCCTGACCGTCGTTAATCGTCCGCGGGGAGTTCCCGTTCGCGCTCCAGCGTCGCGACAGCGCCGACGACGCCGGAAACTGTCGTGACCGTCGCCGATCGCTCCGTTCGTCCGTCGGGCCGGTCGCGACCCCCCGTATCGGATTCAACGTCCTCCTCGCCCACCTCCGCGTCACCACCGCCCGTGACGGTGACGACTGGAGACTGGCCATCGAGCAGGGACGCGATACCGTCGGCCGCTGGGGGATCGGCCGCGACGGTCACGTCGGCAGCGTCGCGGAGCGCAGTCGCCCGCTGGCGGCTCTCACCGTCCGGAGAGGCGAAGGGAGAAACGGTCACTGTCTCCACGTCCCGAGCGCGGGCCGTCTCGACGGCGAAGTCGCCATCGGGGAGCGGGCCGACGGTGACGGTCGCGCCGGCGTCGTGGAGACGGGCGATCACGCGTGCGGCGACCCGGCCGCTCCCGACGACGTGGACGGTCAGGTCTCGGTCCCGGCGGTCCCCGAAGGCCGTCACCGACGGGGTGCCCGTAGTGGGATGGGTCGCGACGGCAGCGTCGGCGTCGAAGGCCGATCCGATGGGATCGGCGTCGAGGACGACGGCGGGCGGGCCGTTCGCCAGCACGCGGCCGTCCGCGAGCAGGACGAGGCGGTCGCAAAAGCGTGCCGCGAGGTCGAGGTCGTGGATCGCCGCTAGCGCGGCCTTGCCGGAGGCGGCGAGTTCCGACACCAGCGACAGCGTCTCGACCTGGTGGTTCACGTCGAGGCTGGCGGTCGGTTCGTCGAGCAGGAGTGCGGGTGTGTCCTGTGCGAGCGCGCGTGCGAGCAGGACGCGCTGGCGCTCGCCACCGCTGACCTCGTCGACGGGACGCTCGGCGAACTGGGCAGTCGCGGTCCGTTCGAGGGCACGCCGGACCGCCCGGCGGTCGGCCTCACTGTCGGACCGGCCGAAGCGGGTGTGGTAGGGCGTGCGCCCCATCGCGACGATGTCCTCGACGGAGAAGTCGAAGCCGACGTGGGTGTCCTGCGGGACGGTCGCGACCAGCCGGCCGAGTTCCCGGGCCGAGCACCCGGTGATCGCGCAGTCGTCGATCCGGACGCCCCCCGACTCGGGATCGAGGACGCCGTTGATCGCCTGCAGGAGCGTCGTCTTGCCCGCACCGTTGGGACCGACGAGCGCGACGAATTCCCCCTCCTCGACGGTGATCGACACGTCCTCGAAGACGGTGACGCCGCCGCGAGCGACGGTGAGATCGGAGACGTCGATCACAGCGCGTGCACCTCCCGGGAGCGAAGCAGGTAGAGGAAGAAGGGCGCGCCCAGCGCGGCGGTGACGATACCGACCGGGACCTCCGCTGGACCGGCGCGGGCGAACGTGTCGGCGGCGACGAGGAACGCCGCGCCGGCCAGCGCGCTCGTCGGGAGCAGGATGCGGTGGTCCGGGCCGACGAGGAGGCGCATGACGTGGGGGACGATCAGGCCGACGAAGCCGATGACGCCAGCGACGGCCACCGCAGCGGCCGTGATGACGCTCGACACCGCGAGCAGGATTCGCTTGGTGCGCTCGACCTCGATTCCGAGCGTGTGGGCGTCGACCTCTCCGAGCAGGAGGACGTTCAGATCCCGGGCGTAGGCGTAGAGGACGGCGAACGCGAGCAGGGAGAGCGGCAGGGTCACCTCGACCTCGGCCCACGAGGAACCCGAGAGTTGCCCCATCAGCCAGTAGACGGCTTCCCGGAGGCTCTGACCGGCCTGCAACAGCATGTAGGAGACGGCCGCGCCGAGCAGCGTCTGGACGGCGACACCTGCCAGAAGCAGGGTGGCCACCGGCGTCCGACCGCCCTCACTGGCGATGGCGTAGACGCCGAAGGCGGCCGCGAGGGCTCCGGCGAAGGCCGCGGTCTGGAGGCCGAAGGGGATCGCGAGCGGGAAGGCGATGGTCGCGACGGCACCGACGGCCGCGCCGGAGGAGACGCCAATGATCGACGGGTCGGCCATCGGATTGCGGAAGAAGCCCTGCATGACCGCGCCGGCAGAGGACAGCGAGAAGCCGACGACGGCCGCCAGTGCGATCCGGGGGAGTCGAACCCGACGGACGATGGTTTCGGCCGTCGCGGGGACCGATAACGAGAACGGGTAGTAGTAGGACACGTCCGGTACCGGCACGGGGACCGACGCGCCGAACGCGCTGGCGGACTCGACAGCTATCGAGACGCCAATGGGGACGGCGACGGCGTTGAGCGTGGCCTTCGCGACGGTGACGGCGTCGATGGCGACCGGGCCGACGGTCGCGCTCCCGAGGATCACCGCCGCGAGGAGGACGGACAGGCCGGCCGACCACCAGACGGTCCGGACGCCCGTGTGCATAGTATCCAACCTGGATTGGAGTAGGCAAATACTTATTGGATACCGACCGAGCCCCACGCAGATGAACACGCGAACTATCGTTCTCGTGGTGGTCGTGCTGGTCGCCGGCGGGCTCGCGGCGACCGGCGCGGCGGCTGGCGGATCGGCATCGGGCGGGGACGCGACGAGCGTCGATTCAGCGGCCGACGCGTCCGCCGTTTCGGCGGCATCGGTTGCACAACAGCGTTGCTCCGGCGAGGTGACGATGACCGACGTGACCGGGACGGAGGTCACGGTCGACCGGTCCGAGGACACGGATATCGTCGCGCTTCAGCCCAGCGACGCGCAGATCCTCTGGGAGATCGGCGCACAGGATCGGGTCGTCGGAATGCCTGTAAACCAGTACACGTCGTACCTGGACGGCCGGTCGGGCAAAACCGACGTGAGCGGCGAGGGGACCGTCGAGAAAGTCGTCGGGACCAACCCCGACCTCGTGCTCGCGGCGAACGTCACCGATCCCGAGACGGTCGAGGCGCTCCGGCGGGCTGACGTGACAGTGTATCACTTCGCCGGCGTGAAATCCCTCGACGAGATCGCACGGAACATCGAGACGGTCGGCCGACTGGTCGGCTCCTGTGAGTCGGCACGCGAGGAAGCCGACGAGTTCCGGCTCACGGTCGAGCGCGCCCGACAGGCCCACGCGAACGCGACGGATCGACCGTCGGTGCTGTACACCTTCTTCGGCTTCACGACCGGTACGGGAACCCACATTCACGACGTGATCGAGACCGCCGGCGGGGAGAACGTCGCCGCCGAGGCCGGGCTGGAGGGGTACAAGGAACTCAGCGCCGAGGAGGTGATCGACCGGAACCCCGAGTGGATCGTCTACCCCGACGATTACGAACTCTCGGCCGACGCGTCGTACAACGAGACGACCGCGTTCGAGCGCAACCAGACCATCGCCCTCGATTACAGCTACATCAACCAGCCCGGTCCGCGGGTCGCGATTCCGCTGACTCAGCTCGCCAAGACCTGGCATCCCGAGGGGCTGGCCGAGGCCAACCGGACGGTGAACGAGACCGGCGTGGAGACGCCGAACCGGACGGCGGCCGGCACGACCTCGGCGAACGGCCCGGGCTTCGGCGCAGCTGTCGCCGTGCTAGCAGTGATCGCAGCGGCGCTCCTCGCGATACGGCGGGACTGACGCGGCGGGCGAACTGGGCCGCCTACGCCGACCCTGGACGGAAAAGTCCTTACCGACGGCCCGGCGAGGATCGGGTATGGTGGAGAACGTCATCTGGCCCGCCGCTCTCGACGCGGAGTTGACCCGCGCCGAGGGCCGACGGGTCAATCTGGAGCAGGCGGTCCCGGAGCCGACCGTCGACGAGATCGCACAGGCGGTCCAACAGGTCGGCTACGACGCCGTGATCGAGCGGGACAAACAGTACTCCCGGGAGTTCGAACCGCGCGGGCGCGTCCTCGTCAAGGACGCCGACGACGCGAGCAAGAGCGACCTGCTGGGCGCGGTCGCGGCCTACCTCGACGTGATCCGCTCGTGAGCATGCAACGCGTCGGCGAGGTCGTCCGAACCGCGCAGGGACTCGCCGTCGTCCGCTCGCCCGACGACGGCCACCCCGACTTCGGGACGACCGTCGTCGACGAGAATCTGGACGAGATCGGCCGCGTCGTGGACGTCTTCGGTCCCGTCGACCAGCCCTACGTGGCCGTCTCGGCGGACGAGGGGGTGCGACTGCCGACGCTACTTGGGACGGCGCTGTACGCGCGGTGAGTTCCGTTTGGGGCAAAGAGACGGGAAATATACGTCAATTGCGGGAATACTTTTGCTTCTTTCCGTACAACGGGTGAATACGCAATGTCGAAGTCGACAGACGAGCGGGGGCGGATCTATCTGCCGAAGGACGTACGCGAGCGGTTCGGTGAGCAGTATCGTATCGTCGAACTCCCGAGCCACGTCGCGCTCTTCCCCGTCGACGAGGATCCGCTGGATGGCCTCCGAGCGGCCGTCGGCGATGCCTTCGCTGAGACGGAGGCCGACGAGCTGAAAGGACAAGCGCGAGAAGCTATGTCCCGAGAGGCGGATGCGGAAGCGGGGGACCAGTCACACGACGGCGAGGAGTGAGCAGTGTACGTCGAAACCGACTTCCTCATCGCGCTGGTGAAAGACGACGACTGATTACGGGACGCCGCAATCCGGGCCCTTGACGAGCGCGACGACGTTCATACATCGATACCCGTGTACGCCGAAGTGCTGGTGTTGTTCTACGACCGCGAGGCCGGCGAGTACGGTCTCACGCCGTTCGACGCACTCCACGCCGGCCTCGTCACGACCGGCGACGGACGTGTCCTCTCGACCGAGCAAGACTACGACACCGTCGGCCTCGACCGTACACCGCTGGAACCCGACTCGTCGGGGTGAGGATCCAGGTTCGACAACGCCTTCGCAATCCTGAAACGGGAGACGGGCGAGAGGTCGGTATGGAGCAGCGAACGCGCGCGCTCGTCGCGAGCGCATTCATCGGAGTGATCTTTCTGCTCGTGCAGTTGGGGGCGCTGGCGCTGGTCCAGCCGTTCGAGGCGGCCGGCTACCAGGCCGTCGAGGATCCCAGCGATCCGACGAACACCGTCGTCTACGTCGCGGCGATTCTGGTCGCGACCGGGCTCATGTTGCTGGCGATCAAGCTGAACGTGGACCAGCTCATCCGGGCGTTCGTCGTCTTCGCCGGCGTCTACCTCTCGTGGTACGTGTTCAGCGTGGTCGTCCCGGACGTCGTCACCTACGGGGAGTTCAACGTGATCGCGGTGGCGGCCGCGCTCGCACTCGGTGCGGCCCTCCTGCTGTATCCCGAGTGGTACGTCATCGACGCCTCCGGTGTCGTCATGGGAGCCGGCGCGGCGGGGCTGTTCGGGATCAGCTTCGGCCTGCTGCCGGCGATACTCCTGCTGGCTGTGCTGGCGATATACGACGCCATCAGCGTCTACGGCACAGAGCACATGCTGACGCTGGCTTCCGGCGTGATGGATCTCAAAGTCCCCGTCGTGCTGGTCGTGCCGCTGACCCTCTCGTACTCGTTCCTGTCCGCCGAGACGCCCGATCCGACGGGCGAAGTCGAGGGCGAGGCATCGGCCAACGGCGGCGAACCGGCGAGCGCGGACGAGATGGAGTCGGCCGAGACGGTCGACGAGGACCCCGAAGCGGACCCGATGGATCGGGACGCGCTCTTTATCGGGCTGGGCGACGCGGTGATCCCGACCGTCCTCGTGGCGAGCGCGGCTTTCTTCGCGCCGTCGTCGGTGCCGACCGTCGGCCTGCTGGGCCTCGTGGTCCCGCTCACGGCGCTGGCCGCGATGGTCGGGACCTTCGTCGGTCTCGCGGTGCTGTTGCGCATGGTGCTGAAGGGGCGGGCTCACGCGGGTCTGCCGTTGCTCAACGGGGGCGTCATCGGCGGCTACCTCGTCGGCGCGCTCGCGAGCGGTCTCCCCCTGCTGGAGGCGCTCGGCGTCGCCGGCTTCCTCTAGCTTTTTCCGCCCGCCGGCAGAACCGCCGGCCATGTCTGCCAGCGAGTTCCCGAGTTTCTGGACCGATCCCACCTACGTCTCCACGGTCGTGATGGTGCTCGCTGCCGGTGGGCTCATGTTCTACGCGGCGCTGACGCCCGGTGACCTCTCACCCGAGACCGTCGGATTCGTCCTCCTGTGGGTCTCGCTCCCGGCAACGATTGCATACGAACTGGCCCGACGGTTCGGGTGATCGGTGCGGCCGCTCACTTCCCGGTGAGTGCCTGACTGGCCGGCGCGAACTCGATGGATTCGCCGAGGTCGCGCTCCACGGCGCGTTCGTAGAGCATGTGTGCGGCGGCGACGGTCTCGATGGCCGTCCCCCCGCTGTCGAAGAGAGTGATCTCGTCGTCGCTCGTCCGGCCGGGTTCGACGCCGGCGACGACCTCGCCGAGTTCCGCGTGGACGTGGTCCTCGCCGATCTCACCCGCTTCGAGGGCCTGCATGAACGCGCCGGCGTCGGTCTCGGTGCGGGCGCGCAGGTCCGGGACGTACGTTGCCTTCGAGACGGTCTCGGCGTCGACTTCGCGCACGTCGGGATCGTACTGACCCATCGCGGTGACGTGGGTGCCGTCTTCCAGCAGATCGCCGTCGAAGACGGGTTCCGGGGCGTTCGTAGCCGTGATCACCACGTCCGCACCCTCGACGGCGGCCGCGCTGGAGGCGACGGCGGCGACGGTCGGGTCGAGCGCGTCGTTCATCTCCGCAGCGAACGATTCCCGGTGGTCCTTGGTCGGGGAGTACACGTCGATCCGGTCGAAGTTACGGACCGTCGTCGCGGCGCGCAACTGGCCACGTGCCTGAGCGCCGCTACCGATTATCGACAGCGTCGAGGCGTCTTCTCTTGCCAGTGCGTCGATCCCGACCGCGCCAGCCGCGCCGGTCTTGAACGGGTTCATGCTCGCGCCGTCCATGAGCGCCAGCGGCTCGCCGCTCTCGGCGTCGAACAGAGAGAGCATGAAGTGAGCGTCCTGCGCGCCGAACCCGGCCCCGTAGGTGTAGGTCCCCATCGCACCCGTATCGGGCAGGATGGCTAGATAGCCGGTGAAGAAGCCGGGTGGGTCGGCGTTCGGGAGTTTGGTCCGCGGTTCTGCCGGTGCGCCCTCGCCGCGCTGGCGGTACCCGTCCCGCACGGCGTCGACGTATTCGCCCGGGTCGGCGAGCCCGGCCAGTTCGTCGCTCCGGAGGAACAGCGCCTCTTTGGTCGTCATGCCCGCCCGTTCGAGCGAGTCACTCAAAGGTGTGCTGGAAGGGACGACGAGTGCCGCGGAATACGAGTAACAGTGAGAAGCAATGAGCGGATAGAGCAGAACCGACGGGTCAGTCGGCGGAGTACTGCGGCGTGTCCTGGGACGGCGGGGCCGTCTGCGTCGGCGCCGTCGCCTCGTCGACCGGCCCGTTGACGAACATCGCGTGCCCGATCAGCCCGATCGCGGCGAGCATCGCGATCGGAACGGCGACCGTGAAGGACAGTCCCGCGCCGATAAGCACAGCGCTGATTCCCGCCACTGACACCGGAATGAGGGCCAGAACGTAGTCGTAGTATCCCGTCATAACGTGGGCGAATATACGACGAATAGGGTAATAAGTGTTTCCCGTAGCCACTGGATAGTATCTGTTGTAGGCACCGAGTATCTACTCTAAACTTTGTTCGTGATGTAGATCAAACCACTGCATAACTTATGAAGATCGAACCGCCCGACAGCAGAGGGATAGATACTGACACTCCGTCGTCCGTCCGGTTTCGCAGTTGACGGCATGTTCAGTATCGACTGCCAGCGATGGCGACGCGTCGCAGGACCTGCGCGATATTGTGGTTTTTATTAGCGAGAATAGTGGCATATATTGGCTGCTCTGGGCCAGATAGTATTATATCGAGTGATAATTCGGAGCAAGTCCTTATGTGGACGGGCGGGAGAGTTCGGTATAAGGCGGAGAGGCGGCCACGACCGCCGAGTTCACACATGAGCATCCACAACACGGACACCGACGACGAAGCAGTCGACCCCCAGCAGCCACAGTGCGCCGAGCTCGACATCGGCGAAGACGAGTTCGTCATCTACGACCGGGACAACCACCGGGCCTGGATCCAGTCCAGCGTATCGGTCCCGGTCGACGAGAAGTGCTGATTCGAGTGGGCAGCCGTACTCCCGTTTCTCTCGATACCAGCAGTGACGGCGTTCCCCGTCGACCGGTCAACTGCGTGCAATCGACGCGTTGAAGCGGTTCAACGTGGAACACGCGGAGTGTGAACAGTAACGACCGATCGATCGTCGGTCTCGTGACGGTCGCGCACGCGATGGTCCACACCTACGAGCTGTCGATTCCGGTTTTGATACCCATCTGGCTCACAGAGTTCTCGGTGATCGACGTGGGGCTCGCCCAGTTCCCGGTCAACGAGGCGACCGTCGGCGCGCTCGTCACCGTCGGCTTCGCGCTGTTCGGCCTCGGCGCGCTCCCGAGCGGCGTTCTCGTCGACCGGATCGACGCCCGCCTGCTCATCACGGCCTGTCTGGTCGGTATGGGCGCATCCTTCCTGTTGCTCGCCGTCTCGCCGACGCCGGCGGTGATCGGCCTGGCGATGGCCGTCTGGGGCATCGCCGCTAGCGTCTACCACCCCTCGGGTCTCTCGCTGATCAGCCGCGGCGTCGAGCAGCGCGGGAGCGCCTTCGCCTACCACGGCATGGCCGGCAACGTCGGCATCGCCGTCGGCCCACTCCTGACGATCCTCCTCCTGCTGGCGTTCGACTGGCGCGTCGTCGTCGCCATCCTCGCGCTCCCCGCCGCATTCGCGGCGATCTACGCCTTTCGGGCGGATATCGACGAGCGCGCCGCCGTCGCGGCCACGGACGGCAGCGGAGAGAGTCCCGGTGACGGCGACAGCCGTGCCGGCGGAGGTGTCGACTCGCTCGGTGACTTTCTCACCCAGTCGCGCCACCTGTTCGCGGGCGCGTTCGTCGTCGTCTTCGCCGTCACGCTCTGTTCGGGCCTGTACTACCGGGGCGTCCTCACCTTCCTGCCCGAACTGCTGGACAATCTGGAGATCGCCGCCCTCGCCCCGGTCGAGTTCGGTGGTCGGACTCTCCAGCCCAGCCGGTACATCTACGTCGGCCTGTTGATGGTCGGGGTCGGCGGGCAGTTCGTCGCCGGGAAACTGACGGATCGGGGCCGCCCCGAGTTCGGCATCCTCGGCGGCTTCGCCGCGCTGGCCGTCGTCGCCCTGCTCTTCCTGCCGGCGGCGGCGCTCGGCCTCCCCGCGCTACTGGTCGCCTCGGCACTGCTGGGCTTTTTCCTGTTTTTCGTCCAGCCGTTCTACCAGGCGAGCGTCGCCGAGTACACGCCGGCCGGGAGTCGCGGACTCTCCTACGGGTTCACCTACCTCGGCGTGTTCGGTGTCGGCGCGCTGGGCGCGACGCTGGCGGGAACCATGTTGACCTTCTTCGCCCCCCAGCAACTGTTCGTCGTCCTCGCGGGGCTGGCGACGGTCGCGGCCGGTCTCGGCACCTACCTCGTCACGCGAGCGCCGTCGTCCCCTGCCGGGACGTGACGAACGCCAGCGTCAACCGCCAGACCACCAGCAGGACGCCCCCGACGAGGAAGGCGACGATGGCGAACGTCACCGCGGCGTTCCCGGGAAACACCGCCGTCGAACGGAGGGCCTGTGCGACGATATCCGCGCCGAGCCACGCGCCCAGTACCAGGGCCGTCGACCGCGTCAGGTCGCGCCGGTAATCCGTCGCGTAGACGCCCGCGGGTATCGCCACAATCAGCCAGCCGAGCAGGAACTCGGCGTAGGTGCCGACGATCCGGGCCGCGTTCGCGAGCCCGTAGCCGTGGCTGAGCTCCCCCATGAGGACGAACACCGCGATAGCCAGCAGGTCGCCGAGCAGGAACAGCGCCGTCCCCGCCGACGCGTCGACGCGACCCCTGGCCCAGTCGAGCGCAGTCATAGCCGGCTGTCGGGACCGACAGGACTTGGGTGTCCCGATTCCCCACTCATCACTCTTTGACGCCCGCGACGGTGTACTCGAAGCCGTCGCGTGGAATCGACGACGACAGCCCGGCTCCCCGGATCATCGCCACCAGATCCCCAGCGGCGAAAAACTGCGAGTCGAACCCGAAGACGTGCTCGGCGACGGCCAGCCCCCCGCCACGGATCGTGGTGGGATCGAACTCCAGACAGACCAGCACGCCCCCGGGTCGGAGCACGCGGGCCGCCTCCGAGACGACCGTCGCGGGCCGGTCCATGTGGTGCAGAGCGTCGAGGATCAACACGGCGTCGACCGACTCGTCGGCGACGGGGAGCCGTGCGGCGTCCCCCCGGACGCCTGCGACGCCGCGGTCCTGCGCCCGGGCGAGCATCCCCTGTGCGGCGTCGACCACGACGCCGTCGGGCACGTCGAGCGCCCGGACGCCCTGCCCGGTCCCGCCGCCCACGTCGAGGACGCGTTCGATATCCCGCTCGGCCAGCGAGAGCGCGGGCGCGAGCTTCCGCCGCCGGGTCGCGGGCTTCAGGTCGTACAGCCGGGCGATCCGGTCGAAGATCCCCACGTCGCCACTCCGGGTCTCGGATGCCATACCCCGGCTACCACGTTCGGGCCCTTCAGCACTGGGGGAAGAGTACAAGCGGCAGCGGCCCGTCGATCCGACGATGGAGTACGCCCTGCTGGGGTGGCCCCCGGACGGCCCGACCTTCCGACTGGACTACCGGCGGTTCAGCTACGCCGGGAAGTTCGTCATGTCCGGGACCGGCAAAGCGGTCGCCCGCGCGGACGAGATCGTCGCCGCCGTCGCGTTCAACGAGGACCGCACCGACGCCGACACCCTCTGGCTGCGCTACGTCACCGTCCGCGAGGACCACCGTGGAGAGGGGATCGGCCCCCAGCTGTGTCACTTCGCCGCCGAGCGTGCCCGCGAGCGGGGGTACGGACGGGTCAAAATAGCCGTCAACAACCCCTTCGCCTTCGAGGCGCTGTCGAAAGCCGGCTTCGCCTTCACCGGCGAGGAGACCGGCATCGCCGAACTCGTGATGGTCCGACCCGGTGAGCGTACGCGCGAGTCCTACCAGACCGGCCTCGACGTGTACCGCGAGCGGGACCTCTCGGATGCGGAGGCCGAATTTCTGCGCGAGCGGGACGGGCAGGATCCGCCGGCGACGATCCGGACGGTCCGGGCAGACGACGACTGACCGCCGCGTGGTCGGGAGATTCAAGCGGTGGCCGCCGCTACGGACGAGCAATGGGAAACGCAGACCTTCGCGATCTCGCGGTCATCGAGGACGTGTCCTACGACGACCTCGCGGGGTCGGTCGTGGCCGTCGACGCTCACAACTGGCTGTACCGCTACCTGACGACGACGGTCAAGTTCACCCGTGATTCGGCCTACACCACCGCCGACGGCGAGGAGGTCGCCAACCTGATCGGCGTCGTCCAGGGCCTGCCGAAGTTCCTCGAACACGACGTGACGCCCGTGTTCGTCTTCGACGGCGGCGTCACCGACCTCAAGGAGGCGGAGGTCGAGAAACGCCGCGAACAGCGCGAGAAGTACGAGGAGCAACTGGAGGAAGCCCGCGAGGAGGGCGATTCCGTGGAGGTCGCCAAACTCGACTCCCGGACCCAGCGGCTCACCGACACCATCGTCGACACGACCCGCGAGTTGCTCGCTCTCCTCGACGTCCCGGTCGTCGACGCTCCGGCGGAGGGTGAGGCCCAGGCCGCCCGGATGGCCCGCTCCGGGACCGTCGATTACGCCGGCACCGAGGACTACGACGCCCTGCTCTTTGGCTCGCCGCTGACGCTCCGGCAACTCACCTCGAAGGGGGACCCGGAGTGCATGGATCTGGACGCCACCCTCGCCGAACACGACCTCACGTGGGAGCAACTGGTCGACGCCGGCATCCTCTGCGGGACGGACTTCAACGAGGGCGTCACCGGGATCGGGCCCAAGACGGCGGTGAAGACGATCCGCGAGCACGGCGACATCTGGGGCGTCTTCGAGGCCCGCGACGTGTACGTCGAGAACGTCGACCGCATCAGGGACCTCTTCCTCGATCCGCCGGTCGCCGACGACGTGAGCTTCGACGCCGAGATAGAACCCGACATCGATGCGGCCCGGGCGTTCGTCGTCGACGAGTGGGGCGTCGCGGCCGACGAGGTAGAGCGCGGCTTCGATCGGATCGCGGACGCGACAGTGCAGACCGGGCTGGATCGGTGGACCTGACGGACGATCCGTGTCGCCATCCGGAACGTTTTCGGGCCTGCCGTCGGACTGACGGGGTATGAATGCCCTCCAGTCGCGCGTCAGGGTCCGGTGGGGGATCGTCGCGCTGGTCGTCGTGGCGATCCTGAGTGCCGGGGTCTACGCGCTCGACCGGTTCGTCATCGGGTTCTCCCCGTTGCTCGGCCCGGGCTTCGCGGTGGTCTCGCTCGTGCTCGCTATCGTGTACGTCCAGTTGCTCTACCGGAGCTGGGGCTACCGGCTCGACGACGACGCCCTGGAGCTCGAACGCGGCGTGTTCACGAACGTCGAGACCGCGGTGCCGTACGTCCGGGTCCAGCACGTCGACACCCAGCGCGGGCCCCTGGATCGTCTGCTCGGCCTCGGTCAGGTCGTCGTCTACACCGCGGGTTCGCGGGGCGCTGACGTGACCATCCCGGGCCTGACGCCCGACGAAGCGCGAGACCTGCGCAACCGGCTCCGGGATCTGGCCATCGAGAGCGAACCGGAGGACGCCGTATGAAACTCCACCCGCTGAGCGCCGTCACGCGGAGCCTCCAGCGGGGACTCGTCGCGGCGTCGATGGCCTTCGTTCTGACCGGCGCGGCGCAGTTCGCGGTCCCGGGCCTGGCCGACTCGTTCGGCCTGATCGCCGGCCTGTTCGTCCTCCTGTTCGTGGTCGGCGTGGCCTACGGCGTCGCCTACTACTACCGCTTCGAGTACGCACTGACGCCGGACACGTTCGACGTGGACTCGGGCGTGATCGGCCGGCAGGAACGGGAGATTCCCTACCGTCGCATCCAGAACGTCGACGTGACCGAGAGCATCTTCCACCGGATCGTCGGCGTCGCCGTCGTGAAGATCGAGACCGCGGGCGGCTCCGAGACGGAGGCGACGCTGAACTTCGTCGCCGCCGACGAGGCCCGCCGCCTCCAGCGAGAGATCCGCGACCGACGGGCTCGCGCCCAGGCGGCGGAGACGGACGCGACCGCAGGGGAGACGGTGTCGGCTGACCAGGCATCAGCCGACGCCGTCGACCGGGACGGGACCACCGACTCGTCCGAGACCCGCCACGCCGACCCCGAGGCGGTCGCCGACCGGCTCTCCCGGGAGCGCGAACTCGAACCCGAGACGCAACTGTTCGAACTCGGGTCGGCCGAACTGCTCGTGCTCGCGCTTACCTCCTTCCAGCTTGCCTCCATCGCCCTCCTGTTCTTTGGCTTCCCCGTCGTCGAGGATCTGATCGTCGGCGTGTTCGCACAGCTCACCGGGATCGAGGCACCGGTCGACGCGCTCACCGAAACGCCGGATCTGGCGATCCTGGTCGGGCTGCTCGCCGTCGCGTTCGGTGCGGTGACGGTGTGGGCCGTCAGCGCCGTCGTCACCTTCCTGCAGTACTACGGGTTCACGCTCGGCCGACAGGGCGACGATCTGGTGTACGAGCGCGGACTCCTCCAGCGCTACAGCGGGTCGATCCCGACCGACAAGATCCAGACGCTGACGATCCGCGAGAACGTCCCGATGCGCCTGCTGGGCTACGCCGGCTTCACCGTCGAGACGGCCGGGTACAGTCCGGGCCAGAGCGATCAGGGCCCCCAGTCGGCCATCCCGCTGGCCGATCGGACGCAAACGCTCGCGCTCGCCCGCGAACTCGAACCGTTCGGCGAGTTATCGTTCACGCGGCCGCCGAAACGGGCCCGACGACGCTACGCGGTCCGGTACGCCCTGGTCGTGCTGGGCCTGACAGCCCTCGCGTTCGGGATCTCGCGAGTCGTGACCGCCTTCGGCCTCTGGTACGCGCCGCTGGCCCTGCTGGCTGTGGTTCCGCCGGCCGCCCACCTGAAGTGGAAACACCGCGGCTACTGCGTCGGTGACGACCACTTCGTCGTCCGGGACGGCTTCTGGACCCAGAAAACACGAATCGTCCCGTACTACCGTCTCCAGACGGTGATCCACCGGCGGACCGTCTTCCAGCGCCGACTGGATCTGGCCCACCTGACCGCCGACACCGCGACGGCGTCGCTGCTGGGTCGAACCGACGCCACTGCCTACGACATCGACGCCGAGGTGGCCGCGGATCTCTACGATCTGAACCGCGAGCGGTTGCAGGCGAGTCTCCACGGTGGGAACTGACGGGCAGTCCTCGGTCCGGACCGTGTGCTTTTAGGACCGTTCCGGACGGAGATTCGGACGATCATGACCGACGAGGACTACCGTACGGAGCAGGACAGTCTCGGCGAGATGCAGGTCCCCGCGGACGCCTACTGGGGCGCACAGACCCAGCGCGCCGTGGAGAACTTCCCCATCTCGGACGTGACCTTCGGCCGCCGGTTCGTGCGCGCGCTGGGGATCGTCAAAAAGGCCGCCGCCCAGGCCAACAAGGAACTCGGCACGATCCCCGAGGACAAGGCCGACTGCATCGTCGAGGCCGCGGACGAGGTCATCGCCGGTGACCACGACGACCAGTTCCCCGTCGACGTGTTCCAGACCGGGTCGGGCACCTCCTCGAACATGAACGCCAACGAGGTCATCTCGAACCGCGCCACCGAGATCTACGGCGGCGAGATCGGTACCCGCGAGATCCACCCCAACGATCACGTCAACTTCGGCCAGTCCAGTAACGACGTGATCCCGACGGCGATGCACGTCGCCTCCCTCGAAGCGGTCCAGAAGGACCTGATCCCCGCGCTGGAGGTCCTCCGGGACGAACTCGAAGCCAAAGAGGAGGAGTTCGCGGACGTGGTCAAGACCGGCCGCACGCACCTGCAGGACGCGACGCCCGTCACGCTCGGCCAGGAGTTCGGCGGCTACCGCGCGCAGGTCGAGAAGGGGATCACCCGTGCCGAGGACACCCGGCACCACCTCGGCGAACTCGCGCTCGGCGGCACCGCCGTCGGTACCGGTCTCAATACGCATCCGGACTTCCCCGAACTCGCCGCGGAGTACATGAGCGAAGAGACTGGCCTCGAGTTCCGCGAGGCCGACAACCACTTCGAGGCACAGGCGGCCCACGACGCGATGAGCGAGGCCCACGGTGCGCTGCGTACCATCGCGGGCTCGCTCAACAAGATCGCCAACGACCTGCGCCTGCTGGCGTCGGGCCCGCGCAACGGCCTCGGCGAGATCGACCAGCCCGAGAACCAGCCCGGGAGCTCGATCATGCCCGGGAAGATCAACCCGGTCGTCGCCGAAGCGGTCAATCAGGTCCACAAGCAGGTCGTCGGCAACGACGCCGCGGTCTCGGCCGGTGCAGCCGAGGGCCAGATCGACCTCAACCTCTACAAGCCAGTCCTCGCGCACAACTTCCTGCAGTCCGCGAAACTACTCGCGAACGCCAGCGAGACCTTCGGTGAGAAGTTCGTCCACAAGCTGGAAGCCGACGCCGACCACTGCGAGGAGCGCGTCCAGCAGAGCATGGCGCTGGCGACCGCGCTCAACCCGGCCATCGGCTACGACAAGGCCAGCAAGGTCGCGAAGAAGGCCCTCGCCGACGGCAAGACGATTCGCGAGGTCGTCCTCGAAGAGGGCTACCTCGACGAGGACGAGGTCGACGACGTGCTCGACCCGATGAAGATGACCGAGCGCGGCATCCTCAGCGCGGACGACTAGCCGGGCCGAAGCTCCGCGGGACACGCATCGACTCGCTCACCGACGCTTTTCGTCCGATCCGGTCCATTCCATCCGCACCAGCAGACGGTCGACCAGCAGGACGGCGACCCCGACGGCCAGCAGGAGAGCCGGGACGACCGCCAGCAACACCACCCAGTGCGGGATCGGCGGCCCCCCGCCGACGTGCGCCGGCCAGACGGCCCAGGGTGTGAGCACGCCTCAGTCCCCCTCGGTGGCCCCGGCTTCGGTCCGTGTCCCCGTCCGGTAGACGTAGTAGCCGGCGGCGACGAAGAGGAGGCTGACCGCGATCCAGTGGGGGTTGTACGGACCGCCGAGCGACAGCGGTGTCCCGCCCGGTCCGACTGGCTGGTGGAGTCCCAGGAGCGCGTGGTCGACGACGGCGTCGTACACGTCGAAGACGCCGAGACCGATCAGCGCCGCGCCGGCCACCGGACGGACGGCGAGCGGGTTGGTAGTCCGTCGCTCGGCCCGCCAGAGGAGCCCCGCACCCACACCCGCGATCAGCACCATCCCGATGGAGAATAACCCGTCGGCTCTGAGATTCGTCCGGAGGCCCGGGAGTGTGTGCATCGGGTACAGTCCCGAGAGGAGGTGGTGCCACTGGAGGACGTGATGTAACACGAGCACGTCGATCAGGCCGCTGAAGCCGAACCCGAACACGCCTGCCCCCAGCAGCGAGCGGGTGGTCACAGCACGCGACTCGGCGTTCGCGTTCACGTCGTCCATACACCTGCTTCGCTCCCGGGGCGGAAAGTTCCGAACGCAACCTCTCCGAACGAAGACGCAAGGGTGCGGGAGCTAACCTGTTACTCCGGCAGCTTCTCGGCGAGTTTGCCCATCGTCGTCGCGAGTTGATCGCCGGTGGCCTCGGAGCCCTCCATCTCGAACTGGTCGTCCTCGTAGCCGGCGACGGGGTCGAGCTGGCCGGTCGTCAACGCCGTCAGCGTGTTGGCAGGCCCG
Organism: Halorientalis sp. IM1011; assembly: GCF_001989615.1. NCBI lineage: Archaea > Methanobacteriati > Methanobacteriota > Halobacteria > Halobacteriales > Haloarculaceae > Halorientalis > Halorientalis sp. IM1011. Next base: position 3,229,867 of record NZ_CP019067.1, on the reverse strand, counting down.
CGGATCTCCAGGTCCGGTTCGTCGGCCAGTCCCGCGCCGCCCGAGACCGAGCCCTCGTCGGCATCGAGTTCGAGGTGGCTCGCCATCGGGGCGTCGGTCGCCTCGAAGTTCACGGTGGTGTCCTGCTCGATGGACTGCTGGACGTCGGGGCTGAACTGGGCCAGCAGTTCGACGCCCTGCCACTGGAGTTCCTGAAACTGGTCGACTGTGTCGGGGTTCTCTTCGGCGAACTCGGCCACGTCCACGTCGCCGACGCGGTCGATCACGTCGGCCAGGAGTAGCGGGTTCTGCAGTGCCAGCACTTCGACCTGCCCTTCGATATCGTCGAGGACGGCCGGCAGTTCCTCGGTGAGTTCGTCCGTCGGGAGTTCCAGTACGTGTTCGACACGCTCCGCGAGGTCCTCGGTGTCGCTCATGGTCCTCGTTCACGACCGGCCTGCAAGTGCGTGTCTCGTCGGTTCCGAGGCGGTTTATCCGAGCGGCGAGTCGAGGCAGTGACGGGGGTGATGGCGAGCGATGGACGCTGACCGGAAGGGTGCGTTTTTTGACCGCCGGCCTCGCAGGTTCGGGCAATGACTGACGCGGACGCCTTCGACTACGAGGAACTGGGGCTGGTGGCCGGGCTGGAGATCCACCAGCAACTCGACACCGAGACGAAGCTGTTCTGTGCGTGCCCGACGGAACTCCGCGAACCCGAGGAGTCCACGCGGCGGTTCACCCGCTATCTGCACCCCACGAAGTCGGAACTCGGCGAGATCGACGAGGCCGCACTCGAAGAGAGCCGGGTCGACCGCGAGTTCGAGTACCTGGCCTACGACACGACCTGCCTGGTCGAGGAGGACGACGAGCCACCCCACCGCGTCGACGAGGAAGCGCTCGCGACGACGCTGGAGATCGCCCAGCTTCTCGACATGCACGTCGTCGATCAGGTCAACGTCATGCGGAAGATCGTCGTCGACGGCTCCAACACCACCGGGTTCCAGCGGTCGATGATGGTGGCCAACGACGGGCGGATCGAGACCAGCGAGGGGCCGGTCGGCATCGAGGACATGCTGCTGGAAGAGGAGTCCTGCCAGCGCGTCGAGGAGACCGCCGACGGAGTCCGCTTCAGCCTCGACCGACTCGGGATTCCACTGGTCGAGATCGGCACGAAACCCGACATTCGATCGCCCGAGCAGGCCAAGGAAGCCGCCAAACGGATCGGAATGTTACTGCGCTCGACGGGGCAGGTCAAGCGCGGCCTGGGGACCATCCGGCAGGACGTGAACGTCTCCATCGCGGACGGTGCGCGCATCGAGATGAAGGGCGTCCAGAGCCTCGACGACATCGACGACCTCGTCCGAAACGAGGTCCGCCGGCAGGTCGAACTCGTCGAGATCGCCGACGAACTCGCGGAGCGGGACGCCGCAGTGGGCGACCCTCAGGACGTGACCGAAGTCTTCGAGGACACCGATTCGGGGGTCATCGGCGGCGCGCTCGACTCCGGTGGGGTCGTGCAGGCCGTTTTGCTGGAGGGCTTCGACGGCCTCGTCGGTCGCGAAATTCAGCCCGACCGTCGACTCGGGACGGAGTTCTCCGATCACGCCAAGCGCCACGGTGCGGGCGGCATCTTCCACACCGACGAACTCCCGGCCTACGGCGTCACGGACGAGGAGGTCGAAGCGCTCCGGGAAGCCGTCGACGCCGATCCCGAGGACGCGGTGGCCATCGTCGCGGACGACCCCGAGACGGCCGAACTGGCCATCGACGCCGTCGCCGAGCGCGCCGAGACCGCGATGGAGGGCGTCCCCGAGGAGACTCGCGACGCGAACGAGGACGGTACCTCCCGGTACCTCCGTCCGCTCCCGGGCGCGGCCCGGATGTACCCCGAGACGGACGTGCCGCCGGTCGAACCCGATCCCGGAGAGGTCGAGACGCCCGAGTTGCTCACCGAGAAAGTCGAGCGCTACCGGGACGAGCACGGCCTCGGCGAGGGCGTGGCCGAGCAGGTGGCCTACGGCCGCCGCTGGGCGCTGTTCGAGGAGGCCGTCGCGACGGGTGTCGACCCGAACCTCGCAGCTCGAACGGTCGAATCGGACGTGACCGAACTCCGCCGGGACGACGTGCCCGTCGAGAACCTGACCGACCACCACTTTCGGGGCGTGTTCGACCTACTGGCCGACGACGAGATCGCCAAGGAGGGCGTCCCCGAACTGCTGACGGCGCTGGCGGAGAATCCCGACCTAACCGCGGCCGAAGCCGCAGAGCAGGAGGACCTCGGGAGTGCCGGCGAGGACGAGGTTCGCGAGGCCGTCGTCGAGGTCGTCGAGCGCAACGCCGAGCAGGTCGAAGAAGAGGGAATGGGCGCGTTCTCTGGCCTGATGGGCGAGTGTATGGGGGCGCTCCGCGGGCAGGCCGACGGCGACCTCGTGAGCGAAGTGCTGCGCGAGGAGATTCAGAAACGGGCCTGAGCTACTCGACCTCGTCGGGCCCGTCGCTCTCGGCCCGCTCGATTCGCTGCCCCGCCTTCCGAAATATCCCACGCAGAGTGCGGGCTTCCCGACCAGTCGGGTGGGCGCGGCCGACGAACCGCCGCCAGAGCCGTGCTGCCTTCGACCGTTTCTCCTCGGGATGACCGATGTCTTTCAGAAACTCTGCGAACTGGTCGTTGAGGCCCTCGACCGCCTGCTGATCCGCGCGCTCGTGGCGTTCGTCGGGGTGTTGGGTTTCGTCGACGGTCAGGTCCCGGAGTTCGTAGAGAACGATGTTCGCGGCCTGGCCCAGGTTCAGGACGGGGTAGTCGTCGCTGGCGGGGATCGAACAGACCTGGTCCATCCGGGCGAGTTCGTCGTTGGTGAGTCCGACGCGTTCGCGGCCGAAGACGACGGCCGTCTCGGCCTCGATCCCGGCGAGGTCGTCGGCCAGTTCGGCCGGTGTCTGGAACGGGTAGCGAACGTGTTTGGTGGCGTCCTCGTTGGTGACCGCCGTCGTGCCGACGGTGTGATACTCGGTGACGAGTTCGTCGAAGGTGAGTTCGCGGGCCTCGGGAAGCACGTCCTCGCGGGCCTGGCCGGCGAAGCCGTAGGCCTCGCCCTCGGGGTCGAGTTCGGGCGGGTTCACCAGCAGCAGTTCGTCGAGACCGAAGTTCTTCATCGAGCGGGCGATGGTGCCGACGTTGCCCGGTTCGGTCGCGTCGACGACGGCGACGGAGACCATCAGAGATCCAGATCGCTGAGGTCGACCCCCAGGTCGTCGAGTTTCTCGTCGTCGAGTTTCTCCAGTTCCTCTTCGAGGGTCGGCATCTCGTCGACGGGATCGGGGGCCGGGATGTCGTCGGCGTCGGTGTCGACGTGGTCCACGCCGCCGTAGCCCTCGGGAGCGCGCCCCCCGTCGTCGAACCAGGCGTGGAAGGCGTCCTCCAGTTCGGTGTCGCCGGCGTACGATTTGCCGCCGTCCTCGCGGAACCAGTAGAGGAAGTCGGCCTCGTGTTCGGGGCAGAGCAGCACCTCCCCGAGGGGTTCGCCGTAGACGATGCGGGCGACGTTGCACTGCTGGATATCGTCCTCGCCGTGGATCAGGTAGCAGGCGTCGCAGGGTTCTCCCATCATCGTCGAGAGGCGGACGATCCGGTCGCGCGTCTCGGGGTCCATCGTCCCGAGCGGCTTGAGATCGCCGTCCTCGTCGAACACCTCGTCCTCGTCGAACCGCCAGCCGCGCAACCCGATGTTGACCTTGCCCATACACGCGTCTTCTCGGCCGGGAGTCAAAAAGAGCGCGTCTCGGGCCGATCAGACGCCCCGCCCCGCGAGCGTCGCGTTGACGGCTGCCCCCACCAGCAGGACGATGCTGGCGAAGTACAGCCAGGTGAGAAAGAGGACGACAGCACCGAGTACCCCCAGCACCGCGTACTTCTCCGCACGCCCGACGTAGATTCGGAACACCATCTGGAGGCAGATCCAGCTCACCGCCGCCAGCACCGTCCCCGGAAGCACGGTCCGCAAGGAGACGTCGTCCGGCGGGAGCACGTAATACAGCGGGAAGAAAAGACAGATCAGCCCGGCCAGAAGCCCGGCGACACTCACGACGACGAAAGTGGTGTTGCCCGACAGAATCGGCGCAACGTTCCGGAGGGCACTGATGCCTACCATCGCGACCACGGCCAGACCGACAGTCACCGCCACTGCCAGCCCGTCTTTCACCTGTTTTACCAGCGACACCTCCGGCTCGGCGTCGTAGATCTCGACGAAGGCGACCTTCATCCCGCGGAAGACCTTCAGCGCTCCCCAGACCAGCACGAGTATCCCCAGGAGGCCAGCACCCACGTTGTGGGCGGTGCTGTTCAGCACCTCGGCGACGATCTGCTGCCCTGCCGAGGAGAGATACACGGAGAGAGTGCTGGTGATTTCTCGGGTAAACGCCTGGCCCCCGATCACCGACCCGACCGAAATCACGAGCAGGAGAATCGGCACGACCGAGACGAACGCGTAGTACGCGAGGCTCGCGGCGAGTATCGTGAGGTTCTCCTGCCGGGAGACGTCGATCGTGGCCCGGACGTGGTCTACGAGCGTCGCCATCCTATCCCAACTTGTTTGCACCGCTTTGAGGGCTTTTTGTGGGGTTAGCGCGACTTTCGGTGTGACCGAATCGGTTGCAGCGTACTAATCGATCCGTGAGGTCGGTCGCGAACCGTTCGCTTTTGGTGCCGTCGCCCGACGCTCCCCCATGCGCAACGTCGACGCGGCCGGGCTGGGCATCGGTGACGACTATCCGCCCCGCATCATGGGCGTGCTCAACGTCTCCAGCGAGTCGCCGTACGACCCCAGCGTCTACGACGACCCCGGCGACGCCGCCGAATACGTCGACGAAGAACTCATCGGCGAAGGGGCCGACATCGTCGACGTGGGGTTGGAGTCGGCGAACAAAAAGTTCGGCGTACTCTCGGCCGAACAGGAACTCGATCGCCTGGACACCGCCGTCGAGACCATCGAGAGCGTCTCCGGCGACGCCGTCTTCTCCATCGAGACCCGCTACCACGAGGTCGCCGAAGCCGCACTGGACCGGGGGTTCGACATGGTCAACGACATCTGCGGGTTCGCCGACCCGGAGCTGCCCGAGGTCTGTGCCGACTACGACGTGGCCGTCGCGAAGATGGCCAGTCCGCCGGATCTGGAGCGACCGGGAGCCATCGAGGAAGTAGACGACATCTACGACGCCCTCGAACTGAACGGGTTCACCGACAAGACGATCCTCGATCCCGCGTTCGGCGGCTGGAGCGAGGACAAGACCACCGACGACGACCGCGAGACCTTCCGCCGACTCCGGGAGTTCCGCGGCTACGGCTACCCCCTTCTGGTCTCGATCAACCGCAAGAACTTCCTGCGGGAGATCGCCGGCCGGTCGACCGAGGAGGCCCTGCCCGTCAGCCTCGCGGCCACGTCCATGGCCGTCGAGCGCGGCGCACACGTGATCCGGACCCACGACGTGAAAGAGACCCGTGACGCCGCCCTGGTCGGCGAGGCGTTCGCTCGCGACCGCGTCCGGACACCCACAGTCGAAGAACTCGACGTGACCACAGCAGGCGAGGCTCGTCGCCACCTCGATCGGCTCGGGATCGACACGGCCTACGCCGAGGACGCCGTCGTCCGGACGTTCGAGGTGTCCGGGCTGGATACACCAGCCCGGGACCGACTCCTGAACGAGAGCGGCAAATACGGCGTTACGGCGGCCGAGGGGGCGGACGGTGCGCTCTTGCTCGTGGGGACGGACGGAGCGCTCCGGCGGCTAGCCAGGGGCGTCGACGAACCGGAGGCCGTCTCGACCGCTCTCTCCGGTGTTATGGATGGGCTATCCGAACAGTAAGCAGTGCTTAAGATAGTGATCGACCACACCCGGCAGAGAAGTCTGACGAAGAGAAAACTTATACCAGATGCGCCAAAACAGGGGGGTGAAGGCCGAAAGGGCACCCGGGTAGGGGTACCAGGTTGTGCCACTTCGGCTCACCTCGATTTATATAGGATCCAACCGGTGAGCAGTTAGTATGGAGTTTGCGACCTGGGAACCCGCCTACGCGGCCATCCTCGACGATTTCGGCTACGACCGTCACGGTGACGAACACGGACGGGACGTACTCGCCGAACTGGTGGGCCCCTTCGACCTCTCGGGACTGGATTTCGCCGGCCGGCGCGTCGCGATAGCGGGGGCTGGACCGTCGCTGGCGACCGAGACCGACCGAGCAGCCGACGCTGACGCCGTGATCGCTGCGTCGACGGCCGCAGATACTCTCCGAGACGAGGGAATTACCGTGGACTGCATGGTCACCGATTTGGACAAGAATCCCGAGACTGCCCGGGAGCTGACCGAAGAGGGTGTTCCCGTCGCAACCCACGCCCACGGCGACAACGTAGCGGCCGTCCGGGGGTGGGTGCCGACGTTCGACGACGAGCAGGTGCTCCCGACGACGCAGGCCGAGCCGGCGGGACCGGTCGAGAACTTCGGCGGGTTCACCGACGGCGACCGGGCGGCCTTCCTCGCCGACCACTTCGACGCGACCGAACTGGTGTTCGTGGGCTGGGACTTCGACGACCCGGACGTAGACGCGGAAAAGCGGCGGAAGCTCCGCTGGGCAGAGCGATTGCTCTACTGGCTCGAACGACGCAGGGAAGAGCGGTTCGACGTGCTGGACGGCCGGCGGGACGGGCTCTCGGTGCCGTGGTGATCAGTCGTCGAACCGCTGCTCTAGTTCTGTCAGCGCCCGCTCGACCACGGTGGCTTCGGCCAGTTGGAGCACCCGAATCACTTCGTCCGTGTACTCGACAGTCACCGAGGGGAGCCGACTGGCCAGCGGACCGCCGACCACGTCGCCCGGGTCGATCTCGGTCTCGAAGACGAAGGCGTCAGGGTACTCCCGCAACGGGTCGGTGAACGTGAAGTGGGTCTGGACGAGGTCGCGGACCTGCTCCCGATCGAGGGTGTCGACGGCGGCGGCCCAGAACTCGGACTCGGGCGACTCGACCAGCGGCCGGGCAGCCTCGGCCAGCTGACGCTGTCTGTCGAGTTGGGCCCGTTCGATGGCCTGGCGGCGGTCACCGCGAACGGACGTCCGGAGGTGGGCGAGGTACACGTCGGCCTCGCGGACGCGGTCCCGGTAGTCGACGAAATCTCCGTTCCCGTCGGCGGCGTAGGCCAGTACCGGTTCGAACTGGGCGAGGATCCGCCGTCGGTAGTCCTGTAGCTCCGGGCGGACGACGCGCTGGTCGAGGCGGCGATCTCGTTTCAGAAGTTTGCTGACGAGCCGACCGCTGGCTCCCGACTCACCACGCAACACCGCAACCACGTCGAACTCCTCGTAGGCGGTGTCGACGATGTCCTCGGCGAACTCCGTGAACCCGTCCCGGACGGCTTCGCGGGTCATCGTCCCGGCTAGGGACTGACCCTCCCTAATGGTACTGGTGCCTTCGGGCAGTGACACTACCGGACCAGCGGCTCAGGGCGTCAGGACGACCTTGCCGCTGGACTTGCGGTCCTCGATGTACTGGTGGGCCTCGGCGGCGTCGTCGAGATCGAAACTCGTCCCGACGATCACTTCGAGGTCGCCCGTCTCCAGTTGCTCGGTGAGTTTCGGGACGGCCTGGAACACGCGACCGGGGTCGCGGTACATGGCCTGTCCGAGGTGGTAGCCGATGATCGTGTGGTTGTTGAAGAGCAGGTCGGCGGTGTTGGGCTGGCCCGGCTCGCCCGAGGCCGCGCCGAAGGACACCATCCGGCCGAAGTGGGTCAGCGCCTTCAGGCTCTCGGTGGTCGTCTCGCTGCCGATACCGTCGAGTACGAGGTCGACACCGTCGCCGTCCGTGATGTCGTTCACCTGTTCGACGAAGTCCTCCTCGGTGTACTGGATCGGGTGGTCACAGCCGAGTTCTTCGGCCAGGTCGAGTTTCTCCTCGGTGCTCGCCGTGCCGAACACGTCGGCACCGGCGTTGCTGGCGAGCTGGACGGCGGCGGTCCCGACCCCGCCCGCGGCGGCGTGGATCAACACCGACTCGTCCTCGGTCATGTCGCCCCACTCGAACAGGCAGTTGTGGGCGGTGAGGAACTGGACGGAGAAGCCCGCACCCTCCTCGAAGGACATGTTCTCGGGGAGGTCGAACAGGCCCGCGGCGTTGGCGATGGCGTACTCGGCGTAGCCACCCTCTTCGACGAACCCCATCACCTCGTCGCCGACCTCGCGGCCGACACCGTCGCCGACGGCGTCGACGACGCCCGCGACCTCCATCCCGGGGACGTACGGCGGCTCGGGGCCGCCCTGATAGTCGCCGCGACGCTGCATGATGTCCGCGAAGTTGATCCCCGCGGCCTTCACCTCGATCCGGACCTCGCCCGATCCGGGCTCCGGTTTCTCCCGCTCTTCGACCGCTATGTTCTCGTTTCCGCCGAACTCTGTTACCTCAGCTACCTTCATGAGCTTACATTGGAAACCGCACTTTGTAAATCCACCCGGTTTGCGAGAACTTTGCTGACGTGGAGAGTTGTCGAGTCGGTTCGAACTGACGAACGAGTGGCGCGCGCCCCCAGTGGGTTGAACGACGTAGCTTTATACCGCATCGGACGCGGGTGTAATACAATGCCACACGACTGTTCGTTTCTGACGGACGTACTCCCCGACGAGCAGGTGTCGTTCGGCGACTCGGATCGGGACAACCACGCCGGCGACTGGGCCTCGGACAGCGCGGGCACGAGCGTCAAGCCCGACGCCGTCGTCTGGCCCGAGTCGACCGAAGACGTGTCGGCGGTCCTGTCGGCCGCGAACGAGCGCGGCGTGCCGGTGACCCCATACGCCGCCGGGACGAGTCTGGAGGGCAACCCCGTCCCCGAGTTCGAGGGTATCAGCATGGACCTGACGGAGATGGACGAGGTGCTGGACGTGCGCCCCGACGACTTCCAGATCGACGTGCAACCGGGCGTGATGGGGGACGTGATCGACGAGGAGGCCGCCGGGAACGGCCTCTTCTTCCCGCCGCTGCCTTCCTCGGGGGACATCTCCACCATCGGCGGCATGATTGCCAACGACGCCAGCGGGATGCAGACGGTCAAGTACGGGGAGATCGCCGACTGGGTGCTAGAGCTTGAGGCCGTCCTCGCGGACGGGTCGGTTATCACGGCCGGCTCGAAGGCCGTCAAGACCTCCAGCGGCTACAACCTCAAGGAGGTGCTGATCGGCAGCGAGGGGACTCTCGGTGTCGTGACGCGAGCGACGCTGGAACTGGAAGGCCGGCCCCAGCAGATACGGGGCGGGCGGGCGATCTTCCCGGCGCTCGACGACGCGGCCGAGGCGGTCATGGACGCCATCCAGTCCGGCGTGGACGTGGCGAAGATCGAACTCGTCGACGACGTGAGCGCCGAGATCGCCGCCGACTACGCCGACGACGACGCCGACCTGCCCGCGGACCCGATGGTCTTTCTGGAGTTCCACGCCAACCACGGCATCGAAGAGGAGATCGACTACTGCCGGTCGATCTTCGAGGGTCACGACGTGGAGCGCTTCGAGATGGCCGGGGAAGAGGAGATGGACAAACTCTGGAAGGCCCGCAGCGAACTGGCCTTCGCGATCCAGATGTGGGAGCCAGACCTCCAGCCGCTCCACCCCGGCGACATCACTGTCCCGATCAGTAAACTCCCCGAGATCATCCGCTACGCAAAGGACCGCGGGGCCGAGGACGACATCGTCGTCCCCTGCTTCGGCCACGCCGGGGACGGCAACGTCCACTACTCGGTCATGGTGAACCTGAGTGAGCCCGAAACGATCGCCGCCGGCGAGGAAGTCTACACGGACATCGTCGAACGGGCGATCGAGATGGGTGGGACCTGCACCGGGGAACACGGCGTCGGTCGCGGGAAGCGGAAGTTCCTCGTCTCCGAACACGGCGAGGAGAGCGTCGAGGCGATGCGCGCGATCAAACGGGCGCTCGATCCGAAGGACACGCTGAATCCGGGGAAGATCTTCCCAGAGACGGCGAAAGGTGAGCGGGTGCAGGCCGAGCCGACCGACGACTGAGAGCGTCAGAAGCCGTTCTCCAGCACGGTGGTTCTCACGGACCGATCCGGACGTGGTGAGTGCTCGTACCCGTCGAAGCCCGACTCCCGGGAAATCCGATCCTCGGACTCTGGAAATGTTAGCACCGAGGAAAGAAATTTCACTGTGCGACAAGAGTGGGGGTGTATGTCTCGGGACGTGAGAGCTGCGGACACGCTATTCGAACGGGTAGCCTTCGGACTCGGATTCGACCGCCTGAAAGAGCGCATGCCGTGGATCCCGCACCCACTCATCTGTTGGGGGATCGGGGTGTTCGTACTCGATCTGATCGTTCTCCAAGGCATCAAGGAGTTGACGGGGTACACGGCCACGTTCTTCGTCAACCCGACATGGGTAATCCAACCAGTCCTGGTTCTGTTCGCGTCTTTCGTCGTGATATTTCTTCACGACCGTTACAGGGCGGTACTGGAGGAGATCGATGTCGCAGCGCGGACAACCGATCCGGACCGGTTCGATACCCTGGCACCGCATTCGTTTCGAGCATTCCTCTATCTACTTTTCCTGGGATACGGACTCTGGCAATTCGGTATCAACGTCGGAGCGGGGACTATTACGGAGATCGGCGGTGTCGCGGAGCTGCTCGGGGTCGCGGTAGTGATCCCGTTCGGGTACGGAGTCATCTTCTCGGAGTTTCTCGCGACCTACGTCGGTATCATGCTCGTGTTCCCGCGGAAGGTCAGGCGGTCCGACTTTCGACTCAATTTCCTCGATCCGGAAGGTCTCGGTGGGCTTCGTCCAGCGGGCGAACTCATGAAGACCACGTACTACTTCCTCGTCGTCGGGTTAGTCGGATTCCTCGTCGTGCTCTACGGGCCCGCGATCGTCGATCCACTCACCGGCTCCACGTATCCCGACCCCGGGGTGGTCACGAACCTGCTGTTTACGCTCGTCTGGGTGCTCTCGATCGTGACCATGATCTACGGGCTGTCACAGATCCATTGGTTCATGAAACGGACCAAACGGGAAGAACTCACCCGACTCGACCGGGAACTCCGTTCGTCCGTCGTGGACCCCTTCGACCTGGACACGTTCGAAATCGCCGACGAGGACCGATACAATGAGACGAACCGACGGATAGAGTACGTGACGAAAACCCAGGAGTACCCGACCACGTTCACGATGTGGATGCAGATCCTGATCGGTCTGATCCTCCCGAAGGCGATCCAGATGGTAATGGCGTATCTGTAGCGCGTCTCTAACCGATCTAGTCGTGGACGAGCACGTCGAGTACGTCCGTGCCCTCGCGGTCCAGCGCGTCGGCGAAGGTGTCCTCGATCTCGTCGGCCGTCTCGACGCGGTGGCCGCGCGCACCGTGGCTCTCTGCGTTCTTGACCAGGTCGACGGGCGGTTCGAAGTCCATGCCCACGTAGTCGTGGTCCTCGTCGTCGCCGCCGAAGATCTGGATGGTGTTGTCCTTGAGGATGCGGTAGTTGCGGTTGTCGGGGATCACGACCGTGAGGTCGAGATCGTGGCGCGCTGCGGTGTAGATCGAGTGCGGGTAGTACAGGTACGAGCCGTCGCCGACGTACCCGACCACGTCGCGGGGGTCGTCCTGCATCTCTTCAGCGAGCGCCGCGCCGACGGAGGCAGGGAGGCCGTAGCCCAGGCCGCCGCCCTTGTTCGAGATCATCTGCTCGGCCTCCATCTCCCAGCGGATCAGGAGCGGGTACTTCGAGGTGACGCCCTCGTCGACGACGTAGGCGTCCGGCGCGGTCTCCTTGAGGGCGTCGACGAGTTCGGCCTTGGAGGCGCGCGTCTCTCCCTCCGGCGTCTCGTCCTCGCTCATGGACTGGATCGTACTGGCCAGGGCCTGCTTGGTGGTCTCGACGCTGTCGATCCGGCGCTGACGCTCGTCGTCGTCGATCCGGTCTTCGAGGCGGTCGGCCAGTTGTTCCATCACGAGGCCGGGGTCGCCGACGACGGCGGCCTGTGCGGGCTGGTTCTTTCCGACCTCCCAGGCGTCGTCAGAGATGTGGATGCAGGTGGTGTCGCTGTCCACGAGGGCGTTCTCGTGGTTCAGGAGGGTCGTGTGGGTGGACGTGCCGACGAACACGAGCGTGTCGGTGTCCATGAGCATGCTCGCGACGCCCTCGTTGGGCGGGATGTGGGAGATCCACTGCGGGTGGTCACCGGGGAAGTTCACCTCGCAGGCGAGAATCTCGGCGTGGACCCGCGCGCCCGCAGCCTCGGCGAAGTCGACGGCCGCGTCGACGGCATCGGACCCCGAGCGAGCGACGTGGTCGCCGAGCACGAGGACCGGATCGTCGGCCTCCGCGAGCAGGTCTGCCGCCCGCTCGATCTGGCCTGCGTCGCCCCGGCCGGCGTTCGGGATGGGGCCGAGGGGTTCTATGGCCTCGGGGTCGGTTTCCGACAGCATCACGTCCTGTGGCAGGCCGAGGAAGACCGGTCCGGTCGGCGGCGTCAGCGCGACGCGGAACGCCCGGCGGAGCATGGTGGGGAGCGCCGACACGTCCAGTACCTCGTCGGACCACTTCGTGAACTGGTCGACCATCGCTTCGAGGTCGCCGTGGAGCAGGGGTTCCTCGTGGCGGAAGTCCCGTTCGTGGTTGCCGGCGGTGATGACCAGCGGCGTGCCCGCGAACTGGGCGGCGTAGGTGTTCCCGGTGCCGTGGGCCAGTCCGGGCGTGATGTGGAGGTTGACGACGCCTGCCGGCATGACAGTCTCGTCGTGGTGAGCGTGGTAGCGACGCGTGCTGGCGTAGCCCGAGGCCATCCCGACAGCGATGTCCTCGTGGAGCCCCAGGACGTACCTGAGCTCGCTCCGGCTGATCGCGTCCAGGACCGGCAGTTCCGTCGTTCCCGGGTTGCCGAAGACGTGTTCGACGCCGTACTGCTCCAGCGCGTCGACGAACAGATCCGAACCCGTATACTCTGACATGGAGATACTGTCCCTGCGACGGGCACCACTAAAATAGTTAACTTCCGAGTGACAGGGGTTGCCAACCGTTTGGGGCGAGGACCCCACGTGAAAAACTGTTAAGACTGAGACGGCCGCCCGGGGTGGCGAGCGATCAGCGGTCTCCCGCTCGCTGGGCGGGCGAAACGGCCGTCGGAAGTCGGTCCATCTGGACGAGTGCCAGCCCGGCCAGCGCGACGCCGGCCGCGGCGATCTGGAGGAGCGTCGCCACGCTCGCCCCGACGTACCCGGTCAGCGCGGGTGCGAAGAGCGCGGTCGAGGCGAGCAGCAGGTAGACGGCGCGGTGCGGGATGCCGAGGACGTGGCGGCCGTCGAACCCGATGGTCACCGCGGTGAGGGCGATGACGCCGACGAACACGCAGAACACCGCGATCGGCGTTCCGGTCAGCGTCCAGTTGACGAGGCTGTCGTTGACGACCAGCGCGTACGGGATCAGGAACCCGGCCGCACCGATCTTCATCGCCTGCTTCGCGGCAGTCATGAACCCGCTGTTGGCGATCCGCGAGCCGACGGCCACGCCGACCGCGACCGGCGGCGTGATCGCCGACAGCATCGCGAAGTAGAACACGAACAGGTGCGCGGTGATCTCGGTGACGCCCAGATTGACCAGCGGCGAGACCAGCAGCGTCGCCACGAGGATGTACGCCGCCGGCGTCGGCATCCCGAGACCGAAGAGGATGCTGGTGATCATCGCCAGGATGAGGACGACCAGCAGGACACCCCCGCCCAGCGCGACCATCCGGACGCTGATCTCGGAGGTCAGCCCGGTCTGGGTGAGCATGCTGATGATGACGCCCATCGCGGCGAGGACGCCCACCAGGGGGGCCATGTCCATCGCCCCGCGACGGAACCCTTTGAGCGTCGTGTAGACGGCCTCGACGAGCGTGATCAGCGCCCGTTTGACTGCAGTTTCGACCGAGACACTCGCTATCGGAGTGTCGTCGGCATCGTCGGCGACGCCGCCGAGTGAGCGGGCAAGCGTCGTAATCGGCTCCCCGAGGATCATCGTCCCGATCAGCGTCAGCGTGGTGTACAGCCCCGCCGCCATCGGCGAGAGTTGCATGACGACGAGCGTGTAGATCAGCACCGACATCGGGATCGCGAAGTGCGTGCCGTCGAAGAAGCCCGCCACCGCGGTCGCGAAGTCCGCGGCCACGCCGCGGTCCTCTTTCCCCAGCACCACGGCCTGGAGCAGGCGGGCTGCCACCAGCGCCGCCAGAGCGGCCGCAGCCGCCTGGAGGATGGCCTGTTCGAGAACGACCCGGACCAGATAGAACGCGCCCACGACCACCAGCGCGTACAGCGACTTCAGGAGCGATCCGCGGCTGAACAGCGAGGCCAGGATGCCCGGCCCGTCCGTGTTCTCGGTGGTCCAACCGTAGCGCAGGACCGCGAACTGGACGGCGACGCCGACCGAGAAGTAAAACAGCAGTGCCGGGATGATCGCCGCCTGGATGACCCGGACGTAGGCCACACCCAGGATGTCGGCCATCAGGAACGCGGCGACGCCCATCACCGGCGGCATGATCTGCCCGCCGGAGGAGGCGACGCTCTCGATGGCGGCCGCGAAGTCCTTCCGGACGCCCTGATCCTTCATCATCGGGATGGTGAACGAGCCGGTGGTCGCGGCGTTGGCCGCCGCGCTCCCGGTGATCGATCCCATGGCCATGCTGGAGATAATCGCGACGTGGACGACCCCGCTCTTGAGGTTCTTCCCGAGTTTCTGGCCGAGACCGAGGATGACGTCGAGCGCGCCGAACTCGCGAGCGAGGCCGGCGAACATGATGAAGATGGCGACCCAGGTCGCGCCGATCTCCATGATGAAGCCGAACGCGCCGGTGAGCCGGACCGCGCCGTAGGTCGCTACCCCGGTCAGATCGAACCCCGGGTGCTGGAGGAAGCCCGGCATCAGGTTGCCGAAGTAGGCGTACAGCACCGAGCCCATGGCGACGAGGGCGATGGACCAGCCGTAGGCCCGCCGGGTAGCGTCGATCGCCAGGAAGACGATGACCAGCCCGACGTACAGGTCGACGTTCTGAAAGCCCGCGATCAACGCGGAGCTATCGAGACGCGAGTAGCTGGTAAAGACGTGGTAGCTGGCGGCTGCGGCGGCCGCTGCCAGCGCGACGCAGAGGCCCCCATCGGCGAACCTGACGAGGCGGTAGGGGCGGTCCGACAACCAGTCGGACCACAGCATCGCGTCGGTCCGGTCCGTCGGGTCCTCGACGATTCGGAGCGCCTGTGACAGGTAGTACAGGGCGATGCCGGCACCGAAAAAGCCGACGGCGAACTTGGTCCGGACGATCGGCCTGGCCCAGGCGAAATATACCGTCACGGCGGTCAAGGCGACGCCGATGAGCGTGATCAGGACGAGCAGTACTTGTTCGGCGATCCCCCGGTCGCGGAATGCGCGGAGGTCCTCACGTGGCGACCAACTCTCGGGTTCTGACGTGGTATCGGTCATCGTAAGTATCGAAAGCGTGGGTACGGCGGCAACCGGTCAGGTCGCTACTGTTCGGCGATCTCGTACTCGTCGTTCCAGATGCCCTGTTCCTTGTAGAAGTCGGCCGCGGCGGGGTGGAACGGGAGGGTGGTGTAGCCGTTCTCCATCCAGAACTCGCCCTCTTCCATCCGACCGAGCAGGGCGTTCTCCTCGCCCAGACCGTCGCGGTTGGCCCACAGGGTCTCCAGGAACGAGTAGAGGGTGTCGTAGTCGAAGTCGTCCCGGGTGACGAAGTTGTACGCGAGCGCCGGCGTGTTCAGGGTGTCGGGGGCGTAGCCGTAGCCCTCGAACTGCGTTGTGTCAACCTCGCTCATGATGATGGATGGGTCCTCCTCCAGTTCCGAGACCACGTCACTGGGGAACTGAAGCAGGCGCAGGTCGACCGTACTCTTCATCTGCTGGACCCAGCTCGGCTCCACTGAGAGGTTGATGAACGTCCCGGCACCGGCGTCGAGCCGACCTTCGCTCATCGCACTCCCCTGTGAGCCGTATCCGATGCTGATGCGTTCGTACTCGTCCGTGGCGAACCCGAGCGCGTATTCGAGCATCTCCGCCGTCCCGGAACCGCTCGGGGTCGGCGAGACGCGGTCACCGGAACCGATGTCTTCGATGCTCGTCCAGTCGTCGTTGGCCGAACAGAGGAACCAGGCCAGGTCGTACAGGTGGAACGTCTGGACCGGGGTGAAATCGAGGTTTCCGAACGGCTCTTCCTCGTTGGCGAGCTTACTCGCCGTCCAGTTCTGGATGTAGACGATGTCGGACTGGTCCTGGCTGAGCCGACCGATGTTGGCGTTTGTCCCCTCGCTGGGCTGGGCCTGCACGTTCACCTCGTCGTTGTTCTGGCTCACGACGTTCGCGATGACCGTACTCATCGTATACGCCGACGTGTCCTGTGTCGACGTGGTCATGATCATCTCGCCGTCGGCACCCGGAGCCTCACCGCTCCCGCTACCGCCGTCCCCGAAACATCCGGCGAGGCCGGCCGCACCGACGAGTCCCGCGGTACCGAGCGAACGCTTCATAAACGACCGTCTGTCGACGGCATCTAAAGTCGAGTTTTCACGCATGGGAACCGAATTAACGTTTACACCATATATAGCCTTTCATAGAAGAAGTGTTATAGCTAAATCAAGAATGGTTAACAGTGGTATATCTGTGGAGTCTGACGGCGATCGATTTCCCGGAGAGAGCACCGAAAATAGATCGGGTCGATCGTCTCTCTCCCGTCAGTTGGCCGGCGCGAGCGCCTCGATTGTTCGCTGGATGTCTGCCTGCTCGGCCGCGCGGGGGAAGGATACGGAGGCGGAACTCACGCCGTCGATGGCCTCGAACTCGTCGATGCGGTCGCGACACTCGTCGGGCGTTCCTGCGACGGCGAGTTCGTCGAGCAGGTCGTCGGGGAACTCGGCGACCATTCGTTCTCGGTCGCCGTCGTCCCAGTTGTCGTGGATGCGGTTAGCCAGATCCTCGTAACCCTGCCGGGCCAGTGCGTCCCGGTAGAACGTGCCCATGCCGCCGATATAGAAGCAGATATGCTGTTTGACGAGTCGGCGGGCACGTTCACGGTCCTCGTCGACACAGCAGGTCAGCGAGAGGGTGATCTCCTGGTCGCTCCGGTCCCGATCGCCCAGTTCAGCGCCGTGGTCGAAGTCGTCCATCCGGTCGCGGATGCCGTCTTTCGTGAGCATCAGGGCGTGCCAGCCGTCGGCGAAGCGCCCTGCGAGTTCGACCGATTTCGGCCCCATCCCGGCGGCGTCGATCCCCGGTGGATTTTCGGGCGGGTCACAGCGCAGGCGGAATCCGTCTAGGTCGTAGTACTCGCCGTCGTAACTGACCCGCTCGCCCGAGAGGACCTGCTTGACGACTTCGACCGTCTCGCGAGTGTACTTTAGCGGGTTGGCGAAGTCCTTGCCGTGCCAGTTCTCGATGACGATTGGGCCGGAGGGGCCGAGGCCCAGCCTGAAGCGGCCGTCGGAGACTTCCTGGAGGGTGGCGGCGGTCTGGCCGATGAGGGCGGCGGATCGAGAGTAGATCGGCATGATCGAGGTGCCGATGCCGATCTCCTCGGTGCCGTGGGCGATGCTCGTCAGTGTCGTTACCGCGTCCCGGCCCCACGTCTCGGGGAGCCACGCGCGGCCGTATCCCAGTTCCTCGGCGGTCTGTGCCTGTTCGACGAGCGTCTCCACGCTCGGCTGTGCCGCGACCGGCAAGAATACGTCACGTGCCATACCCCGTCACCGGACGGGACCGGGAAATAAGTTGCCGCCTCGGTGTGCCCGCTCGACCGCGAGGCAAGGCTAACGGCGCGGCTCCGGGACCACGACGAAAAATCGAAGTGAGTGTTTCAGGTTTAGATGTCCGGATCTTCCATGATGTCCGGGACGCCCTTCGCCGTGATGGTCTCGCCGGTGATGTACGACGAGGCCTCGCTGGCGAGGAACTGGGCCAGGTCGGCGATCTCTTCCTCGACGCCGATCTGGCGGTCGACCTCCGAGCGGTCGATGTCGTCGGCGCTGACGCCCATCTGGCTCTCGACGCCGGGCGTTGCGACGAACCCGGGCGCGATGCAGTTCACCCGGACATCGTCGTCGGCCCACTCGTAGGCGAGCGTCGACGTGAGGTTCGAGACGGCGGCTTTCGCCGCGGCGTAGTGGCTCATGAACGGCGCGCCGCGATTGCCGGCCACGCTGGAGAAGTTGACGATCACGCCGCCGTCGCCCTCGCGCATGACCTCGCCCGCGGCCTGCGTGCAGTGGTAGGTGCCGTGGAGGTTGATGTCCACGATGGTCTTCCAGCCGTTCTCGCTGATGCCCTCGAAGTTGGCCATGAAGGAGGCACCGGCGTTGTTGACGAGGATGTCCACGCTGCCGAACTCCTCGACGGTCGCCTCGACCAGCGCGTCGACCGCGTCGCGGTCGGTCACGTCACACTCGATGGCGAGGCACTCGCCGCCGTCCTCGGCGTTGATGCCCTCGGCCACCTCGTCGACTTTCTCCTGCTCGCGCGAGCAGATGACCACGTCGGCACCGTCGTCGGCGAACCGCTCCGCGATGGAGCGACCGATTCCCTGTGACGCACCCGTGATAATCGCCGTCTGTCCCTCGACCGCGAACTGCTCTCTCATCGTACCGCCTCCGTTTCAGTTACCATTGTTAATCAACAATGCCGCGTTCTACCTCACTGTTAATAAAACTGCACGTCCCGGGAGTGGCGTGGGTCGAAACTCCAGGTTCCGAATTTCCCCGCGATCGATGTCAAGTAAAAAAGTTCTAATGGCAAGAAGTGTGACTCGATGGCATAGGACGATGGTCCCCAACTGTCCTACCCCTCCGAGGTCGCAGTCATGAGCCCCGCCGTTCGACGGCCGCTCCCGGCGGTCACGACGGCGGTGGTCGCAGTGTTGCTGGTCGCCTCCGCGGCCAGCGCACCGCTCGCGACTGCGAACACGGCGAACAGTACCCAAACAACCACACCGGACCCGTATATCGACGGCGTTAGCGTCACACCAGAGCAACCGTCTGCAGACAGTCTCGTTAAAATATCCACGACCGTCGCCAACTCTCAGAGTAGTAACGGAGTTGCTGAAATACGAACCGCCTACCTCACTCACAAAGGAAGCGGGGAGCGGATAGGGAGCATTAGCGACCTCGGCAGTCTCAGTCCCGGGGGAAGTTCTGAGATACCGATAACGACGGAGTTCGACGAACCCGGAGTCAAAAAATTGGAAGTCACTGTCGTGGCGGACGTCAATCCGACTGGCGTCAGCGAATATGTGAGGCTCAAATATCCCATCGTAATCTCCGTCACCGAGAGCGGGCCGAAGATGCGCATCGACGTGGCGGGATCGGTCGGCTCCCACCGTGAGATCGCGGTCAACGTCTCGAACGGCCAGTCCGAGGCGATCCGGAACCTCAACCTCTCCGTCGACGGGCGGAACGTCCGGTTCGAGGATCCGGAGCGTCTCGACGCCAAACTCGAACCCGGCACCAAGCGGACGTTCAGCTACTCCGGGTCGGTCCCGGACGGCGACGCGGGTTCGATCACGGCGACGCTCGAATACACGAACTCGATGGGCCAGACCCAGACGCTCGAACGGACGAGACGCCTCGGCGCGGCGAGCGGGTCCGAGGCCGTCGACGGGCCGCAACTGGCCCTCTCCGTCGCCGAGGGACTGCCCGGCACGACCCGACCGGTCAACGTGACCGTCGCGAACGGGCTGGAAGGTGACCTGAGCCAGGTGGAGGTCTCCGTCGACTCCCCGACCGCGACGTTCGCCGCGAGCGAGCGGGTCACTTCCCGGCTGACCGTTGGCGAGACGACGGACTTCCAGTTCCCGGCCCGTGTCGACGAGAGCGGCACCTACCCGGTGTCGGTGACGCTCAACTACACCGACGACGGCGCCCGCAAACAGGTGACCGAGCGGTTCCAGGCGGCGTTCGACGCGCCACCGAACCCCGGAACCATCGAACTCACCGGCGTGGACGCGGTCGCACAGGGCGGTACTGTCGAGATAACGGCAACCGCGAGCAACGTCGGCTCCGACGAGGTGGAGTCGGTCATCGTCTCGACGGGCGAGGCCGAGAACGTCGGGCGCAAGAAGTACTTCGTCGGGTCGGTCGACGCGAGCGACTTCTCGTCGTTCACGCTCTCGCCCTCGGTCACGGGCAACGTCTCCTCGGTCCCGGTGGAAGTGAGTTACGTGGTCGACGGCGTGCGACGCAACTACACGACAGAGATTCCAGTCACTGAGGCCGCGACGCCGGACCGCTCGCCACAGCAGGGTGGGCTTCCGATCGTGCCGATCGTCGTAATCGTCGCCCTGATCGCGGCGGTCGTGCTCTACCGCAGACGGGGGTGACCGCTGTGGCACCCGACCCCGACGACGAGACCGGCGTGGACGGGTGGCACGAGGCCACCGGATCCGAACCCGGCGGGAGGACCGACGGGTCCGTCACGACCGACGCCATCATCCGCGGGACCGACGTGGTCAAGGAGTACGAGACGGGCGGCCAGATCGTCCGCGCGCTGAAAGGTGTCGACTTCGGCATCGCACCAGCCGACTTCGTGGCGGTCGTCGGCCCCTCCGGGAGCGGAAAGTCCACACTCCTGAACCTGCTCGGCCTGCTGGACGTGGCCACCAGCGGCGACGTTCGCCTGCGCGGCCAGGACGTGTCGACGTTCACGGACCGCGAGCGGACCCGCAAGCGCAAGGAGACGATCGGGTTCGTCTTCCAGAGCTTCTACCTGATCCCGACACTCACGGCCGTAGAGAACGTCGAGATGCCGCGGATGCTCGACCGGACGCCGACGAAGACTCGCGAGCGGGCGCGGGAGTTGCTCGAACGCGTGGGGCTGGGCGACCGCCTCGACCACTACCCCGACGAACTGTCGGGCGGGCAGAAACAGCGCGTCGCCATCGCACGCTCTTTGATCAACGATCCCGACATCCTGCTGGCCGACGAGCCGACCGGGAACCTCGACCGGGACACCGGTGACCAAATCCTCGAACTGTTCGACGAACTCCGCCGTGACGAGGACGTCGCCGTCGTCACCGTGACCCACGACGACTACGTTGCCGAGGCCGCCGACCGCGTCGTGACCCTCATCGACGGGCTGGTGCGGGAGACCGACGATCGGCGAGCGAACTTCGAGGGGGATCCCGAGCCGTGAACCCGATCCGCTGGCTCGCCGGTCGGTTCCCGACGCTGTCGCTGGCCCGGCGGAACCTCTCGCGTGCGACCCTCCGTTCGGGACTCGCCGTCACGGCCGTCGTCATCGGCGTCGTCGCCATCGGTGCCATCGGCACGGGCGGCGAGGCGTTCAAACAGGATCAACTGGAGGCCTACGAGGGCTTCGGTGGGACGGCGACGGTGGAACCCGACGTGACCGTCGAGGACGGCAACATCACGAATACCGAACTCTCGGACGGAGACATCGACCGTATCAGGCAGGCCGCCGGCAGCGCAACGGTATTGCCCGTCCACGAACCGCTCGGGGCGTACGTCCAGACCCAGTCCGGGACGCTCCTCTTTCAGGCGCAGGTGAAGGGGCTCGAGAACCCGGGCGAGTTCTACGAGGCCCGGAACGGGACGATCCCGGACAACTGGCGTCGGACGATCGTGATCGGCTCGCGGGTCGCAGAGCAGAACGACCTCGAACCGGGCGACCGGTTGCGGATCAACGTCACCGACGAGTTCGACCGGAGCTTCGAGATTTCCGCCGTTCTCGAGCCTCAGGGGTTCTCTGCCCCGCTGGGGGCGGATCAGACGGTGTTCGTTCCGGCCTCGCAGTTCGAGAGCGACGGCTACGAGCAGGCCATCGTCCGGGTCGACACGACGACCGGTTCCGTCGACGCCGCGACACGGGCCATCGAGAGCGAGTTCAACGTCCGGGAGGAGGTGGTCCGTGTCGAGCAGGTCCAGGAGCAACGCGAGCAGTTCACGGAGTTTTTCGGCACGATCAACCAGTTTTTGATCGGCGTCGGTGCGATCTCGCTGCTGGTCGCCGCGGTCACCATCGCCAACACCATGCTGATGGCGGCCATCGAGCGCGAGAGCGAGATCGGCGTCCTCCGGGCGTACGGCTACCCCAGGCGGGCAGTCGTCAGCCTGCTCGTCGCCGAGTCGACGATCCTCGGCGTCATCGGGGCGGCCATCGGCGTCCCCATCGCGCTCGGCATCGGCATGGCGATCAACCAGCTCCTGCTCGGGGACCCGCTGGCGTTCACCGCCGCGGGGCTCCGATACGTCGGGATCGGCGTCGCCTTTGGCATCGTGACCGCGCTGCTCGCGGGGCTGTACCCGGCGTGGAAGGCGGCCAACAAACGACCCGTGGAGGCGCTGGACTGATGGTCCGAATCGACCACCCCGGCGGAGGTGCCCGGCCGTGAGCTGGCTCCGACGGATTACAGGCCGGTTCCCGTCGATCGTCATCGCTCGGCGGAACATCTCCCGGGCACGCACGCGGTCGCTGCTGGCGGCCGCGGCGATCACGATCGGCGTCGTGGCGATCGCGGCTATCGGGGCCGGCGGCGCGGCGTTCAAGCAGAGTCAACTCGACCGGATCCAGGAGCAGGGCGCGACGAACGTCTACGTCTCGCCGGGGTTCGACAAGGACGAGTCGAATTTCGACCGGACGGACCTGCTGCGGATCGAGGAGACGGTGGGGGGTGCCGGTATCGTGGCCACGGAGTCCCGATCGATGGAGTACCGGATACGATCTAACCGCCGATTGAGCGTCTCGGTGACGTATCTCGACGATCCACGGCTGCTCTACGAGGTCGCGGCGGGGGAGATTCCGACGAACTGGCGGCGAAGCGCCGTCGTCTCGAACGAGTTCGCCGCGGACCACGGCCTCGAACCCGGCGATCGAATCATGCTGGCTCCGGAGGCCGACGACGGCGAGGTCGCCGAGACTCGGCCCTACCGCGTGACAGCCGTGCTGGCCGAGAGCGCGGCCTTCGGCGTCGACGAGGTGTTCCTCCCGATCGAGGAGACGGGTGACCGCACCTACAGTCAGGTCCGGGTGACGACCCAGTCGGTCGACGAGGCCGAAGCGGCGGCCACGGCCCTGCGGTCGGAGTTCAACGGTCGGAAGGACCAACTGCTCGTCTTCGAACTCACGTCGCTCGTCCGCCTGTTCCGGTCGATCGTCGACGGGATCAACCTGTTCCTGGCGGGGCTGGGCTCGCTGTCGCTACTGGTCGCCGGAGTCTCGATCGCCAACACGATGTTGATGTCGGTGACCAAGCGACGCGAGGAGATCGGTGTCCTCCGGGCGGTCGGCTACTCGAAGGTCGACATCCTGTGGATCCTGCTGGTCGAGGCCGCGATGCTCGGGGCCCTCGGCGCGGGCATCGGCATCGCGCTGGCGCTGCTGGTCGTGCTGGCCGCCAACGCCGTCTTCCTCGGGAGCCCCTTCGCGTTCACGTCGGAGTCGCTGCTCTATCTGGGCGGCGCGGTCGCGTTCGGAATCCTCACCAGCCTCATCGCGGGTGCCTACCCCGCTTGGCGCGCGGCAAACGAACGCCCCGTCGAGGCCCTCCGGGGCTGACGGAAAAAGGTCCGGAGGGGACCGACGGTAGCTTTTATTTCCGGTGTACGGTATCGGGTGGCATGGACATACAGGATCTCGGGGAGCGTCCCCTGGAGGGGAACGCGGCCGGACTGCACGACCGGACGGCCGACGTGAACGGCGATCTGACTGCGATCGAACACGACGACGAAACGCTCTCGCACGCCGAATTGCGCGACCGGTCGGCGGCCTTCGCCGGGGGCCTCCACGATCTGGGACTGGAACCGGGCGACCGGATCGTCCTCTACCTGCCGAACTGTCCGGCGTACGTCGTGGCTTCGCTCGGCGGGCTGAAAGCCGGGACGCCGGTCTCGTTCATGAACCCGCAGTACAAGCCCCGGGAGATGGTCCACCAGCTGGAAGACACCGACGCCGACGCTATCGTCACCCACTGGTGGCTCCGGAGTACGGTCGACGACGCGCTGGCGGAGACCGACGTGGACCCGGTAGTGATCACAGCCGGCGACCGCGGACAGGTGCCCGACGACGACCACCACGTCGACGACGTGGCGGGTGAGCCGACCCACGTCGAGCGCGACGGCGAGGACGTAGCGCTCCAGCCCTACACCAGCGGGACGACGGGGCAACCCAAAGGCGTGCAGTTGACCCACCGGAACGTCCGCGCTCAGGGCGTCGACATGCTGGTCGAGGACGACGAGAAGGCACCGCTGACGCCAGCCGAACTCAAGAGCCTGATCTGGCTGCCCATGTACCACATCACGGGCTTCGTCCACTGTGGGTGGCAACCCCTCCTTTTTGGTGGATCCCTCCACCTCCGAAGCGCGATGCGGTGGGACCCCGCCGAGGCGATGGCGACCATCGAGGATCTGGGGATCACCCACTTCGTCGGCGTCACGACGATGTACGTCGACATGGTCACCGACGAGGCCTTCGGCGACCACGACCTGACGAGTCTGGAAGTGGCGGCGGAGGGCGGCGCGAAGATGTCCGTGGCGGTCCAGCGGGAGTTCGAGGACACCGCTGGCGTCGACGTGACGGAGGGGTACGGGCTGACCGAGACCTGCGGGGCGACCCACACCGAGAACCAGACCGCGTTCGGTCACAGGGAAGGCACCGTCGGGCAACCCCTCCAGATGACTGACTCGAAGATCGTCGACGAGTCGGGCGAGGAGGTGATGCCTGGCGAGGAAGGGGAGTTGCTGGTGCGTGGCCCGCAGGTGATGACCGGCTACCACGACATGCCCGATGCGACCGAAGAAGCGTTCACCGACCGCGGGTACCTCCGGACCGGCGACGTGGCCCGACGCGACCGAGACAACTACTACGAGATCGTCGACCGGAAGAAACACGTCATCGTCACCGCCGGCTACAACGTCTACCCCAGCGAGGTCGAGGAACTGCTGACCGAACACGACGCGGTGGCCGAGGCCGCCGTCGTCGGCGTCGACGACCAGCGCCGCAACGAAGTCCCCGTGGCCTACGTCGTCCCCCGCCCCGAAATCGAACCCGGCGAGGACGTGACCGCCGAGGCGATCAAACAGTTCGCCCTCGACGAACTGGCCGAGTACAAACACCCCCGCGAGGTCGAGTTCGTCGACAGCCTCCCCCGGACGACCAGCGGCAAGATCCAAAAGTACAAACTCCGGGACGACGAGTAACACGGTATCTCGACCCCGCCACTACCCCCCAATTCGTAACTCGTTAAATAAACGGCCTCAAATAACTGGTTCTGTTGGTATTTCGGCAGTGATTGGTTTCCATCGTTGTGTTCTAGGGCAACGTTTATCTGTCGGAAGACTCTCCTATTCTGAAAATGAACGAGCGAGGAACCCACATGCAGGAGACGACGACGGTCCATCGGCTGGAGTGTAGCGTGGACTGGCCGCCCGAGAACGTGGCGGCGTACTTCGTGGACTGTGCCGAACCGATCCTGTTCGACGCCGGGATGGCGGGCGAGCAGGCTCGCGACGAGTTGATCGCGGATCTCGACGATCACGGTCACGAACTCGCGGACATCGACCACCTGGTCGTCACCCACCCCCACACCGACCACATCGGACAGGTGCAGGCAGTCATCGACGCCGCCGATCCCGAAGTGTACGCACCCGCGACCGTCCGGGAACGATTCGAGCGCGAACCAGAGGGGCTGGAAGCGACGGTCCGGGAGAACGCGCAGAAGGCCGGCGTGCAGGGCGAGTATCTCGACGAAGCGGTGAAGATGTCCGTCGACTCGCTGAAACGCGACAGCAGTCTCCTCCCGAGCGCGGCCGTCGACCACTGGCTCGGCCGCGGCGAGACCGTCGACATCGGCCCGCTCACCGTCGAGACGGTTCACACACCGGGCCACCAGGCCGACCACCTCTGCTACCTGACCGATCTGGACGGCGAACGCGTCCTCTTCTCGGGGGACATGGCGCTCGGTACATTCCGTCCCGTGGCGATGCACACGGGCTTCGACGACGGCTACGAGGAAGCCATCGACGCCTTCTACACCGCACTCGACACACTGGGAGAAATCGACGTGGATCGCGTGTTCACCGGCCACGACGCGCCTCACACCGACTTCGCGGACGCCGTCGAACGGGACCGCGAGAGTCTGGATCGGCTGCTCGACCGGACCCGAGAGGCGCTGGCGGACGGCAGCGGCTCGACGGCCGTCGACATCGCCTTCCAGCGCTCGGGCGACCGAAACATGGAGTACCTGGTCATCGAGACAGCCAGCGCGCTCGCCCACCTCGAACGAGAGGGCGAGCTGACAGGCGAGACGGACGAACACGGCGTCCGTCGCTACGAGGTCGCATGACCGAGTACGAGGCCGTCTTCTTCGACATCGGCGGCGTCATCGTCTCGCTCCCCTCGATCCGGCAGGGCTACGTCGATTATCTGGAGGAGTTCGCCGCCGAGCGCGGCCTCGACCACGGCCCCGCACTGGAGACCTGGCGGGAGGCCCTCGGCGATCACTTCAAATCCGCCGAGGGCACCGAGTACATGTCCGCCAGCGAAGGGTATCAGAAGGCCTTCCAGGCCATCGTCGACGGCGACATCGACCGCGAGGAGTGGGAGCCCGGGTTCGAGACCGCCACGAAGGCCGCCATGGAGACCGAACCGAACGTCGTCGAGACGATCCGGGCGCTGGACGACGCAGGCCTGTATCTGGGCATCGTCTCGGACATCGACACGGCCGAGGCCCACCGGATGCTCGACCAGTTCGGCGTCGACGACGCCTTCGACGGCGTGACCACCTCAGAGGCCGTCGGCTACAAGAAACCCGACCAGCGGATGTTCGACGACGCACTCGACAGGTCCGACGTCGACCCCGCCCGCTCGCTGATGGTCGGCGACCGCTACGACCACGACATGCAGGGTGGCAAAGCGGCCGGCCTCGACACCGTTGCCTACAACGGCACCGCCTTCGAGCGCGCCGAAGAACTGGACAGGGACGGCCACCGCGTCGTCGAAGAGGACGCCATCGACTTCGCCATCGAGGACCACCGAACACTCCTTTCGATCGTCGGCGTCGAGTAGTTCGACGGGTCGTACGAGCGTCCCGCTACCACCGTTTTTCGACGGGTCTGTCGGGTCGACTGATAAACCCCCCTCCCTTATGAGGAGGAACTGTTAACAAAGTGTGTTCGGAACAGCCAGATGCAATGGACTTCGGACTTGACGACAAGACGGCCCTCGTGACGGGGGGTGCGGGCCGCATCGGTGAAGAGGACTGCAAGACACTCGCAGCGGAGGGCGCAGAAGTGGTCGTCCTCGACGTCGACGAGGACGGCGCGCAGGACGTCGCCGACGATATCAACGAGGCCGACAACGACGGTGAGGCCATCGCCATCGAGTGTGACCTCACCGACCGCGATCAGGTCAGTGAGGTCGTCGACGACCTGCAGGACGCGACCGGCGGCGTCGACATCCTCGTGAACAACGCCGGCCTCGTGGACGCCGTTGGTACGGCCGGCGACCTCGACCCCAGCATCTGGGACCGAGACATCTCGGTCAACCTGACGGGCACCTACAACATCACCCGCGAGATCTTCCCCAACATGTGTGACCGGGGCTGGGGCCGCATCATCACCATGTCATCGCTCGCCGGCTGGGAAGGCGGGTACGGCCAGATCTCCTACTCCACCACGAAGGCCGGCCTCATCGGCTTCGGCAAGACGCTCGCCCTGGAGGGTGCACCCGAGGGCGTCACCTCGAACATCCTCGCACCGACCATCGTCGTCGGCGACCTCGCCGAACTGCCCCACGACCAGCTCGAGAACATCAACGAACACTGGGCCGACATCGCCCGCGCCACGCCGATGGACAAACTCGGCAGCGAGGAGGACGTCTCCAACCTCGTCGCCTACCTCTCCTCCGAGCAGGCCGAGTACATCACCGGTCAGGTCATGGGCGTCACCGGCGGCGTCGACCTGTTCACGTACTAGCACCTTTTTACTGCGGGGGGGTTCGCCGGGGGCGAACCCCCCGTTGCAAAAACGTGCGTGAAAAACTCTCCGCGAGTCGCGCCCTGCGGGCGCGCTCGCGGTGTCTTCGTGAGTGACCGAAGGGAACGAACGATGGCTCGAAAGACGCATCGCGTCTTTCGGTGAACTGCGCTCGCTCCGCTCGCGCGGATGCTAGCCTTCCACTCGTTTACTGATCGGGCGCGAGCGCCTGAATCGTGTCCATCGCCATCTCTCCGGCGGCCTGCCGGGGCACCGTGATCATCGGCAGATCGACGATCCCGTCCTGCAGTTCGTCCAGTCGGTCGCGGGCCTGCTCCGTCGTGCCGGCTACCCCGAGCGCGTCGACCATCTCGTCGGTCACTGCGTCCGAGGCGTCACCTCGGTCGCCCGACCGCCACGCGTCGGCGACCGCCTCCGCACCGTCCGGGAACCGCTGGGCGACTGCCTTCCGATAGCCCTCGCCGCTCCCGACGTAGTAGGCGACGTGACCCCGGATCGCGTCGCGGGCCGCGTCCGGGTCCTCGTCGCTGACCGCCGACGGGACGTACGGCGCGACGGTGATCTCGCTCGCGTCCCGTCCCGCTTCGTCAGCCGTCTCCTCGATGTCCGCGAAGGCCTCGGGCAGGTCCGGGAAGGGGACGTTGTGGGGGATCCAGCCGTCGGCGAGCCGGGCGACGACCCGGCGGTTGGCCGGCCCGAGCGCCGCGTGGTAGACCGGGACGTCCCGACCCAGTGGCTCGAAATCCTCGACCTGAATCATTTTTCCGTCGTAGGAAACACGCTCCTCGTCGGTCGAGAGGTACCGCTGGGCGACGGCGATGGTCTCGTGGGCCCGGCGGACCGGGTTCTCGTAGTCGATGCCGTGGAGGTCCTCGATGGCCTTGGCGGTGCTGACACCGGTTCCCAGTACCATCCGGCCGTCGGCGTAGCGGTCCACGGTGGCGGCGGCCATCGCGAGAACGGCCGGGGAGCGGGAGAACACGTTGGCGATGGCGGTCCCCAGCCGTACTTCCTCGGTAGCCTCGGCGACCGCCGAGAGCTGGACGAACGCGTCGCTCCCCCAGAGTTCCGGCATCCAGACGGAGCCGTAGCCCAGCTGTTCGGCGGTGGTCGCGACGCCGGTCGGATCCATCACGTCCGCGGGCGGCAAGAGCAGGCCCGGTTGCATGGTCTTCGCAATCGCCGCCCCGGTACAAAAAGCTCCCTCCGGTCGCGTCCGCGTCTCGATTCGTCGTCCGACTACTCGATCACGCCGTCCTCGCGGAGCGCCGCGATCCGGTCCGCGTCGTAGCCCACGGCTTCGAGCACGTCGTCGGTGTGTTCGCCGTGGCTTGGTGGGGAGCCGGCTACCCCCTCCGGTTCCGCCGTGGACTGGGCAGGGAAGGTAACCCGTGGGATAGTCCCGGAGCGGTCGATCAGGTCCCGGGCGTCCGCGGCCTCGCTGTCGAGCGCTTCGGCCGGCGATCTGACCGGCGCGACCATCGCCTCGGTGTCTCCCAGTTCCGACTCCCACTCGTCGCGGGTCCGTTCGGCGAACAGGGTTTCGAGTTCTTCACGGACGGCCTCGCGTTCGGCCGGATCACCAGTCATGTGCGCATCGGTGAGGTCCGGACGGCCGACCGCCTCACAGAAGGTCTCCCAGAACTTGGGTTCGAGGGCTGCGAGCGTGACGTACTTTCCGTCGGCGGTCTCGTAGGTGTCGTACCAGGGCAGGCCGCCGGAGAGTTCCGTCTCGCCGGGGCGAGGGTCAGCGCCGGTGAGCGCGTCGTGGGAAACGGCCTGCGAGAAGGAGGCCACCACGTCGGTCATCGCCACGTCGACGTACTCCCCGCCGGTGTTGCCCAGTTCCCGCGAGAGCAAGGCTCCGACGACGGAGAAGGCGGCGAAGAGGCCGCCGGCCATGTCGCCGACGGGGTAGCCCGGCATCTGTGGCGTGCTGTCCTCGTCCGCCCGGGTCATGTCGAGCAGGCCGGCCATGCCGACGTAGTTGAGGTCGTGCCCGACACGGTCGGCGTGGGGACCGTCCTGTCCGAACCCCGAGAGCGAGCAGTAGATAACGTCTTCGTTGACCTCGCGGACGGCCGCGTAGTCGACGCCGAGGCGGTCGACGACGCCGGGGCGGAACTGCTCGAACACCACGTCGGCCTCGGCGGCCATATCGAGGAAGGCCTCGCGGCCACGGGCGGACTTGAGGTCGAGAGCGACGCTTCGTTTCCCGCGGTTGACGGCGTCGAAGATTGCACCGACGCCCGTCTCCGTGTAGGGCGGGAGGATCCGCGCGTAGTCGCCAGCGTCCGTGTCCTCGACCTTGATCACGTCCGCGCCGGCGTCGGCGAGCAGTTGCGTCGCGTATGGGCCGGGCAGCAATCGAGAGAGGTCGAGCACGCGTACTCCATCGAGTCGCATGGAGGGAGTCCACGGGCCAGTGACAAAAGCGTGAGCCACGACCGTCGCACCTGACAGCGGTTCGGCCCAAGGATCGACCTACCGTCGTGAAGCCGTCGTTACCTACCTGGAACCGTGCGTCGGGGTCGGATTCCACCGTCGCTCGGTGTGAATTACCGAATCCGTTCCTGAGTCACGGGAACTGTTCGGTACGATGTCCGTCACGACGATTGACGCGTGTACGGTCGGCCTGTGCCAGTGGGCAACTGTTGTGAGAAGTTTCGGCCAGTGGCGTATCGAGCGGGAGTCTCGAAACGGTCTATCGGCTTTACTAGTGGCTTCGGAGTACGTGGGGGAGACGCGGCATTACCGTACACAGGGGGACTTTCACATGGACGTCAACGTACCGACACGGACGCATCGATCGCCAGAACTCGACCGGCCCACGCCACGGAGGGACGGATGACCCGTCGCCCCGATCGGCAGTTCGTCCTCGTCGTCGTACTCGTCGCTTCGCTGGCCGGCCTCGCCAGTGTCGCTGCTGGCGCGAGCGGGCCCGCGGCGGACGACGCGTCGGTCGCACAGGCGAACGGGAGTGATCAAATTGCGACGGAACTGGACGAACTCGCGAGCGCGACGGCCGGCGAGGGAGTGGTCGAAGCCGAGAACAGTCCCGGCGCGAACGGAACGGCACAAGTCGGCCAAGCGGAGACGGAAGCCGCACGGGAAGGAGCCCGGGCCGGTGCCGAACTGGCGGAACAGCAGGGCGTCTCGATATCCGAGGAGGAACGCCAGGCAGCCGTCGAGGCAGCCGTCCGGGCGGCGAGTCAAGATCACGACGCGAGTGCCGACGAGATCCGATCCGCCGCCAAAGGGGCCGCCCACGGCGCGCTCGTCCAGAGCCAGCGAGCGAACGTCACGCAGGTCCAGGCCGGGGTCTTCGGCGGGACGGTGGGGTCGCTGACGCAGGCCCAGAACGCCACCGCCACCCAGATGCAGAGCGCGAGCTACGGCGGGGCCCACGGCGCGGTCGCCCAGTCACAGCGGGTGAACGTCACCCAGATCCAGTACGCCGCGGCCGGGGCGGCCGCGGGCGCGTGTGACGAGACGGCCGACGACGATAGTGAGGAGCAAGACGAGCAGCCCAACGAAACCGACACGCAGGGGGCGAACGTCACCCAGCGCCAGGCGGTCCGCGTCTCACAGATCCAGGAGGCGGCCCAGGGAGCGGCCTACGGCTCGCTCGTCCAGAACCAGACGGTCAGCGTCAGACAGGTCCAGGCCGCGGCCTTCGGCGGCGCTGCCGGCGGAGCGAGCGGTGACGAGGCCGACGCGAAGAAGGTCCAGGAAGCCGCCATGGGCGGTGCCAAGGGTTCGATCGTCCAGCGCCAGCAGGCCGAAGTCACGCAGATCCAGGCCGCCGCACGGGGCGGGACCGAGGGGTCACTGACCCAGAGCCAGCGGGTCTCCGTCACCCAGATACAGTCGGCCGCCTCGGGGGCCGCAGGCGGAGCCATCTCGCAGTACCAGTCCGCGACGATCACCCAGATCCAGTCGGCCGCCTCGGGGGCCGCCGAGGGCTCGCTGACCCAGATCCAGCAGGTGAACGTCGTCCAGATACAACAGGCGTCGTTCGGCGCGGCCGAGGGAGCCGCCAGCACGGCCGCCCAGGAACAGATCGTAAACGTCGAACAGATTCAGGCCGCCGCGAGAGGAGCCGGCAGCGGTGCCGTGATCCAGATCCAGCAGGTGAATATCGTTCAGGTGCAGGTCATCGCGCGGAGCGCGGCCGGTGGCGCGCTCACCCAGTACCAGTCGGCCAGCGTCTCACAGATCCAGTCCGCCGCGAAGGGGGCCTGTGAGGGAGCCGTCTCGCTCAGCCAGCGCCAGCAGGTGAGTGTCGAACAGATCCAGGTGGTCACCGAGCGGGCCGCCGCCGACACGGCGTCGATCGTCGCTGATATCGACATCACCAACGAGCAGACGATCATCAACTACGCACGCGGGACGGCCGACCGGCCCGACGACGATGAGGCGGCCCCCGACGACGAACCCGACCTGCGAAGCCTGTTCGCGGACGGTCGTGACGACGGCGTCTTCCTCGCGAACCCGAACGACGAGGCCGTGACCGTGACGATCACCACCGAGGACGGCGAGGTGCAGTCCGAGACGCTGTCGGCCGGCGAGCAGCGGACTGTCGACCTCGAACCTGGGCTGTACACGCTCACCGCCCAGACCGCCGACGGCGAAGACGTCGAGGTCGGTGGCCGGACTGAACTCCGAATCGGCGTCGGGCCCGAGGACCTGAGTCTGGACGTGACCGTCGACGGACAGTCGGTCACGGTCCAGAACCCGAACGACCAGCGGGTCACCGTGACCGCCAGTCAGGACGGTGAGACGGTCCGGACCTTCGACGTGCCGTCGAACTGGGACGTCACCCAGCGGTTCGATCCGGGGACCTACGTCCTCACCGCGGAGGGCGAGGACGGGAGCACCCTCCCCGTCGAAGGTGAGGACGAGTACGAGTTGACCGTCGAGGACGGGCCCGACCAGCCCGACGAACCCGGGCCGATCGACCTGAACGCGACGGTGACGAACGGGACCCTCTCCATCGAGAACCCCGGGAACGCCTCCGTCACCGCCACGGTGACCGACGAGGAGGGCGAAGAGCAGACGCTCGACGTGGCGGCCGGCGAGACCGTCGAGGAGTCGTTCGATCCCGGGGAGTACACCGTGACCGTGGCCGCCGACGAGAACCGGACGGTCACGATCAACGGCGACGAGGCGTTCGAGTTCACCGTCGAACCTGCGGAGGAACCCGGGCCGGCCATCGACCTCGCCGCGTCGGTAGACGCGGGGAACCTGACCCTCGAAAATCCGAGCAACGCCTCGGTCACGGCAACCGTGGCCGGTGAGGACGGCGAGGAGCAGACGTTCGACGTCCCCGCGGGTGCGTCGGTGACCGAGACGTTCCCGGCCGGGAACTACACCGTGACCGCTGAGTCCGACGAGAACCGGACCGTCACAATCGACGGGAACGAGACGTTCGAGTTCTCGGTCACAGGCCCCGAGCCGGGCGATATCGACCTGAACGTGTCCGTCGAGGGCCAAAACGTCACCGTCGAGAACCCCAGCGAGACCGGGGTCACCGTGACGGCCGCGCCCGAAACCGGCGAGAACGGGACATTCGAGGTTCCCGCGGGGGAGGCCGTCACCGCAGCGTTCGATCCGGGTAACTACACCCTCACGGGCGAACCCATGGAGGGCGACCAAACCGTCACCTTCGAAGGACAGGATACCTTCACGGTAACCATCCAGCCAGCGGCTCCGACGCGGCAGATCGACTCCTGCACCGTGATAGACCAGTCGGGCGAGTACGAACTCACCTCGGACATCTCCTCGGACACCGAGGGAACCTGCATCCGGATCGCGTCGAGTGACGTGACCCTCAGCGGGAACGGCAACACCGTCTCGGGTGCCGGGAGCAACGACAGTATCGGCGTGGCGGTGTACGGCCCGGAGATCGACGAGATCGAAAACGTCACGATCCGGAACCTCGAAGCCGAGAACTGGGGGACCGGTGTCTACTTCAGTAACTTCAGCGACGACATCGGTGTCCAGGGGACGATCGAAGACGTCGCGGTCACCGACAACGTCGGAGACGGGATTTTCCTGGTCAACGCCGACGGATCGACGGTCGAGAACGTGACCGCAAGCGGTACCGACGGTGTCGGCATCACGGTCTGGGAGAGCACGGACCTGTCGTTCACCGACGTCACGGCGACCGATAACGGAAATTACGGGATCCACCTCTGGGATCAGGCCTCCGACAGCGAGTTCACCGAGATCCGAGTCGCGAACAACGGCGGCGACGGACTGTACGGGTCCGTGATCTCGAACAACACCTTCGAGGCGGTGACGGCCGACGGGAACGCCGGGGACGGTATCGGGCTGACCGACAGCGGTGCGAACCAGTTCCAGGATTCCCGGATAACGGACAACGGAGAACTCGGATTCAGGTTCCGGGGCGCGGACGACCAGCGGTTACAGAACGTCACCGTCCGTGGTCACCCCGGGCCTGAGGTCGGCTTCGACGATTCCCTGGGACCGGAGCCCTACGACGCGACCGATCTGTTCCTCGAGCCGGCGGCCAGGTTCGAGTTCACCGGCGAACCCGTGACTCTGGACACGGTCGACAACGAGTCGCTGCCGGATCTCCCCGACAATGCGACCGCCGTCCAGTCGGGTTTCAACGTGTCCAACGTCCAGAATCAGGTTTCGGTCACCGTCCCGCTAGAAGCTGGAACGGACGCCGCACAGGTCGACCTTCTGCGCTTCGACGGCAGCGAGTGGGAGCGCGTGGCCAACGGGTCGGTGACCGACGAGGGTGACGCACTCCAAGCCACGCTGTCCGAGAGCGGTGTCTACGTGCCCGTTCGTACGGAAGCGGTCTCGGCGCTCGACCTCGACGCGTCGGTCGAGAACGACACGCTCACCCTCGAGAACCCGAGTAACGCCTCCGTCACGGCGACCGTCGAGCCCGAAGACGGCGAGAACCGGTCCGTCGAAGTGCCGGCTAACGAGACGGTCAGCGAGACTTTCGAGCCGGGCAACTACACCGTGACGGCCGAGAGCGACGACGACCGAGAGGTCCTGATCGACGGCAACGAGGCCTTCGAGTTCACCGTCGAGGAAGCCGAGCCCGGGGAGCCGATCGAACTGGCCGTGGCGGTGGAGAACGAAAACATCCTCGTCGAGAATCCCAGCGACACTGGTGTCGTGGTCACGGCCACGAACGCGACTGGCGAGGAACAGACCTTCGACGTGGCAGGAGGCGAAACGGCGACACAGGGCCTCGCCCCGGGCAACTACACCCTCACCGGTGAGACAGAACCCGAGACGAACCGGACGGTCCTGCTAAACGGCGAGGAGTCGTACAACGTCACGGTCGAGGAAGACGAGCCCGAGGAACCGATCGAGCTGAACGCGTCCGTGGAGAACGACACGCTCACCCTCGAGAACCCGAGTAACGCCTCCGTCACGGCGACCGTCGAGCCCGAAGACGGTGAGAACCAGACGATCGACGTACCGGCCGGCGAGACGGCTACCGAGTCGTTCGATCCGGGTAATTACACCGTGACGGCCGAGAGCGACGATAACCGATCGGTCCTGATCGACGGCGACGAGGCCTTCGAGTTCACCGTCGAGGAGGAACAACCAGAATCCATCGACCTCGACGTCACCGTCCAAGACCAAAATCTGACGGTCGCCAACCCGAGCGACGCGGTCGTCACTGTGAGCGCGACCGACGCGGACGTGTCGGTCACCGTGGAACCGGGCGAGACGGTCACCGAGACGGTCGATCCCGGCAACTACACGCTCACCGGCGAGAGCGAGAGCGAGCGCCCCGTCACGCTGAACGGCGAGGACGAACTCGACGTCGAGGTACAGCCCGTCGAGGAGTTCGAGTCCCTCGAAACGAGTCTGTCGGGCCAGGAACTGACGGTCGAGAACCCCAGCGAGGAGCTCAGACTCGTCAGGATAAGTAACGAGAGCGGCACGATTCAGACACTAGAGGTGCTGGCCGGCGACGAGACGACGACCACGCTGGAGCCGGGCACCTACACAGTCGAGGCCGCGACCGGTGAAGGAGAGCCGGTGCCCATCGACGGCGAGTCCGAGATCGAAGTAACGGTGGAGGAGGTCGAGCCGCTCGACCTCGCCGTTACAACGACCGACAACGTCCTCGCTATCGAGAACCCCGGCGAGATCGATGCGACCGTCGTCGCAACACCGGAATCGGGGGAGAACGTGTCCTTCGACGTGGAAGCCGGTGCGGAGGTCACCCAGGAGCTCGAACCGGGGTCGTACACGGTGACTGGAACGGCCGAGGACCGCCCGGTCACTATCGACGGCGAGTCAGAGACAGAGGTGACCATCGAGGCGGCCCTCGAGAGCCTGGACGCCTCGGTCGACGACGGGACGTTGACCGTCGACAATCCGAACGAGGAGGAAGTAACGGTGACCGCTTCGCCGGAGGAGGGCGAGAACGTGACGCTCGACGTGGCGGCCACCGAGTCGAACTCCATCGATCTGGATCCCGGGACGTACGAACTGACTGCCGAGTCGACCGACGGCCGGATCGTCCAGATAAACGGTGAACGAGTCGCGACCATCTCAGTCGAAGGCCCGACGACCGAAGAGCCCAACGAGACCGACGAAACTGAAGAACCTGAAGAGACAGAGGAGCCCGAAGAACCAGAAGAGCCTGAAGAACCCGAAGAGCCTGAAGAACCTGAAGAGCCGGAGGAACCAGAGGAACCCGAAGAGCCGGAAGAACCCGAAGAGCCTGAAGAGCCTGAAGAACCCGAAGAGCCGGAAGAACCCGAAGAACCGGAGGAGCCTGAAGAACCTGAAGAGCCGGAGGAACCAGAGGAACCCGAAGAGCCAGAAGAACCAGAGGAACCCGAAGAACCCGAAGAACCCGAAGAACCCGAAGAAACAGAGCAGATGGAAGTCGTGACGCCGGCCACGCCCGGGTGAGCCGAGACCCGGGCATTCGGGACCTGAGATCGGACTGCCGACGGTTGCGATGAGTACACCGCGGCGGGGCCGATGATAACGCCGCCCCTCTCACGAGGCGGTGGATTCAAGCGGGGGCGGGCGTACCGTTGGGCTATGGCAACACAAGGCACGGCCTCGTCGGTCGACTTCGGAACGGGTGAGGAGACCCGGCTCATCCTCGACAGTCTGAGCGAGTTCCTCGAGCAAGAGGTCGAACCCGTCAGAGACGAACTGGGCGAAACGTGGTCGAACCCGCAGTTACGCCACGAGGAGGACGGACGGCTCGTCCCGGAGGTCGTCGACGCTATCGAGCGGATCCGGAAGAAAAGCGCCGACGCGGGCTTCTACGCGATGAACCTCCCCGAGGAGGCCGGCGGGGACGACGTCTCGAACGTCACCTGGTACCGGGCGAAGAAACACGTCGCCAGCCACGGCATCGGCCTGACCGAGTACGTCCTCGCGGGTCCGGAGGGCCCCAAGCCGCTCCTGTTGCAAGCCGAGGGCGAGCAGGTCGAGAAGTATCTGGAGCCGGCCGTCGCCGGCGAGAAATCGACCGCCTTCGCCCAGACAGAGCCCGGCGTGGGGTCGGACTCACCGAGTATGGATACCCGGGCTCGAAAGGACGGCGACGAGTGGGTACTGAACGGCCAGAAACAGTGGATCACGAACGCCCCCTACGCCGACTTCGTGCAGGTGTTCGCGCGAACGACACCCCAGGAGGAGGCCGGGCGCTACGGCGGGATCACCTGCTTCGTCGTCGAGGCCGACGAGTTCGAACTGGGGTCGATGAACAACGCGGTCGGAATGAAGGGCATGCAGGCCGAACTTATCTTCGACGACGTGCGCCTCGGTGAGGACCGGGTGCTCGGCCAGCCCGACACCGCCTTCTACAACGCCATGGACTTCCTCTCGCTCGGGCGGCTCGAACTCGGGGCGGAGGCAGTTGGGTACGCCGAGCACCTCATCGAGCAGGGTGTCGAATACGCCAACGAGCGGGAGGCGTTCGGCCGGCCGATCGGGAAGTTCCAGGGCATCTCCCACAAACTCGCGGAGGGACGGGCACGGAACTTCGCCGCCGATGCCGCCGGACTGAAACTCGCCTGGCTGATGGACGAGGGCGAACAGGCCATCGAGGAGGCTTCGATCTTCAAATATTTCGCGTCGAACGTCTACTTCGACATCGCCGACGACGTGGTGCAGGTCCACGGCGCGAACGGGCTCTCGGAGGACAACCCGTTCATGGACCACCTCCACGTCGCCCGGATCCTGCGCGTGGTGGAGGGCACCGACGAGATCCAGCTCAACACCGTCGCCAAACAGCTCGGCGTGTCGTAAGCAGGATCGCCCGTAATTCGCCGGCCACGGACGGACGTTTCGAGCGGTCGCGGACGGGCGGTCCTCCCGGACAGTGAGAATCACGAAGCGATTTTAACTCGATAGCTACCCGATCTCTATCTGTATGTACGACAGAATCTTGCTCGCGACGGATGCGACAGTCGCGTCAGACGACGCCGAGAGACATGCCATCGAACTCGCAGCGGCCAACGACGCCGTACTCCACGTGCTCTACGTCGTCGACGAGAGCGTCGTCACCGCCTACAGCGGCGACGAGTACGTCGACGAGCGCGAGGGTCCCGAGCACGGACTGGAAGAGGTGGGCCAGGAACGACTGGCAGCGATCAGGGCCGATGCCTCCGACGCGGGCGTCGAGGTCGTAGAGGAACTTCGACACGGCCAACCGGCCGAAACCATCGTGGACTACGCCGAGGAGAGCGACGCGGATCTGGTCGTGCTCGGGACAAAGCGGCGACCCGAGGAGTACCGGACGCTGCTCGGGAGCGTCACCAACCGCGTGCTCCGGTTGACGACCCGTCCCGCGACCGTCGTGAAAACCGACGTGAGCGAGTGATCGGCGCCATCAGTGTCTGAACATGAGGATACGATCCGGCTCGTGTCGGATGCAAAAGGGCGTCACCGACGAGGGGGTGAACGTGTTGTCGGTCTTCTCCGAGATGAACAGTTGCTCGAAGGGCTTCCCGCAGGCGGGACAGGCGTACCCCCTCTTGTTGGCCCAGTGGCTCGTCTCGCGGGTCTCTTTCAGGAGTTTGAGGCCGTGCCGGTAGTCGTGCACGTCGATGGGGCCGTCGCCGTCACCCAGCGTCTCCATGGCAGCGGGAAGGTCACGGAGGG
Source organism: Halorientalis sp. IM1011 (assembly GCF_001989615.1). Taxonomy (NCBI): domain Archaea; kingdom Methanobacteriati; phylum Methanobacteriota; class Halobacteria; order Halobacteriales; family Haloarculaceae; genus Halorientalis; species Halorientalis sp. IM1011. The sequence continues at coordinate 3,190,733 of NZ_CP019067.1, read as the reverse complement.
GTATCAATGTCCGGAGCGGTTCGGGCGGCGTTGCCGGCTCCCCGGGCGTTAAGACGCGGGCTAGAGAACGGGACCGCATGACGCTTCTGGTCCCGTTCGACGGATCCGACCTGTCCCGATCCGCGCTCAAGCGAGCGAGCGAGTTCGCCGACTACCGCGGCGAGGAGGTCGTGGCGCTGACCATCATCCCGGACGACGAGGCGTTCGCCCAGGAACGCGGCTGGATCGAGGCCGGCGAGACCTACGACCCGACGGCTGTCTCCGATGAGTTCGAACGGACGGTGCAAGAGGTGGCCCCCAACGCCACCTACCGCTGTGAACACCCCGAGACCAGCGACTCGATGACCGCGACCGTCATCGACGACATCACGCGAACGATCAGACACGTCGCCGACGACGTGGACGCCTCCATCGTGTTCATCGGCAGCGAGAACGCCGGCCGCGTCTCGACCCCCGTCACGAGCGTCGGGAGCCCCGTCTCGGAGGACCCTCGCTACGACGTCCACATCGTTCGCCACGCTGACTAGCTCGCTCCGCCCGGATGAACGCGGGGGCATATAACTGACCGATGATATCGTGAAGAAAACTCAACCACAATCGGTTCGTTGAATCAGATGCGGTTCGCTCCCAATCCCGAACCGGTTTTCTCCCTCTTTCCGCTCCCCCCTCCTCACACGCTCCCGAGGTGACTGTCTCTTCCCGGCAGACCTGTCCGTGACCGAAACCACTAGCCCGTGGGCCGCGTAGGGCCCTTCATGACGGGAGTTCTGGATCGACTGGCCGAGCAGGAGGGCTGGCGCGTCGAGAACGCCGCGGCGCGCGTTCACTACGACGGCGGCGGTGACCGGTACAGCATCGAGTACTACGAACCGAGCGAGTGCGTAATCTACTGGAAGGTGTCACCCGACGGTGACATCGCCGTCCCTGTAAGTCGCGACACCGTGCCGACACCGTTACGCGAGCGTATCCGGCAGGATCTGGCCGCCGCCGACATCGATCCCGAGATCGAACACCGGTCCCTCTGAGTTACATGGACAGCTGGTCTGTCTGCGGGTTGCCGTCGTCCCCCGATTCCGCCGCCGCGACCGCCTCGTCGACGACTGACTGACTGGCTCACGACGGCGAGTCGACGACTGCGTCGATCACCGCCGCAGGGGTCTCACTACCAGCCTCGCGATTCCCGTCCCCGGTTCCGTTCCCACCGGCCGACAGGTCGGCCCCGTCGTGTTGATCTTCCCAGAGGCGGTCGATCTCGGCCGTCAACTCGGACATGCACGCATCCAAGCCGGTTTCCGGACTGTCGTGGTCGTCGACGGGTTCGGTAGCCATTAACATGGTATTATCTCACACAGCCTGATAAGTAACCAGCCAAATTTTCGAGGGTACCCGGGTATCGGCGGAACTCGATCCGTCCAAGAGACGGAGATTTTAATCCCACAGGCGGCCCGAGATGGTAGCATGAGCGTCGACGAGTCGGACCTACGGGCGGTGGCCGGGGCAATCCGTGACGCCGAGTCCGTGGTCGCGCTGACCGGAGCGGGCGTCAGCACCGCGTCGGGTATCCCGGACTTCCGCGGTGAGGACGGTATCTGGGAACGCAACGACCCGATGGACTTCCACATCGATCGGTTTCGGGCCGATCCCGCCGGGTTCTGGGACGACCGGGTGGATCTGCAGTCGGAAGCGTTCGACGACGGTGACGTGGCACCCAACGCCGCTCACGAGGCCCTCGCCGACCTCGAATCGGCGGGCTACCTCGACACCGTCGTCACCCAGAACATCGACGGCCTCCACCAGACGGCCGGTTCCGAGAACGTGATCGAGATCCACGGCTCGGCCGCGCGGGTCGTCTGTCGGGACTGCGGCCAGCGGAGCGACGCCGATCCGGCGATGGAGCGAGCGCGGGACGGTGAGCTACCGCCCACCTGTGAGGACTGTAACGGGACGCTCAAGCCCGACACCGTCCTGTTCGGGGAGCAGTTGCCCGAACACGCGCTGATGCGATCGCAGACCAGAGCCGAAGAGGCCGACGTGTTCCTCGCGGTGGGGTCCTCACTGACCGTCGAACCAGCGGCGTCGCTGCCACGGGTCGCCGCCGAGCAGGGGGCGACACTGGTGCTGGTCAACCTCGAATCCACACCGCTCTCGGGGCGGGCCGACTACGACTTCCGTGCGGACGTGACCGAGGCACTGCCGCGACTGCGCCGCGTGGTCGAGGAGTGAGGGCCTGCTAACGGACCGGTCTCGCCCCCTACGCTTTTGGGGAGACCGGGCGTGTGTTCCCCCGGTATGGAGTACGAAGTGCTCGACACAGAGGACGTACCGGTCACAGACCTGTCGGAAGTGGAGGGCGTGCCGCCGGATCTGGACATCCGGCCCGTCGGCCGGACGATGGGGCTGGACAACCTCCACGTGACGCTGTGGTACTTCGAGCCCGGCGAGGAGATCAACTACCACGCCCACGGTGAGCAGGAAGAACTCTACTACGTGATCGAGGGCGAGTTCTCACTGAAACTCGGTCGCTCGGGCGAGACCGAGACGATGGAGGTCGGACCGGGCGCGTTCTGGGCGGCCGGTCCGGAGATCGGCCACGGCCATCGATACGTCGGCGACGACGAGGGCGTGATCCTCGCGATCGGCGCGCCGGCCGTCGAGGACCCCGGCCTCGACCCGCACAGTCTGGACTGACCGCGATCTCGATCAGGCGTAGCTCCGATCGAGATATTCGAGGATGCGGTCCGACTCGGCCATCGTGATGCCACGGTCCTCGTCGACGACGACCGGGACCTGGCGCTGGCCCGAAATCCGCTTGACTTCGTTACGGCGGGAGTGTAGTCCCTCGACCCAGACCGATTCGTAGTCGATGTCCAGTTCGTCGAGGCGGTCGACGACGAGTTCGCAGTACGGACAGCCCTCCAGCCGATAGAGTGTCATCGTCATACGACTGGATTGGGAGGGCTGTGGCAAAAACCTGCGGCCCCGAGCCGGTGTCACGATCGAGCCGTCCAACCGTCCGCCGGGATTTTTGTAACCGCCGCGTCTCTCCAGGGATATGCCACCCACCGAGGGCGACGAACTCCCCGACTTCGAGGCACTGTGCTGTGACGGCGAGACGTTCCGGTCGACCACTCTCTCCGACGCCGTGGGCGAGCGCGGTGCCGTCCTCGTCTCCACGGGCTTCGTCTACAGCGCTATCGCGCAGAACTGGTGGAAGCGCTTCCAGAAGTACGGCTGGGACGAGTTCGACGAGGTGCCCGTCCTCGGAGTCAGCCGCGACGGTCCCTACGCCCAGAACGATTTCCTCCGCTGGCTCGGCCGCCCGCCCTTCCGTATGTTCGCCGACGTGAACGGCGAAGTTTCCGAGTCGCTGGACCTGCTGACCGACCGCGATCACATGTCCAACGTCTCGACGCCGTGGCGCTCGGTGTTCGTCGTCGATCCCGATCTCGAAGTCGAGTTCGCCTACGTCGCCGACGAGTGGATCGGCCCGCTCCCCCACGAGGACGTGGAGGCGGCCGTGGCGGACCTCTAGTCCGCGCTGGCTTCCTCGCCGTAGATGGCCTCGACCTTGTGGAAGAAGTGATCGCGGATGTTCCGGCGTTTGAGCTTCATCGAAGAGGTGAGCATGTCGTTCTCGGGCGTCCACTCGACGTGGACCAGTTCGAACCGCTTGATCGTCTCGTGTTTCTCGAACTGCTCGTTGACCTCGTCGACGGCCTCCTGCACCCACTCGCGGACGCGCTCGTCGTCACACACGTCGTCGGGGTCCTCGGGGAGGTCGATCCCCTCCTCGTCGGCCCACCGCTCGACCGCCTCCAGATTCGGCACGATCAGCGCGCTGATGAACTTCTGGTTGTCGCCCATGACCATCACCTGATCGACGCGCTCGCTCGTCGCGAAGGCGTCCTCGATGGGACCCGGGGCGACGTTCTTCCCGGTCGAGAGGACGAGCAACTGTTTCAGCCGGTCGTGATAGACCAGATAGCCGTCCTCGGTCTGCTCGATTATGTCGCCGGTCCGGAACCACGGGTCGTCGTCCGCGTCGTCGGACAGGGTCGTGAAGGCGTCCTCGGTCTCCTCGGGTCTGTTCCAGTACCCCTGCGTGACGTTCGGCCCCTTCAGGAGCAACTCGCCGATTTCGCCGTCGGCCTTCTCCTTTCGGTCCGGGCCGATGACGCTGTCGTCGAGGTGGATGTCCATCCCGGCTACCGGCGGGCCGAGCGTCCCGGGCCGGGGGTCCTCGGCTGGATTGGTCGAGACGACCGGCGAGGTCTCGGTGAGGCCATACCCCTCGAAGATCTCCAGGCCCATCCCGCGGAACAGCTCCGCGAGTTCCTTGTTGAGACTGCCGCCGCCGCTGACGAAGTAGTCGATGTTGCCGCCGAGCTGATCTTTGACCTGCTGGAAGACGAGTTTGTTCGCGACGTAGTACTCCAGTTTGAGCCGCCGGCTCGGGTTCTCGGTCCGGCCGTACTCCTTGCCGATCTCCAGGGCGCGCTGGAAGATCTTCTCCTTGAGGTCCGAGGAGGCGGCCTGTTCGCGCATGGCGTCGAAGACACGCTCGTAGACCCGCGGGACGCTCGTGGCCGTCGACGGCTCGACGGCCTTCATGTCCTCCTGCACCGTGTCCGGGCTCTCGGCGTAGGCGACGGTCGCACCGGCACCGAACATCGAGAAGTGGCCGGCGGTCCGCTCGAAGACGTGCGCCAGCGGGAGGAAGGAGAGGGTCTTCACGTCCGAGTCGAGGACCGGTGTGTCCTCGTCCTTGTCGGGACGCGGGCCGAACCGCTTGCGGATCTGGCTGACGTTGGCCCGGAAGTTCGCGTGGGTCAACTGGACGCCCTTCGGCTTGCCCGTCGTCCCGGAGGTGTAGATCAGGCTGGCGAGGTCCTCGGGTGACTGCTGGTCGATCCAGGATCGGTAGGTCGACTCGTCGAAGGCCTCGCGGCCGAGTTCGTAGACCTCCGCGAGCGTGTAGATGTCGTCGTTCTCGTCGTAGACGTCGACGCCGTCGACGAGGACGACGAACTCCACGTCGGTGTCCTCTTTCACGTCCAGCACCCGGGCCAGCAGTTCCTCGTTCTCGACGACGACGCCCGTCGCACCGGGATCGTTCAGAAGATACCGGACCTGCCGGGGCGAGGATTCAGTGTAGATTGTCGTGACGACGCCGCCCGCTGCGAGCAGCGCGAAGTCGGCCTGTGCCCACTCCATCCGCGTGTTCGAGAACAGCCCCACGCGGTCACCGCTGTCCATTCCGAGTTCACGGAATCCAGCCGCCAGGTACCGGACGATTTCGGCCATCCGCTCGTAGGTCAACAGCCCCCACTCGCCCTCGGCCGGTTCGGGGATCACGTCGTCGGTCAGCGACCGGTCGTAGACGCCACCCTTGTACTGCTGGGCGGGCAGATCAGTGTGCCGCTCGACGCTCGCCTCGAACAACTCGGGAATCGTCCCCGAGCCGGTAACTTCGTCCGTGTACTCCCGCTCCAGTTGCAACAACTCCTCCGTTGTGGTCATTGGCGGGACCCACGCAGTCCCACACAATAATACGTTCGGGAATGACTGGCCCACCTCTCATAAAAGGTTACTCATGTGAACGATGGTCGGCGGAACGCGGCTCCGATCCGGTGACCGCCCGGCGCGTCGCCCCATGGATCCGTCCCAGGGCGGTCGCCCTGACGGGCCGCGTCCGACCGCTGGATTTTTGCCTCGGTCGGGCGCGACCCGAGGTATGCGACGGGTCCCGGTTCCGCTCGTTCCGGCGTGGCTCCGGTGGCTCGGTGTGGCTATCGTCGCCGCCTTCGTCTTCGTCACGTCGGTGGTGGTCGCGCCGCCGCCCGAACCCATCGTTCCGGGCAAGGTCGAGATTATTCCACTCGACAAGTGGCGACACTTCCTCGCGTACGGGGCCATCGCCTACGCGCTTGCGTACGCTCTCGCGGACTCCGATCGGCCGCGCACCCACCTCGCCGCGAGCGTGTTCTGCGTGACTGTGCTGTACGGCATCGGTATCGAACTCTGGCAGTGGACGATCCCGAACCGGTTTTTCAGCGTCGGGGACGCCTACGCCAACGCCATCGGGGCCGCGCTGGTCGTCGTCTGGTACGCAGTCGAGTCGTACCTGCAGTTCCGCCCGGTAGCTTCGTTTTTGTCGGAACGGGAACCCGACGCCTGATCACTCGCGAGTCGCACCTTCCAGACCCCCGGGTACCCGCGCCAGCGAGTCGAAATCGACAGCCCCGGGCTCGCGGTGTTCGACGGCCAGACCTCCGTCGTCGGCAGCGACGATCAGCACGTCGGCCTCGTCGTCCACCGCCGCTGGTGCAGGACCTACCGTCGGGCCGGCCGGACCGGGGCCACCCGCGGGCCGCGCGAGGACGACCTGTTCGTCGTCCCGGAACACGACGGCGTCGTCCAGCGACCAAGGGATGACGGCGGCGAGGCGGCCGAGTCGCCTCGCCAGCGCGTCCACGCCGTCCTCGACCGACGACCGGTCTCTCCCGTCGTCGTGACCGCCATCGTTCCCGGGTGAAAAGACCATACGGGACCTAGGTGGTCCCTGGTTGTAAGCGCACTGGCGACTTCGAGCGTCGATTCGGAGTCGCCGGCACGGCGACAGGCTGTCACTGTTCGAGTGTCGCGAGCGTCGTCCCACCCTGTTCGCGGACTTGCACGATGCCGTCGTCTGCCAGGTCGTCCAGCAGGCCTCGAAGCCACTCGCGGCCGTACTCGCCGTCGGGGGCGTAATCGACCCGGATTCGCGGCCCCAGTTCGTCCAGCGACAGTTCGTCGTGTTCACCCAGTACGCGGACCACCCGCCCACGGAACTGCCGACGACTCCCCTCGAAGTCGGGTTGGGTCGGGACGTCGGGCGCGGTGAAGTCACCGGTTTCGTAGGCGTGGCAGAACTCCCGCCAGGGACACCCCGCCGCGTCGCAGGAGGGGGTCTTCTCGCAGGCCACACCACCCAGTTCCATGATCGCGTTGTTCCACACGCGGGACTCACCCGCCGGCATGAGTTCCCGGGCCGCCCGCTCGAACGCGCTGTCGTCGTCGTCCACGTCGAAGGCCCGATAGAGGACGCGTTTGACGTTCGTGTCGACGACGGCGTCGCCGTTGTTGAAGGCGAAGGAGGCCACTGCGTTGGCGGTGTAGGGGCCGACACCCATCAGTTCCGAGAGTTCGTCGGGATCTTCGGGGAACTCGCCGTCGTAGTCGGAGACGACCTGTTCTGCGGCCTCGTGGAGGTACTTCGCGCGGTTGTTGTACCCGAGACTGTGGCCGGTCCAGAACCCGACCACGTCCGCCCGGTCGGCCGCGGCGAGGTCCTCGACCGTCGGCCACCGGGAAAGAAAGTCCTCCCAGGCGTCGACCACGCGGTCGAGCTGGGTCTGCTGGCTCATCACTTCCGAGACCAGGATCTCGTAGGGGTTCTCGGTCTGCCGCCAGGGATAGTCCCTGTGGTCGGCCTCGTACCACTCGATCAGCGCCGTCCGGACGGCGGGCACGTCGACCCCGGAGAGCGCCGCGGGGGCCTCCTCACTCATCGGCGCGACGTAGGGACGACCCCCGCTTACGCGTGGCGGTTCGTGGCGGCCGGTCGATCCACGGCGCACGCCCAGTCGAAAGCGGTTTCCTCGGCAGCCGCCACGTCCCCGCCATGAGCCTCGACGACCTCAAAGACGACGTAGAGGAGAACTACTCGGAACTCGGCGAATCCATCGACGTGGACCTGGACCGGGAGACGCGCAACGAACTCGCGATGCTCGTCGCAGCGATGGAGCCCGACGACGTGGGCGAGTTGCTCCGGCGGGCCGTCCACATGCAGTTCCAGACCGCCGTCGAGACCGGCAACCTCGATTTCCACCTCCGGAACGCCTACGACGTGACCTACGACGAGTACCTCTCCGGGATGACCTTCGAGGAGATGACCGGCGGCCAGTTCCCACAGCAACAGCAGAAAGACGACCGACGCTACCAGTTCTAGTCTCGCACGGCGATCCGACTCTCGCTGGACTACGATCGGGTGGTCTCGGTTTCCCTGTCGGCCACGACAGTCTGCACGTTGTCGAACACGGAGCGCACGTCGGTCTCCCAGATCACGTTCATGCCGACCGCGAGGGTGCCGGTCCCAGACAGCTCTGTGACCGAATATTCGTAGGTCTTCCAGCCCTCGTGGTCCTGCACGTCCTCGCTTCGGTCGAAGTCGCGCTCCTGCAGGCCGCCCTCGGGCTTCTCGCCGGCGAAGAAGGCCACCTCCGAGAGGATGTTCGCCGAGCGCATCTCGCTGTAGGCGTCGACGGTCACTGTCTTGACGCCGGAGAAGTCCATCTCCTGTTCGACCCAGATGGTCCCGTCGTCTGCGACACCGGAGATGTAGAACTCGACCGCCTGCTCGCCGTCGCTGGCACGCTCCGTGACGACTTCGGTCCCGTGGTCGACCGTTCCCCCGCCGCCGGGTATCTCGGGCAGGTCTTTCCCGATCCACCAGCCGTCGAGTCCGTCCTCGAAGGAGGGGTTCGCGAGTCCGATCGGATACTCGGGATCGGTGTGGGGCGTGTCGGTGCCGTCGGGCCGGTCGGTGTCCGACGGGTCGTCGGCGGGGGAGTCGTCGGGGCTCGATTCGTCGCTGGAGCCGGTACAGCCGGCCAGTCCTGCGGTCAGGGCGGTACTGCAGCCCACGAGGTAGGTTCGTCGTCGCATCACCTGACCGTCGAGGGGCGTGGGATGAATCCCTTGTCGAGAGTCAAAGACTCCTTTGAGCTACCAGGCCCCGAGCGGGGGGCTGTCGGATTGGGAAAGAAAGAACGGTGTGTCGGGTCGGGAGGTTACTCGTTGGCTTCTTCGGCAGCGCCTTCGATCTCTTCCATGATCTCGTCGGCGTCGACGTCGGCGTCTTCGAGGGCTTCCTCGATGTCCTCGCCGCCGGGGCCGCCGCCCATGCCGCCCATCATGCCGCCCATGCCCATGCCCATCCCGGAGCCGTCGATGATCTCCTGGATGATCACGCGATCGAGACCGAGCAGATCCGTGACCTGCTGACAGATCTGTTGTTTCTGCATCATCCACTGCTGGTTCATGCTGAGCTGCGGGTTGGCCTCGATGTAGAGGGTCTCCTTCTCGACCTCGACGACCTCCGTCTCGGGCTCGGGTTCTTCGTCCTCGTCACCCTCCTCGTCGGGCTGGACGAGTTCCTCTTCCTCGACCTCGTCGGTCTGGATCCACATCTCCAGATCCATCCCGAGGTACATGTCGAAGAGGCTCTGGGCCTGTTCGAGCTGGTCGTCGACCTCGCCGACGACCTCGTAGTCGTACTCGATGTCCTCACCCGCGAGCGGGTGGTTGAAGTCGACGCGGGCGCGGCCGCCGACGAGGGTCTCGACGCGGCCCTGCTGGCCGTCGACCTGAACCTGTGCGCCGGGGTACTGGTCGTCCTCGGGGATCTTGTTGACGCTCACGGTCCGAACGTCGTCCTCGTCGAACTCGCCGAACGCCTCGGCGGCGGGGATCTCGACGGTCCCGTTGTCGCCGACCTCGCCGCCGATGATGTCGTCCTCGACGGCCTCGAAGAGGAAGCCCTCGCCGAGCACGAGCGTTCGGGGCTCGAACTCGCGGTCTTCCTCGTCCAGACCCTCTTCCTCGGCGACCTCGGGGTAGGTCGTGTCGACGATCATGCCCTCTTCGACGGTGCGGGCAGTGTAGTCCAGTTCCACGAAGTCGCCCGCCTGGAGTCCGGACTGTTCGGATTCAGCTGTCTCCTCACTCTCGGCTACGTCATCGGCCTGTTCGGCCTCGTCGGCCTCGGCTTCGTCACTCATACCGTGAAGGTCATGGGTTACGCCTATAAGCACAACGTTTCGACCCGGGCCGCAGACAGGTCGGCGAGAATCGGTCGGAATCCCGTCGTTTTAGTCGTACCCCGCGAATCGAGGGGTATGTACGAGGTGGAGGTCAAGGTCCGCGCCGATCACGAGGCCGTCCGCGCTCGATTGGACGAACTCGACGCCGAACCACTGGGTACCGTCGAACAGGTCGACACCTACTTCGACGCACCCCACCGGGACTTCGCCGAGACCGACGAGGCGCTGCGGCTCCGGGAAGAACGCGACGCCGACGGTGCGGTGACCGAACTGACCTACAAGGGGCCGCTCGTCGAGCAAGCGTCCAAGACCCGTGAGGAGATCGAGTCGAAAGTGGCGGATCGCGAACGCGTGCAGGCGATCTTCGAATCCCTCGGCTTCTCGCCGGCCGCTACGGTCGAGAAGGAACGCACCCGATACCGGATCGAGGAGTTCACCGTCACCCTCGATACAGTGTCGGAGGTCGGCGAGTTCGTCGAGGTCGAGACCGAGTGTGAACACGAGGAAGACGTGCCGGCAGAACGCGAGGCCGCCGAGGACCTGCTCGAATCGCTCGCCCTGAACCCAGAGGACGGCATCCGAACCTCGTATCTCGGCATGCTCCTCGCCGATGGTAATGCCTGACGGTAATTCTGTCAGCATCGACATTTCCGGAAGTTATAGAATCCCCACCTGCCAAGGGAGGGGTAATGACCGAGCGGAACATTCGCGTCGAGCCGACGAACCGGCTCGCCGTCGAAGATCAGGAAGTGGAGATCGTCGAGCGGAAGGGAATCGGGCATCCGGACTCGATCTGTGACGGGGTAGCCGAGCGCGTCTCGCAGGCGCTCGCAAGGGCCTACATCGAGCGCGTGGGCAAACCACTGCACTACAACACCGACGAGACGCAGCTGGTGGCGGGCAGCGCCGCGCCTGCCTTCGGCGGCGGCGAGGTGCAGGAACCGATCTACCTGCTGATCGTTGGCCGCGCGACCAAGGAGTACGAGGGGACCAAGATCCCGGCCGAGACCATCGCGCTGGAGGCGGCCCGCGAGTATCTCAACGAGGAACTCCCCCGGCTCGACGTGGGTCGGGACGTGGTGATCGACGTGAAACTCGGCGAAGGGAGCGGCGACCTCCGAGACGTGTTCGGCGAGGACGGCGCGGTGCCGATGGCCAACGACACGAGCTTCGGGGTCGGCCACGCGCCCCTGACCGAGACCGAGAAGATCGTCTACGAGACCGAGCACCGACTCAACGGCGAGTACGCAGCGGAGAATCCCGTGGTCGGGCCGGACGTGAAGGTGATGGGCAAGCGGGAGGGCGACCACGTCGACGTGACCGTCGCCGCCGCGATGATAGACGAACACGTCGCCGACCTCGACGAGTACCGCGATGCCGTCGAGGGCGTCCGCGAGTACGTCGGCGACCTGGCCCGGTCGATCACGGACCGTTCCGTCACCGTCCACGTCAACACCGCCGACGACTACGAGGACGGCGCGATCTACCTGACCTGTACCGGGACCTCCGCCGAGCAGGGCGACGACGGCTCCGTCGGCCGGGGGAATCGCGCGAACGGCCTCATCACGCCAAACCGCCCGATGAGTATGGAAGCGACGAGCGGGAAAAACGCCGTCAACCACATCGGGAAGATCTACAACCTGCTCTCGACGGACGTGGCCGAGGCCGTCGTCGACGAGGTCGACGGCATCCGGGAACTCCAGATTCGCCTGCTCAGTCAGATCGGACGGCCCATCGACGAGCCACACGTCGCCGACGCCCACGTCGTCACCGAGGACGGCGTCTCCGTCGCCGACATCGAGGCGGACGTGACCGAGATCGTCGACGAGCGGCTGGCGGACGTGACCTCGATCACCGAGCGGGCGATCGAGGGCGACCTCTCGACGTTCTGAATCGAGTTCCGGCGGCGGGTGAGCCGAAACCGCTTTGCCTCGCGCCTCTGTTCCAGCGAGTGTGACACAGGTCTGTCTCGTCGGCGACCCGGAGGTGAACCTCCGGTACGAGTTGCTCTCCCGGGAAACCGCCCGGAACGCCCTCGCGACCTACGACCTGCGGGAGCCGTTCGAGAACACCGTCGTGGTCGAGACGGTGAGCCTCGGCGCGGCCGTCGCGCTCCTGAACGATCTGAACTGGTATCTCGTTCGGTTCACCCGTGATGCGTTCCTCCGCGAACCGAGCGTCAGCGAGACCGAGTGGCTCTCCCGCGATCTGGCCGCCGCCGTCCGTGACGACGAGGTATCCCCCGACGAGACCGAACGCTTCCTCAAGATCTACGGCGTCGAGTACGAGTCCGACCGCGACGACGAGGGACCGCCCGACGCCGTTGAATCGACGGAGTCCGACGACCGCGACAGCGACGACGACAACGACCCCGACGGCGGGACGGTCGAGACGGCCCCGGATCTGGTCGAACCTATGTACGCCGCCCGGACTGGGCCGGAACTCCCGGAGTACGACCTACGGGACGTGTCCGACACGCTCGTCGTCAGAGTGGCCGAGGACGAGTTCGGCGGCGAGAAACAGCGATAGGGCGGTCGCGGTGCGGTTGCAGTCGGACGAGCATCCGCGCGAGCGGAGCGAGCGCGGTTCACCGCGAGCGCGCCCGCAGGGCGCGACTCGCGGGTAGTTTTTGTACTAAATTTTTGCGAGGAGTGGTGGCGCGCGGAGCGCGCCACCCGACGACGTAAAAATTTAGTTGCCGAACATCCCGGTCGACATGTACCGCTCCCCGGAATCCCAGAAGACGGTGAGCACGAGCGGGCAGTCGGCGTAGTCTGCGCTCCCGGGATCAGCGGGGGCGTCGCCGTCCATCACGATCCCCGGACCGGGGCCACCCGCGTCGGGCGAGGGCGGGCAGGTTGCGTCGGGGTCGGCGAGGCGTTCGGCGACGCGGCGGGCGACGAGGTTGGTGCCGCCGGAGGACTGGCCGACCAGAATCCCCTCCTCGCGTGCGAGGCGGCGACACTCCGCTTCGGCGTCGTCGATGCCGACGGTCTCGACGGAATCGAGCAGGTCGGTGTCGAGGTTGTCGCTGACGAAGCCCGGGCCCATCCCCTGGAAGTCGTCGGAGCCCGATTCGCCGGTCGAGAGGACGGCGTTGTCCTCGGGTTCGACGGCGACGACCTCCATGTCGGGGAACTCCTCTTTCAGTCGGCGAGCCGTTCCGGAGAGGGTGCCGCCGGTACCGACGCCGGCGACGAACGCGTCGGGTGTGCGGTCGCCAAGCTGGTCGATGATCTCGGGGCCGGTGGTGCGGTAGTGGGCCTCGGGGTTGGCGGGGTTCTCGAACTGGCGGAGCTGTACCATGCCCTCCTCTTCTTCGAGGCGGTCGGCCCGTTCCTTGGCCTCGTCCATCTCGCCCTCGACGAGTTCGAGGTCCGCACCGTAGGCCTGCATGATGTTGCGTCGCTCCTCGGACTTGGAGGCGGGCATGACGATGGTGATGTCGTAGCCCTTGGCGGCGGCGACCAGCGAGAGGCCGATGCCGGTGTTGCCGCTCGTGGGCTCGACGAGGTGGTCGCCGGGTTCGATCACGCCGTCGGCCTCTGCGGCCTCGATCATCGCAAGTGCGGGACGGTCCTTGGCGGATCCGCCGGGGTTCTTCGACTCGATCTTCGCGGCGACGGTCGCGCCCGGTGGCGACTTCACCTGCACCAGCGGCGAGCCGACGGTCTCCAGAATCGACGAGTGCATTTGCCCCCGCTATGCAACCCCGGCTTAAGTGCCCACTGCCGGCGGCAGGGCGTGCCTCGGTCGCGGACGCTCTCACGGGCTCCGCCCGTTCGAGTCGAGGTCAGAGACCTCGTGCGCTCCGTTCGCCGCCGGGTTTTTGCTCGCACCCGACCGAGACGATAGCATGGGACGCAGTTCGGGGGCCGGCGCGGTCGAGGAGACCTACGTCGCCGCGCTCCAGCACGACCTCGTTTCCTTCGAGGGAGATACAATGTTCGTCGGTGTCGTCCGCCATCCCACGGGGTGGTTCCACGGCGAGGTCGACGAGAACCGGCCGACACTGGGGCCGCCCGCGGACCTGCTGGAGGAGACCAAACAGCGCCACGAGGACCTGAAGATGCAGGGGTTGTGCGACGAAGAAGCGCACAATCAGGCCTGGGACGACGTTGGATTCGAGGAGCGATACCGCGAACACGTCCGCGACTCAGCGGAGGCACAGGCAGCGCTAGACGGTCTGGCGGATCGGGTTCGGGACGGTGAGACCGTCGTCCTCGTCTGCTTCGAGGGTGAGGACAAACGGTGTCACAGGCACATGCTGGTCGAGATGCTGGAGCAGCGGCTGGACGGAGAGTCGTGAGGGACGTCAGGTAGCTGTCGGGAACACACCCGTTAAGGTCGGTGACTGCGTTGGTGGGGATATGAGCGACGACGGACGACTGACGACGATGGAACCGGACCCGGTCTGGGACGAAGACTCCTACGAGGAGACGGTCGAGACGCTGCGCGATCTCGACGACGACGTAGTGTTCAAGATCTGGGGCGGCGACTGGTGCAAGGACTGCCGGTCACAGCTCCCGGCCTTCGGCGCGGCGCTTGAGGCAGCGGAGATTTCCGAGGACCGGATCGAACACAACCCGACCGAGAAGGAGGACGACGGCTCGAAGACCGGCCCCGGCGTCGAGGAGTACGGTATCGAGTACATCCCAACTGTCGTGGTCGAAGATACCGAGACGGGCGAGGAACTCGCCCGCTTCGTCGAGGAGGAAGACGTTCCGATCGCCGTCTACCTCGCCGACGAACTCGACGGGCAGGTCACGACGACGAACTGAGCCGTATCCGATTCCTACGAACGGTTTCCGGTCGGGAAGCCGGTGGTTACCGACCTGCAAGTTACCGACACGAAGACGGGCCCCACGAGTGGAACGGACTGCATTCCGAACGTGACTGTCGGTATCGGCGGTCCGTCCGGCCGCGTTGGGCCGTGTCTCTGGCACGAAGGATCCGTATGTGGCTACCTGACCTGTTCTATCCGGAATATTACGAAGGGGGGCGTCGGTGTAGCCCGGCCAATGCGACGGAACACGAACGCGGGACTGGACAGGCGGCAGTTCATCGCTGGACTCGCGGCGGGAACAGGTGCGCTCGCGTCGACGGGCGTCGCGGTCGCGGGGTGTGAGGATCACGACGAACCGGATCTCGACGAAGTCGCGGACGGTAAATCCGAGAAGACCTACTACTGCCTGCAGAAGCGGTGGTTCTTCGAGAAGAAGTTCCTGAAGCTCACACCGCTGAAGGGGTCGATCCCTGTCGAGGAGTTATACGGCTGGGACAGAACCCACTACAGTTCGACGGGGACGAAGCCGCTCCAGCGCGAGAACACCTGTACGATGTTCTTCTACGAGGGCCCGGACGGCGACGTGAGTCTGGTGATCGTCCACGAGAAGTGGACCGGGGACAACGACGGCGGTGCGGCGTCGTTCGAGTTCCTCGGCCTCCCCGAGGATGGGTCCTGGACCGTCAGGGACGACGACTACGACGCGTCGAGCAACTACGACGAGTGGGAGACCGACGGGAAGCACCAGACCGTCCACTGGACCTGGGCGGGCGGTCGCAACGACGGCGGGGCGTACGGGCCCCTCGACGACGACCTCTACTTCCGGATCGACCCATCGTTCAACGAGGAGGCCGAACTCTACGGCGAGGAGTACGAGGGCGAGGTCGAGAAGTGGCAGGTGCTCTCGGGCCGACTCGACGATCCCGAACGCCACACCCTGTGGATGGACGAAGGTGCCAACTTCTTCAAGAGCATCTTCAGCGGCCGGGATCACGAGGACTTCTGGGAGGAGAAACGCGACGAATGGGAGGACGGTGACGAGACGGACGACCGCGAGGAGGACGGCGGGAAGGACCACGACGACGAGAAGCGCGACGACGAGAAACACGAAGACGAGGATCGCGGCGATGACGACGAGGGGAGCGACGACGACCACGACTGGTGGGACGACGACGATGATGAGAAAGAGGACGATGACGACGACTGGTGGGATTGAGCCAGCGCCAGTCGTCCGCTCGAACCGAGATCAGTACCGAAGTGCGGAGCGGTTGATGCGGGCGGTCGTCAGGCCTCAGTATCGAACCACTCCAGCGCCGCTCCGATATCGTGGCGCGGCGGCGAACAGGTGAATGCCCGACAGGCGTAGACTGTAGGGTCACCGTCGCGTGCGTCACGGTCGGCCCAGATCGGCGGGGCCTCGTCCAGATTCAATCGGTCGAGCCACTCTGCCAGTCCGTCGGCAGTCGGCGGCCGGCGGGATAGGATACGGCCCGGGAGGTATGCCTCGCCGACGGCGGCCCGCCAGTCCTCGGGTAGTTCGTCGGCGGCGACGGTGAGTTCGTAGCCGCCGTGTTCGTAGCCGTCGGCGGCCAACACGAGCGACGTGTGCCGGAGCGGGCCGGACTCGATCTCGTTGCCGTGCGTGGCCAGCACCCGCTCGGCGATGTCGGCGAAACCCTCCCGCGGGACGAAGTGATCCAATGCGAGCAACAGGTCGGCCGCCACGCCGGCGCTGGAGGGCGTCGACTGGTCGGTGAGTTCCTGCGGTCGTGCGACCAGATCCTCGCCGTCGGCAGGCGTGAAGTACAGCGTCGCCGCCTCGGCGTCCCAGAAGGTGTCCTCGATGGCTCGCGCGAGTTCCAGCGCGAACGCGAGGTGATCGGTGTCGGCCGTAACCTGGTACAGGTCGAACGCGCCACGCGCGAGGAAGGCGTAGTCTTCGAGGTAGCCGTCGACGCTCACGTCGCCGTCCTTGTACCGCCGGGCGAGCCGGCGCTCCTCCGCGTCCCACAGGTGTTCCCGGAGAAACTCCAGCGCCTCGACGGCTGGCTCGGCGACCTCGGGACCGGCCACGAGGCCGGCCTCGGCGTAGGCCGAACACATCAGCCCGTTCCAGCCGGCCAGGATCTTCTCGTCGCGCCGAGGACGCGGCCGATCCTCGCGGGCCTCGAAGGCGGCCTCCCTCGCCCGGTCGAGGACGGTCTCGACCGTCTCTCCGTCGAGGTCGTAGGCCTCGGCGAGGTCCTCGATGTCGGCCACGACGGTCAGCACCGTCTTCCCCTCGAAGTTACCGGGTTCGGTGACGCCGTAGCGATCACAGAAGATGTCGGCGGCGGTGTCTGCGTCCACGGCGTCGAAGTCCGTCTCCGCGAGGGCTTCGCGGACTTCCTCTGGCGTCCAGACGTAGAACGCGCCCTCTTCCTGCTCGCCGGACTCGCCCTCGCTCTGGGCGTCGAGCGTGCTGAAGAAGCCACCGTCGGGGTGCTGGAGTTCCCGCGTGACGAAATCGAGCGTATCGAGCGCGTACTCGCGGTAGCGGTCGTCACCGGTGGCCTGATAGCCCGCCAGCAGTGCGCGGGGGACCTCGGCGTTGTCGTACAGCATCTTCTCGAAGTGGGGGACCGTCCAGTCCCGGTCCGTGCAGTAGCGGTGGAAGCCGCCGCCGACGTGGTCGTAGAGGCCGCCCTCGATCATCGCGTCGAGGGCTTCGGTCGCGACTTCTCCGTACTCCTCGCGGCCCGTCCGGTCGTGGGCGCGCAGGAGGACGTGAACGCGGCCGGCCTGGGGGAACTTCTGGCCGCGGCCCCAGCCGCCGTGGTCGCGGTCGGCCCCGCGGAGGGCCGCCTGTGCCGCGGAATCGAGGGTCTCGGCGGGTGCCTCGTCGGCCGCCTCGGGCGTCTCTTCGAGTTCGCCACGGATCGCGTTCGTCCACTTCTCGGCCCGCTGTTCGATCCCCTCCCGATCGGTCTCCCAGCTCTCCCGAATGTCCGAGAGTAACTCACCGAAACCTGGCATCCCGCGCTTGGACTCGGGCGGGAAGTACGTCCCGACGAAGAAGGGGTCGCCGTCGGGCGTCAGGAACACGGAGAGCGGCCAGCCGCCAGTTCCTTGCGTCATCTGGCAGATGGACTGATAGATGGAGTCCAGATCGGGGCGTTCCTCACGGTCGACCTTGATCGGGACGAAGTCCTCGTTCAACTTGCGGGCGATCTCGGTGTCCTCGAAGGACTCTTCTTCCATGACGTGACACCAGTGGCAGGCCGAGTAGCCGATCGAGAGGAAGATCGGGTCGTCGCGAGCCTGGGCCGCAAGCAGCGCTTCGTCGTCCCACGGTTGCCAGTTGACGGGGTTGTCCGCGTGCTGTCGGAGGTAGGGGCTCTCCTCGCCGTCGAGGCGGTTGCGGTCGGTGGGGGCCGCGTCGGTCATGGGACGGGCTAGACGGGCCGGGTACTTGAGGGCGGGGACGCGGGATTCGGCTGCCACGGCGGGGTATGGCAACGCTTACGTGAGCGTAGTTCGCGGGCTTTCGTATGACAGAGACCGTGCTGCTGGTGGGTGGCGGGGGTCGCGAGCACGCCATCGCTCGCGCGCTCGCCGACTCCGACGCCGACCTGTACGCCTGTGCCGGCAACCGCAACCCCGGTATCGCCGACCTCTCGGAAGGGTTCGAGACGCTCGACACGACGACGCCCCCCGCGGTCGTCTCCTACGCCGAGGAGGTCGAGGCCGACCTCGCCGTCATCGGTCCCGAGGCAGCCCTCGAAGCGGGTGTCGCCGACGCGCTCGACGAGGCGGGGATCTACACCTTCGGCCCGCAGGAAGAGGAGGCCCGCATCGAGACGGACAAGGGCTTTCAGCGGCGGTTCATGGAGAAACACGACGTGCCGGGCTGTCCCGACTTCGAGGAGTTCCGGGACGCCGAGGCCGCCTGCGAGTACGTCGACGAGTACGACGGCGACCTCGCGATCAAGCCCGCCGGTCTCACCGGCGGCAAGGGCGTCCGTGTCATGGGCGATCAGGTCGACGCCGAGGAGGCCAAAGAGTACATCCGAGATTCGGACTACGACCGGATCGTCCTCGAAGAGCGACTGATCGGCGAGGAGTTCACGGTGCAGGCGTTCGTCGCCAACGGCGAGTTGCGCGTCACGCCCGCCGTACAGGACCACAAGCGCGCCTACGAGGGCGACGAGGGGCCCAACACCGGCGGCATGGGCAGTTACAGCGACGGCTCGCTGGAACTCCCCTTCATGACCGAAGACGAGTACCACGACGCCGTGGACGTGCTCCGGGCCGTCGTCGACGCACTGGACGGCTACAAGGGCGTCCTCTACGGCCAGTTCATGCTCACTGCAGAGGGCATCAAGGTCGTCGAGTTCAACGCCCGCTTCGGCGACCCCGAGGCGATGAACACACTCCCGATCCTCAACACGGACTTCCTCGACGTGCTCACGGCGGCCCGCGACGACGAGAAACTCCCGAAACTGGAGTTCCAGCGGCAGGCCACCGTCTGTAAGTACGCCGTCCCCGACGGCTACCCGACCGACCCCGAATCGGGGGCCAAAGTGCAGATCGACGCGGACTCGGCGGGTGACGCGCTTCTCTTCTACGCCTCCGTCGACGAGCGCGACGACGGCATCTACACGACGACCTCACGGTCGTTCGCCGTCGTCGGCGTCGACGACTCGATCACCGAGGCCGAGGAGGTCGCCGAGGACGCCCTCCAGCGGGCCGGTACCGAGGGGCTACGCGTGCGCCACGACATCGGCAAACCCGACCTCGTCAAGCGCCGCATCGACCACATGGCCGAGTTGCGCGACTAGGCGATATCCTGATCGGACGGCGAAAGGGACCAGTTTTCCGCGTCGTCGATCTCCACGCCGCCGAGCCGCCAGCCCTCGCCCGATTCCGACGAGGGCAACGGCCTCGTGACGTGAGTGGACCGAGTCACCAGCCGCGACAGCGGGGCCGTGTCGTCGGCGAGGAAGCCGAAGTCGGCAAGGACCTCGGCAGGGATCGGATCGGCCGTCGCGGTCAGGACGGCCGCCCTCGGGGTGTCGGCGACGACTGCGGCGACGACTGCGGCGAAGACGTCGTCGGAACCCCCGACAAGCGGGAGGGCGTCGGCCAGCCGCGTGGTGGTCACACCGTCGACCGTGTCCGAGCAGGTGACGAGACCGCCGACGAGACGGCCGTCACGGCGAGCGAGGTACGTCCGGCAGTCCCAGTTCGGATTCGAGAAGCGCCAGTCGATGTAGGGTTCGTCCCGGACGACGTGGATCCGATCGGGTACGGCCCGACTATAGAGGGCTGCGAGCGTCGCCGCCGGTACGCCATCGAGTCGCTCGACGGCCACGTCGTCGGGTGTCGCGGCCTGCCAGTCCCGGTAGTCGAGATATCCGTGGACGAGAGGCGCGAGGAGGCGACCCGCGATTCGCGTCGTGCGTCCGTCACCCCGGCGGGCCGCGACCGCGGCCGGGTCCTGGACGCGGTAGTAGGTCGTCGGTCGGGAGACGGTCCGCCAGCCGAACTTCGACAGCAACGGTCGCAGGGCCGGTGTGGGGAAGTTGAAGTAGAGTGCGGCGTCGCCGTCGCGTCCGATACGGGACTCGGTCATCCGGGTCGCCAGACCAGCCCCGCGGTGGTCCGGGTGGACGATCCAGTCGACGGGCTGGAGTGCGGAGACCGTCTCGTCGCCGACCCGGAGACGGTAGGGGAGGACAGCCTCCGCGCCGACGAGCGTCCTGTCGCGCTCGGCGAGGATCATGCGAACCCGGTCGGCCGCCGGGTTCGCCCGGAACCGCCAGTCGAACCACTCGCTCGTCCGCCCGTGGCCCCAGACCGTCTCGTAGAGGTCGAGAAAGCGCGACTCGTCGCCGGCCGCGAACGGACGGATCGCGTACTCCTGCTCGCCGCGTGCGGTAGCAGTCGACTCCATCCATGGTGTCGACGGCTCCCTGACGGGTTACTATGCAGTGTATACCCGGGATAGGCACCGGCTACGGACGGACGATGGGTACCTTTCTTGTCGGTCGCCGTCGAATGGATGGCCGTGACCGACGATCCAGCGACCGGTTCGGGGACCGGAACGGGCGACGGGGACGCCGATACCGACGGCCAGAGGCCGGAGCGACACGCCGCAACGACAGTCCACGCGACGAGCGGGCCGAAGAACTCCCTCCAGCACTGGCTGGAAGCGCGCAGTTTCCTCCGGGTCTGTTGCAACTACGTCGTGATCGTTCTCGCGCGGATCGCGCCGAGCCTGCGGCTGAAGAGCTGGTTGTTGCGCCGCATCGGCGTCACCGTCGGCGACGGGGTGTCCTGGGGCCTCGAATCGACGCCGGACGTGTTCTGGCCCGAACTCGTCACCGTCGAGGATCAGGCGATCATCGGCTACGACGCCACGCTACTCTGTCACGAGTTCCTGCAGGACGAGTACAGGACCGGTGAGGTCGTCGTTCGCGAGCGGGCGATGATCGGCGCGGGCGCGGTGGTTCTTCCTGGGGTCGAGATCGGTACCGGAGCGCAGGTCGCGGCCAATTCGCTGGTGACCGAGGACGTCCCGCCCGAGACGACGGTCGCGGGCGTGCCGGCAGAGGTCGTCTAGTCGCGAATGCGGACGATCCCGTCGCGGAGGATCTGCTGGTTGGGGATGATGTACTCGGTGCCGTCGTCCTCGACGTGGGTGACGAAGAGGTCGACTTCCTGGACGATGCCGGTCCGCTCGCCGACGCGTATCTCGTCGCCGATGCTGTAGGGTTCGTTCAGGAGGAGGTAGACGCCGGCCGCGCCGGCCGACAGCAGGTCGCGGAACGCGATCCCACCGAGGAAGATGATGCCGAAGACGTACGCGGCGAGCAGGATGAGCAGGGCCCGCGTCGCGACGCCGAGCTGGTTCAGCGCGATGAGCGCGGCGATGTAGAAGATGCTGTACTTGACCAGCGTCGGGATCAGGCCGGCCTCCGGGAGTTTGACGCCCCGGAGGTGCTCGCTGACCAGCAGGGCGGCCTTGTCGCCGACGACCAGTCCCGCGATGACCGCCAGCACGGCGATGAACACCTGCGGGAGAAAGGCGGCGAAGAAAGGCAGGACGGCGGCCATCACCAGTAATCCGGCTACGTCCAGCGCTGCGATGGTCGCTCCCAGATACACGGAGAAGGCGACCAGTTGCGAGAGCAGACCGACAGTCGAGGTTCCCAGGCCGCGCGCACTCCGTTCGAAGGCCGTCCCTTCGACGACGCCCGGCAGGCCGAGCGCTCGCAACGCTCGTCGGACGAACTCCCCGAGCAGGTAGCCCGAGATCAGTCCGACGATGAAGATGGCGCTCGCGGCGAGAAAGGGGGAACTCGTCAGGTACTGCAGTACCGCCTCGGCAGCGCTCATCAGTACTCCTCCGGATCGAGTTCGAGGATCAGTTCACCGCCCTTGAACGCCCGCACCAGTCCGTCACTCTCCGAGAGGACGATCGCGACGGCGTTCGTATCCCGGGTGATCGCTCCCGCGGCCATGTGCCGCGCGCCGAGCCCCTTCGGGATGTCGACACCCTCCGCGGATGGTTCGAGGTACCGGTACGCGGAGACGATCTTCCCCGAATCGGAGATGACGAACGCGCCGTCGAGCCGGGAGAACTCCTTGAGCATCACGTTCACGATGGGGTCGCCGACGTGGACGTGGGACTTCTCGAAGGGGTTGTAGCTGAGCGGGCGGGACTTGTTCATCACCTTGCCGGCGTCGCCGACGACGAACAGCGCGCCGACGGGTTTGCCCTTCTGGCCTTTCTTCCCGAGTTCGACGGCCACTTCGAGCACGTCGCGGATGACGGCTGGTTCGGCCCGAGAGTTGACGAAGAGGCCGTAGACGCCGGAGGGATCGAAGTTGCTGGCCTTGACCCGCATCACCGTGTCGATGTCCTCGTCGAAGGTCTTGATGGCGCAGGCGATGTCG
This sequence comes from Halorientalis sp. IM1011, assembly GCF_001989615.1. NCBI lineage: Archaea > Methanobacteriati > Methanobacteriota > Halobacteria > Halobacteriales > Haloarculaceae > Halorientalis > Halorientalis sp. IM1011. The sequence continues at coordinate 3,168,143 of NZ_CP019067.1, read as the reverse complement.
TCGCCGTCGTCGACGAGGTCCTGATCCAGCGCACCCTCGACACCGTACCGGACGCGACTGGCCACGTCGTTGAACTCTAGCGGGAGTTCGACGAACTCCTCGGCTCCGACGGCGTTGTCGGGCGCGACGACCACGACCAGCGTGTCGTCCTCGCCCTCGAAGTCCTCGTAGAACGAACTGCTCGGGGAAAACAGGAAGACGGCGTCCACGTCGGACACGAGACCCCCGAGTAGCTCACGCAAGTCGCTCATTGCCGTATGGATCCGTCTGATCCGATTAAATGTTGTGGCCTCGTCGTGCGCCCGTCCTGCATCCGTCAGACCCCCAGGCACGAACTCACAGCGCCACGCCCACGACCCCACGACTGGGCGACAGGTCTTATATCCCCCGCCGCCGTGGTCCGTGGCATGTCAGACCTGCCCGAGGACCCGGATCCAGCGACACGGCTGTACCACCACCGCACCGAGACCGTCTCCGAGGAGCGCGGCTCCGGACCGGCCGTCGTCTTCGCCCACGGGACCCTGATGGACTGGACGATGTTCGAACCCCAGCTTTCGGCCCTCTCTGACGAGTATCGGACCATCGCCTACAACCTCCGGGCCCGAACCGACCGCTTCCAGGGGCCCTACGATCTGGACGATCTGGCGGACGACTGTCGGGTTCTCATGGACGCCAGAGATATCGACTCCTGTGTCCTCGCGGGGATGTCGATGGGCGGGTTCATGGCGCTGCGCTTCGCGCTCAGATATCCCGATATGCTCGACGGAATCGTCCTGATCGACAGCATGGCGACGCCCCACGACGAGGCCGAACGGGAGCAGTACGGCGACATGGTCGAAACGGCGAAATCGGAGGGCGACGTACCCGATCCGATGGCCGAAGCCGTCTCCCACATGCTGTTCGGCCAGACCTCCATCGAGGAGCGAACCGACCTCGTCGAGCACTGGAAGGACCGCTGGCTGACCTACCCCGGTGAGGCCGTCCACGACGAGGTCAAGTCCTGGCTCCACCGCCCCGGCGTCGAGGACCGACTGGACGAGATCGACGTGCCCGTCCTGATCACCCACGGTGCCGAGGACGTGTCGATCGAACCCGAACGCGCCGAGCCGATGGTCGACCAGCTCCCCGACGCCCGGATGGAGGTGATCCCCGAGGCAGGGCACTCCTCGAACACCGAGAACCCCGACGCCGCCAACGCCGCGATCCGGGAGTTCCTCGAGGAGGTCTACTGAACCGAGTCCGGCTTCGCTCGATGTTTTCGTGGCGGGTAGACCCGCCCTGCACAGGCAGGCATGCTACTTACGCTCACGTCCGACGAATTCCGGACGCAATGTCTCTTGCAGAAACAGTCGACAAAATCGATAGCCTGACCGACGAACAGCGCGAGTGCATCGAGAACTGCAACGAGGCGACCGAGGTGTGTGAGTGGTGCGCCGACGAGTGTCTCGGCGATCCCGACATGGAGGAGTGCGCCCGTCTCTGTCGGGACGTCGCCGACCTCACGTCGCTGCACGCCCGATTCATGGCCCGTGGCTCGGAGTACAGTTCCACGCTCGCAGAAGCCTGTGCAGAGGCATGCGAGGCCTGCGCGGAGGAGTGTAGCAACCACGACGCCGAGCACTGTCAGGTCTGTGCCGAGGTCCTGCCGGAGTGCGCCGAAACCTGCCGGGAAATGGCGAACGCATAACCGGGAATCCGGATGGGAATGGCTCTACCCTGTCACCCACGCAATTCATCCCGGAATCGCGTTCAGAGATAGATGGTCCCAGACGACGATTCCACGAGTACGACGGAGATCGAGGACCGACTCCAGCGGGTCGGGCGATATTCCAGACTCGTCAAGGCCGGTTTCGCCGTGATCCTCGGCGCGTTCGTCCTCGCAGTCCTCGTGGTATTGCCGTCGAATCTCGACTCCGTCGCGAGTGCCGTCGATGCGATCCTCATGCCGCTGATATTCGTCGGCATGGGGCTGTTGCTGTTCGGCATCGGAATGCACCTCCATCTCATGCACCTGAATCTGGTCCGGCAACTGCGGACGCGTTCAGACGAGGGTTCGAGCCACAGAACGGATGGACGTGATTCGTAACGTCACAGTCCGGTGAAACGAGCACGGGGTCGGTCTCCTGAGCGACCGAGCCGGGCGTCGAAGCACCTCGGTTGCTACAGTTCGACCGCGTCCAGAAACCGGTCGAACGCCCCGCTCTCGGCGTGGACGTGGGCGTAGGTGCCGAGCGTCCGGTACTCGGTCAGCCCGTCGCGCTCGCCGTCGATCCCGTCGCCCCGTTCCATCTCGAAGGCGAAGCGAGCGTCTCGGCCCACCGACGCCTCGCTGTAGTGAAATTCGTGCCCCCGAAGGAACCCACCGGAATCGGCGGTGAGCGTTTCCTCCGTCGCCCGCAACTCCACGTGGTCGAGCGCCTGGTAGCGGTCCCGCATCTCGATTTCCGCGGGGAGGACGCCGGCCATCTCGCCGGTCTCGCCGTCGGCGGTGGTCAGCGACTCCGAGAGCGTCATCAGTCCACCGCACTCCCCGAGGATCGGCAGGCCCTCGCTGGCGCGCTCGCCGATGGTGTCGAGGGCCGGACTCGCGGCCAGTTCCGAGACGTGGAGTTCGGGGTAACCGCCGGGGAGGTAGACACCGTCGCAATCGGGCAGGTCGTCACCGGCGGTCGGCGCGAAGGTCACCACCTCGGCCCGGTCGCGGAGCCGTTCCAGCGTCGCCGGATAGGTGAAACAGAAGGCGGCGTCCTCGGCGACGGCGATACGGGCGTCAGTGGTGCCTTCGTGGGTATCGACTCCCCCAGCGGGTTCGGGCGGTGCCCGCGCCGTCTCCAGCAGGGCGTCGACGCGCAGGTGATCGGCGGCGGTCGCGAGCGCGTTGTCGTCGACCTGTGATTCGTCGCCCATCTCCAGCCCGAGGTGACGGTCCGGAATCTCCAGTTCGGGCGTCGGCGGGATCCTGCCGAAGTAGTCGAGTTCGTCGGGCAAGGCGTCGCGGATGCCGTCGGCGTGGCGGCCGCCGTGGGCGCGCTGGGCGATCACGCCGGCCACGTCGATATCGCGGTCGATCCGGGCCGCGTACTCTCGGAACCCCAGCGCCGTCGCCGCGACGCTCTCCATGCCGGCTTTCGCGTCGACGACGAGGACGACAGGCAGGTCCAGCGCCTCGGCGACCATCGCCGTGCTGGAGCCGTCGCCGTCGTACAGGCCCATGACGCCCTCGACGAGACAGAGGTCGCCCTCGCCGCGACGGTAGTTGCGCCGGAGGCCGTCGGTGCCTTCGAGCCACGTATCCAGCGTCCGGGACGGGCGGTCGGCGACGACGGCGTGGTGACTCGGATCGATGAAGTCCGGGCCGGCCTTGGCTGGCTGGACGGCGTGCCCGGCATCCTCGAACGCTCGGATGGCAGCCAGCGTCGCGACGGTCTTGCCGACGCCGGAACTGGTGCCGCCGAGGACGAGTCCTCTCATGCCTCGGGTTCGGTCGTCTCCGCACCGTCCAGCAGGCGATCGTAGACGGTGACGATCTGCTCACGAACGTCGGCCATCGGGATCCTGGCGGCGTCGGCGAGTGCAAGCGCGCCGCCCATGCCGACGCCCTCTTTGGCCTCGCCGGCGACGTAGGCGTCCATCGCAGGGTGATCGCGGGCCTCGAAGCCGGGATCGGTGACGGTCAGGTCGATGTCGAGATCCCGGGCCGCCGCCTCCAGATCGACGCTCTCGTCGTCGGCGACGAACGAGGTGGTCGCCAGCCGGATCGTGGTCTCGACGCCGGCGTGGCGCGCCAGCGCGGCGGCGGTCAGCATCTGGGTCCCGCCGGCCAGTGTGATCGCAGTATCGTTCTCCACCAGGCCCACGAGCAGGCCGGTGACCGTCGCCAGTACGGGGTCGCCCATCCGCCGGAGCGCGACTGGGGGTTCGCCCGCCGCGTCGCCCGGGCCGAGCGAACTCGCGGCCAGCCCCTCCTCGACCACCTCCCGCTTGAGTTCCAGCGGGTTCTCGGGGAGCGAGGAGGAGACCGCCGGGTCCTCGCCGAGCGCGCGGAGGGCACCCAGTGCGGTCGTCGTTCCGCCGGGGACGGTCTCGGCCAGGTACACCTCGTCGTCGGGGACCGATCGCCCGAACTCGCGGGCCGCCGCGAGGACGCCCGGCGCGGTCGACACCGGATCCTGCTCGCGAATGTCGTTCCCGGGCCGGGCACCGACGGTCACCGTCGGCGCACCGGTCGGCTCCGCGAGACCCCCGTCGACGACCGTCACGTCCAGATTCAGCAGTTCCCGGACGGCGCGGGTCACGACCGCCGGTGTGGGACAGCCGCTCGGACTCACCGGGACGACCGGCGCGCGGATCGGCTCGCCGTAGGTGACGATCTCTGCGTCGGCGCTGGGCGTGTGAACCAGCAGGCCCTGATCCGCGCCGGCCGCGCTGATTCCCTCGATACGGGCCGTCCGCGTCGTGCCCGCGACGAGCATCAGTCGCACGGCGGGCTCACCCGTCGTTCCATGGTACCGTAGTTACTCCAACTCAGCTTTAACTCGTTCGGTCGGGCCGCCGCTGGGGCACGGTGAGCGAGGGACTTTTTGGCGAGCCCGCCCTGGCCTGAGTATGAAGAAGAGCCTCGAAGAACACGCCGCCCGGTTCGACGAGAAGGCCGAGGCGTACGACGACGACGAGACCCCGGAGTACCGCGCCTGTGCGGGGCTGGTCGTCGAACACGCCGCGGCCGACGCCGACGACACCGTGCTGGACCTGGGGACCGGCACGGGTGCCATCGCGCTGCAGATCGCGCCCGAGGCCGGACGCGTGATCGGCCGTGACATCAGCGACGGGATGCTAGAGCAGGCACGCGAGAAGGCAGCCGAGCGCGGCATCGAGAACGCCTCCTTCGGGACCGGACGGTTCCGCGAGCCGGACGTCGACGAATCGGTCGACGTGGTGACGACGAACTTCGCGATGCACCACCTCAGCGACGAGGAGAAGCGCGAGGCGATCGAGGTGATCGCGGACCTCGATCCCGACCGGTTCGTGCTGGGCGACGTGATGTTCTTCGACGAACCCGACCCCGACGAGCCATTCTACACGCCCGAGGTGGACGATCCGGCCACGGTCGGGACGCTCGCCGACGCGCTGACCGACGCCGGATTCGCGCTGACGACGGTCGAGCGGGTCCACGGGCAAGTGGGTGTGCTGGTCGCGGAACGTGTCCCGGCCGAGCGAACCGTCACGCCCCAGGACCGATGAAACACCTCCCGAAACACCTCCGGCCGCGGTGGCGCTATCTCGCTGTCGCCATCGAGGGCTGGCCGGACGCCGACGTCGACCGCGGGGACTTTCAGCACCACCTCTGGTACGCGGCCCAGAACCTGCTCGGCGATGCGGCGAGCGCGGACGTGGACCTGACGGTCGTCCGCTTTTCCTTCGGGGACGGCGACGGCTGGGCGGCGGTGCGGACGCGCCGCGACGAGGTCGACCGGGCGCGGGCGGCGATCGCTGCGGTCGAGGCCGTCGACGGCCACCCCGTGGGGCTGCGAGTGGCGGGCGTGAGCGGGACGGTCCGTGCCTGTGAGGAAAAGTATATACGAGCAGATCCGGAATCCACGGACGAGAGCACGGTCGTCTTCGAGGACGCCGAGCGGACGGCGGTGGTGCGGGAGGGCCGCGCCGACGTCCGACTCGAATCGGCGTTCGCGGGCGCGACCACACTCGATTTGTAACCATGCAGGGACAATCACAACAGCAGGCCTACGACCGGGGGATCACCATCTTCTCCCCGGACGGTCGCCTCTATCAGGTCGAGTACGCACGCGAGGCCGTCAAGCGCGGCACGGCGTCCATCGGCATCCGCGCCGCCGACGGCGTCGTCCTCGCGGTCGACAAGCGTATTCGGTCCCCGCTGATGGAGCGGTCGAGCGTCGAGAAGTTACACAAGGCCGACGACCACATCGGGATCGCGAGCGCCGGTCACGTCGCCGACGCGCGCCAGTTGATCGACTTCGCGCGCCGGAACGCACAGGTCAACCGGCTGCGCTACGGCGAACCCATCGGCGTCGAGACGCTGACCAAGGACGTCACCGATCACATCCAGCAGTACACGCAGATCGGCGGTGCACGGCCGTTCGGCGTCGCGCTGATCGTCGGCGGCATCGACGCCAACGGCGAGCCGCGCCTGTTCGAGACCGATCCCTCTGGCACCCCATACGAGTGGAAGGCACTGGCCGTCGGGTCCGACCGCGGCGAGGTTCGGGACTACCTCGAAGACCACTACGACGAGGGGATCGATCTGAACGAGGCCATCGGGCTAGCGCTCGAAGCACTCGGCTCGGTCAACGACGACGCGCTCCGCCCCGAAGCCGTCGGGCTGGCGACTGTCGGCGTCGAGGATCGGGAGTATCGCCAACTCACCGACGACGAAATCGAGGATTACCTCCTCGATCTGGACCTGCTCGCGGACGAAGACGACGCCGAGAGCGAGGCTGCGGAGGGCGAAGAGCCGGACGACGAGGCGACCGAGGAGTAACCGCGGGGACCGTTCCCGCCGTGGGGTTGCGAAAACGCCGGTCGGGAACCGGGAAACACCTTTTAACCGGGCAACACAACCCTCGGGTATGATTTCACTCGACGAGGCGGTGACGGCCCGACTGGAGTCCCACGGGGAGCGATTCGAGGTGTTGATCGATCCTGACGCGGCACTCGCGATCAAGCGGGGCGAGTTCGACGGCGAACTCGAGGACGTCATCGCCGCCGAGGACGTGTTCGAGGACGCCTCGCGAGGTGATCGTCCGCCAGAGAACGCCCTCGAAGAGGTGTTCGACACCACCGATCCGATGGAGATCATCCCACAGGTGGTAGCGGACGGGGAGATTCAGATCACGGCCGAACAGCGCAAGGAGATGCAGGAACAGAAGCACAAACAGCTCGTCCAGCACATCACCCGCAACGCCGTCAACCCGCAGATGGACGACGCACCCCACCCGCCCGAACGCATCGAGAACGCACTCGAAGAGGCGGGGTTCAAAGTCGACCCGATGGAACCCGCCGAGAACCAGGTCGACGAGGCGCTCGATCTCCTCCGACCCGTCATTCCGATCCGGTTCGACGAGATGACCGTCGCCGTGCAGGTCCCACCGGACTACGCCGGGTCCGCACAGGCCCAGATCCGGCAGTTCGGCGACCTCGAACGCGAGGAGTGGCAGTCCGACGGCTCCTGGGTCGGCGTCATCACCTTCCCCGCTGGCATGCAAAACGAGTTCTACGACGTGGTCAACGAACACACCAGCGGCGAGGCCGAGACCCGGATCATCTCCGACGAGGACGACATCCCCACGCGTTGACCGGGATCTGACAGTACTTCTGACGTATCACTGAGGCTGTACCGTCGCCCTCCGTGGAAATTTTCGAGAACTAGTTGTTAGTTTAGAAAACCTTCTACGTGAGTGTCCCGACGGTCGGGCTGCATCATGTCAGCAGAAAACGAGGCGACTGGAACGTCCACGTGGCTGTACGTGGCGGTCGCGGTCGCCGCCGTCCTGATCGGCGTGTTCCTGGCCCCCCAGGTGATGCAGTTCACGGAAGGGGCGACACAGGACACGCCCGACTCGGTCGCGGTGGTCCCCGTCGAGGGGCCCATCACCGGCGAAACGGCGGACCAGATCGGCGCGAACCTGCGAGAGGCCCGCCAGAACGAGTCGATCCAGGCTGTCGTCCTGAAAGTCGACAGTCCCGGTGGAACCGTCCCCGCGAGTGAATCGCTGTATCTCGCGGTGAACAGAACGCGAGCGGCCGGTATCCCGGTCGTGGCGAGCGTCACCGGTACCGGAGCCTCCGGCGCGTACATGGCCATGTTACCGGCCAGCCGGATCTACGTCACCCCCGGCTCTATCGTCGGGAGCGTCGGCGTGGTCGGGACCCAGCCGTCCGGCGGGGCCGCCGGGAGTCAGATCGTCACCGGTCCGGACAAGGGCGCTGGCGGGACGCAAGCGGAGTTCCGCGACCGCGTCGAGATGCTCCGCCAGGAGTTCGTCGGCATGGTCTATGACCACCGCGGTGAGCGACTCGACCTCGAACGGGAGCAACTCTCCTACGCGAAGGTGTACGCCGGTGCTGTGGCCCAGCGCAACGGTGTCGCCGACGAGATCGGCGGACTCGACGCCGCGATCCAGCGAGCGGCCGACGAGGCCGGCCTCGAAAACTACGGTATCGTCCGGATGGAGCCCCCGGAACAGCCCGGTCTCGGACTCGTCATCGGACAGCACAACGGCACCGGCGACCGGGTCGTGGTGGTCGAGGACTCGCCGTTCGACTACAGCGGGGTCGAGACACCTCGGTATCTCGCTGTCTACGGTACTCCCGAGCACGCGGAGGTGAGTACCGATGACTAACGTCGCTCGACTCGTCGGTGTGTTCGCCGTCGTCCTCGCGCTCGTACTGGCCGTCGCCGCGGTTTCACCGCTGGTCACGTCACCGGGTGGCGACGCGAATCCGCGACCGCAGGACCCGGCCGCGTTCGAGCCCGGGAACATCCTCCCGGGAGACGTGAATCAGACCGGCACGGTCAGCGTCGAGGCCGGAAGCGAGGAGAAGGTCGTCCTGATCGACCGGGCACACGAGAACGACTTCGACCGCGAGGAGATCGAACCGCTGGTCGAGTCGCTCGTCAGCGCGGGCTACGAAGTGCGGTTCCACGGCGGAGGCGGCCCGGGTGGCGCCCCGTCGTCGTCCGGTCCCGGATCGAGCAGTCCGCTCAACCAGTCGCTACGCGACGCCGACGCGTTCCTCGTGATCGCGCCGGGTCGGCCGTTCACCGACGCGGCGCGGCGCGGGATCGCCGACTTCGCCGACCGCGGGGGCCGCGTCGCCCTGCTGGGTGAACCCACCTCGGCGACGACCAGCATCGTCAGTATCCTCGGCCCCGTGACGAGTACGCAGTCTGCGAGCCAGATGACGCCGCTGTCCTCCCGGTTCGGGATGGGCCTGTCGACGGGCTACCTGTACAACATGTACGAGAACGGGAACAACTACCAGAACGTCTACGCCACCGCGTCGGGCGACGGTCCGCTCACCGAGGGCGTGGACAGAGTGATGTTCGACCGACCGACGGCGCTCTCCGTCGGCGAGGAGGCGTCGGTGGCGCTGTCGGCGACCGAGCGGACCTCGCTGTCGACGACCCGCCAGCAGGCCGCCTATCCTGTCGCCGCGGTCAACGACGACGTCGCACTGATCGGCGACACGTCGTTCCTCACGCCCTCGAACTACCAGTACGCCGATAACGAGGTGCTGGTGAGCAACCTCGCGGAGTTCCTCGTGAACGGGCAGAAAGAGCCGAAACCGACACCGACCGGAACGGAGCGTCCGGGTGTCCCGCCGGGTGCACAACCGCCTCGGACGCCCCCCACCGGGCAACCGCCGACCAACGAGACGACGCCGCCCGCACCGTCGACCGCGACACCGGTCGCGCCCTGAGAACTCGAATTATCCTTTTTTGAAGCCGACGAGGAAGCCGCCGCTGAAGCCCGCCGTCACGGGGAGTGCCGAGAGTAGACTCATGATCCAGCCGGGAGCCTCGGCGGCCTGATCCGCGCCGTCGTTCGCCGCACCGGTGATCGCCTCCCAGTTGACGGCGAGGATCCCCTTGGTTTCGAGGAACTTGAACAGCGCCAGTTCGAGGCCGACGATGACGGCGATTATCTTGGCGATTTTCTTCGCAGCGAAGCCGATAATGCCGCCGATGACCGCGCCGCCCCCGACCTCGATACCGATCTGCTGGGGGTCCAGCCCGGCGACCTGCAGCAACGTTGGATCTACCATGTCACATCAGTTATCCGAGTGCGCCGATATAAGACTTTTGTGCCCACAGGGGCCCGCTGACGCCTGTCAGACGCGGCCCGGGGAAGGAGCTGCCGGTGGACCGACAGGAACCGTACTGGAGTGGTGGCCCTGTGTTTAAATAGCACCACGCCGTAGGTTCGGGTAAGTGACGGCGAACCACACGGAGACCGAGCGAGCGGTCATCGCCAAGCGCGTGGACTCGGGAACGGCCGACACGAGCGAAATCCGGGATCTGGCCCGGGCCGCCGGGTACGAGGTCGTCGGTGAGGTGACCCAGACCCGGACCGAGGACCCCGCGATGCACGTCGGGGAGGGGAAAGCCGAGACGATCGCGGCGACGGCCGCCCGCGAGGACGCGACGGTCGTGATCTTCGACAATCAGCTCGGCCCCTACCAGACCTACAACCTCGGCAACGTCCTCCCCGAGGACCGGCGGGTGATCGACCGCTTCCGCCTCATTCTGGAGATCTTCGGCCAGCGGGCACAGACCCGGAAGGCACAGCTCCAGGTCGAACTCGCCGAACTGCGCTACGAACTGCCCCGCGCCGAGGCCAAGGCCAGCCTCGCCAAACGCGAGGAACGCCCCGGATTCATGGGGCTCGGTGAGTACGACGAGAGCCGAGAACGGGACATCAAGGCCCGCATCTCGCGCATCCGGGACGAACTCGAAGACATCGAACAGACCGAGCAACACCGGCGCGAACAGCGCCGCGAATCGGGGTTCGACCTCGTCGCGATGGCGGGCTACACCAACGCCGGGAAGTCGACCCTGTTGCGCCGACTCGCCGAGGACCTCGACATCGACGAGAACGAGGAGCTCCACCCCGACCTCGATACGACTGCCGAGAGCGAGGACCGCCTGTTCACGACGCTGGGCACGACCACCCGGAAGGCCGATATGGATCGCCGGGACGTGCTCGTGACAGACACGGTCGGGTTCATCACGGACCTGCCCCACTGGCTGGTCGAGTCGTTCAAGTCCACGCTCGACGCGGTCTACCGGGCCGACCTCGTCCTCCTCGTCGTCGACGTGAGCGAACCGATCGAGGAGATCCGGGAGAAACTCGTCACCAGCCACGACACCCTCTCGGAGCGCAATCAGGCCCCCATCGTCACGGTCCTGAACAAGATCGATCGGGTGGACGACGAGGAACTCGAACGCAAGCGAGAGGCGCTCTCGGCGCTGGCTCCCAACCCCGTGGCGGTCAGCGCCAGGGAGGGCGAGAACGTCGACGCACTTAGGGATCGCATCGACCACGAACTCCCGCCGTTCGAGCGCGAGCGTCTCGTCATGCCGATGACCGACGAGACGATGAGCGTCGTCTCGTGGATCCACGACCACGCCCACGTCGACACCGTCGATTACGGCGAGCAGGTGGTCATCGAGTTCGAGGCCCGGCCGAAAATCGTCGAGCAATCACGGGCCAAGGCCGGCGACCTCGTCGCCGCCGAGTCGGCCTAGAGGTACAGCGTCGCCCCGAATCCGAGGCCGATCAGTGCCACGACTACGCCGAGACCGCGGACCGCCCAGAGCCACTTGTCGTCGAACGTCGCGTCCTCGCCGTACTCGCCACCGGTGCGGTCCGGTCGGCGGCGGCCGGCGGTCCACGACCGGATGAACGCCTGTGGGAATCCGATCAGCACGAGCCCGAAGCCGACGCCGAGGACGGCCGCGATGAGCTCGCGGGCGACCATCAGTAACTGCGGAGGCGTTCGATCCGCTTCTCGGTGGAGGGGTGGGTCGACAGCAGGCTACTTCCCCCGCCGAAGATACAGAGCGCGTTGACTTCCTTGGCTTCGGGGGTCGGTTCCGCCCGGCTGGCACTGGAGGAGATTTTCTCCAGCGCGCGGGCGAGCGGGTCACCGCGGCCGAGAACCTCCGCGGCGTCGCGGTCGGCGACGAACTCGCGGTGGCGGGAGACGGCGAACACGAAGACCATCACCAGCATCTGCGCGATGTTGCTCACGATCATGCCGATGAAGATGTCGACGAGTTCGTTGTCGCCCGACAGGATCACCGCGAAGTAGGCGGCGAAGCCGATGATCGAAGCGATGCCCTGCCCCAGTTGCATGATGATCGAGTCGCGGTTCTGGAGGTGGGCCAGTTCGTGGGCGACGACGCCCTCGACCTCGTCCTGTTCGAGCACGCCGAGCAGTTCACGGGAGACGGCGACGGTGCCGTTCCCGCGTCGGCCCAGCGCGAAGGCGTTGGGGACGCCCATCTCGACGAGGTAGAGGTCGGGCTTTTCGATCCCCATGTCCCGACTGGTCTGCTCGACGAAGCGGTGGAGTTCGCGGAACTGGTCCTCGGGCAGCTCCTGGCCCTTCAGCGACCGGAGCGTGAACCACTTGCTGATCTTGTACTGGGCGAAGACGAACACGACGCTCAGCCCGATCAGTAGCGGTATCGGTGCACCGAACACCAGATAGAAGAACGATATCCCCGCGGTGTAGAAGGCGAACAGGATCGAGCCGACGATCGCCATCCGCACTTTGAGTCCGAAGTTGCGCATTGCTGTGGTGTTAGTTCGGCGTTCTCGAACTTATGTTTCGTGGTTGGGGAAGAACCACAAAGTACTCGAAGGGTCAGAACGGGGTCGAGCGATTGGGAGACGGCCAGTCGCCGCTACAGTTCGCGCTTTCGCTTCTCGACGACCCGGACGTTCCGAATCGCCGTGTCGGGATACTGCCCGTCCGCGTCCTTCTCGGCTGCTTTGACCATGTCCCAGACGACGTTCAGCCCCGTCGTCACGCCCTCCAGCGCCTCCATCTCACAGCCCGTCTTGCCGGTGGTCTCGACGGCCACCGTGGCGAGGACCCGCTCCTCGCGTACGTCGAACTCGCAGTCGACGTTGGTGATCGGGATCTGGTGGCACATCGGGATCGTCTCCCAGGTGTGTTTGACCGCCTGGATCGCGCCGATCCGGGCGGTCGCGAGTACGTCACCCTTCTCGACCTGATCGTCACGAATGGCCTCGATCGTCGAGGACTGTAAGCCGATCTCACCCTTCGCGACCGCTCGCCGGGCCGTGTCGGGCTTGTCTCCCACGTCGACCATCTGGACCGACCCCTCGTCGTCTGTGTGGGTCAACTCCTCGGACCCTTCGACGGCCGTCGCGCCGACCTCGTCGAGGGGGTCGTCGGGACTCCCGTCCTCACCGCCGACCGCGCCCTCGTCCTCACCGTCGTCCCCGCCGTCACGCATCGCTCTCACCCCACAGCGCCGTCGGGAGGCTGTCTACGAGATCCGGGGCGACGAGGCCGTGCCCGTACTCCTCGACGGCGAGGTCGCCGGCCCGGCCGTTGGCGTAGGCGGCGATTGCGCCCGCGTGAATCGGCTCCTGTGTCGCGAGCAACGCCCCTGACGCGCCCGCGAGCACGTCACCCGTACCGCCGACCGTCATCCCCGGGTTCCCGGTTCGATTGACTCGCGTCACCTCGCCGTCGCTGATCACGTCGTAGGCACCCTTGACCAGCAGCGTCTGATCGACGTCGGCGGCGAACTCGGCGACCAGATCGGCGCGTCGCTCCCAGTCGTCGTCGGTCTCGCCGCCCATCTTTCGGAGTTCGCCCTGATGGGGCGTACACAGCAGGCTCGCGTCGGTGTCGACTTCGGGGACGACCTGCAGGGCGTCGGCGTCGACCACGGCCCGGCCGTCGAACTCGTCCAGGAACTCCGCGACGGCTTCCAGCGTCCCCTTCGCGTTCCCGAGGCCGGGGCCGATCACTACCACGTCGTGTTCGACCGCCCGGTCGAGCAACTGGTCGACGTGGTCCGGTTCGAGCAGGTCGCCGGTGAACGGGCGCACGATGATCCCCTCGGAGAAGCCCTGTACCTCGCGGGCGACCGAGGAAGGACAGGCCACCCGAACGAGGTCGGCCCCGGTGCGAAACGCGGCCCGTGCCGAGAGGGCCGGCGCACCGGTGTAGGGGCCGCCGCCGATCACTAACACTTCGCCGTGGTCACCCTTGTGACTCGACGGATCCCGGGAGAGACGGAGGAGATCGCCACGCTCGACGAACAGTTCGGCCGCCTCCGGGATGCCGATGTCGGCGACCCTCACGTCGGCGTCCAGTTCGGTGAGTCCCGGTTTCTGGTCGTGGAAGGTGACGACGTGGTCGGCGTCGACGGCCACGCCCGCCGCCTCGCCGGTGTCGGCGTCGATCCCGGAGGGCACGTCGACGGCGACGACCGTGGCGTCGGTCTCGGCGATACGCTCGGCTGCGGTGGCTTCCGGCTCACGGAGTGCGCCCGTAACGCCGGTCCCCAGCATCGCGTCGACGACCACGTCGGGGTCGGCCAGGTCCAGGTCGGTCGAGTCCCGGGCCTCGCGGGCGTCGACCTCGGCACGCTGGAGCGCCTCCCAGTTCTCCCGTGCGATGTCGGTCGTGATCGTCTCGGGACGACCCAGCAGGTGGACGGTCACGTCGTAGTCCGTCAGGAAGCGCGCTGTGACGAAGGCGTCGCCGCCGTTGTTCCCGCGACCGGCGACGACGGCGACCTCGCTATCGGGATCGGCCACGTCGCGGACGACTCGCGCAACGGCGTTGCCGCTGGACTCCATCAACTGTTTCTGCGGGACGCCCAGCGCCGCGGCGTTCTCGTCGAGGATGGCCTGCTCTTGGACGCCCATCATTCCCACTTCACCTCGAAGCCGTCCAGCCCCTCGGGATCATCGTACTCGACCGTCACGTCGTCGACCCGTGCCCGGGGGCTCCCGTCGTGACACCACTCGACCAGCGACTCCACGTCCCCCTCGCCCCCCTCGAAGACGGCCTCGACACGGCCGTCGTCGAGGTTCTTCACCCAGCCATCGACGCCCCGTTCGCGGGCGGTGTCGCGGGTGTTCGCGCGGTAGTAGACCCCCTGTACTTTCCCGGTGACGTAGACGTGCGCGCGGACGCGGTCGCTCATGGGCGTCCCTTCGCCCGCCCCGCAGAAAACGTTGGGCTCTCCCGCCGGCCGAACTATCGGTGTTCGAGGTGGGTGACGGCGGCGATACGGTGACTAATGGGTGGCTAAACGTCCGACGGACGCACGACGGATGTCCGACGATCGGTCTTTGCCAGTTTATAATAATGTCTCCCCCACCCGGAGCCGACGCCGTGCAGCGACGAGTCTACCTCACGACGGTAGCGGCCGCTCTGGGACTGGCCGGGTGTTCCGGCACGGAATCGGAGTCGACACCGAACTCGACAGGGACCTCGACCGAGACCGACGACGCCAACCCGAACGTCGTCGAGCCGACGCAGACGGCCCGGACCGACCTGACGAGCACGGCACCACAGATCACGGCGCTTTCGCTCGCCCCCGACTGGGATCGCCCCGGTGACACGAAGAGCGAAGCCGTCTCGTCGGCCACGGTCGGCGACGACATCCAGATCGCCTACCAGTACCGCGCGTTCGCCCACAGCAAGTCCGTGAATCTGGAGCGACGCATCGCGGTCTACGACGGGAGCGACGAGCAGGTTTCCGACGACACGAGCACGATCAACCGGTCGGTCACTCGGTCGGGATACAGCACCTGGGAGACGGCGGAGGTTTTCGGAACGTCCGGCTGGGACCCCGGCGAGTACCGCGCCGAGGTGACCGTTCGCGATACTACTTCGGGCGAAACAGACACGGCGTCGATGACGTTCCAGCTAGAGGAATAGTCCTCACTCGCCACCGTTGCGGAGATAGTGGAAGACGTACGTCTGGACGTACCCGGCGTATTCGTCGCCGAAGGCCGCCCGGATCGCCCGCGAGGTCTCGGCGTAGGAGTCCCGGTCGCAGTCGGGATAATACTCCTCGATAGTCGTCTGGATCCAGGTGTCCAGCGGCACGGCTTCGAGAAAGTCGAGCGAAAACAGCAGGACGCAGTCGGCCACCTTCTCACCGACGCCGACGAACCGCGTGAGAAACTCGCGAGCGTCTTCGTACGACAGGGTCCGCGCCTCGGCGGGGTCGGCCGTCCCATCGGCGACCATTTCGGCACTGCGCTGGACGTAGGGCGCGCGGTAACCCAGTCCTACCTCGCGAAGCTGGGCCTCCGTCGCGTCGGCGAGCGCCTCGGGCGTCGGGTAGGCGTAGTAGGTCTCCCCGTCAAAGGTCACCGGCTCACCGAACTCCCGGCGGAGCGAGATCTGCATGTCGTGGATACGCCCGACTCGCATCTGAGCCGAGCAGATGAAAGAGATCAGTGCGCCAAACGGCGGGTCACGCACGACGCGCATCCCGCGGTAGGTCTCGAAGGCCTCCCGGAGGAGCCGGTCGTCGGGGGTCGCGTGGCGGATGGCGTCGAGATCGTCGTCGAGGCGCAGCAAGCGCCGGAGGTGTGGCTCGGCGTCGACGTGTGACTCCCACTCCAGTGCGCCGTCGACCTGTCGAACCCGGACGACCGCTGGCTCGTCGCGGTCGGCGGGGCGGGTCGTCGTCCAGTACCAGGCGTCACCGCCGTGTGCCCGGTCGTCTTCGTAGGTGGCGCCGTCCTCGCGCGCCCAGAGATAGGACTGCCCGCTCTCGACGGTCGACTGGAGGTCGACGCCGCCGGCCAAAGTCCTCGCGTCGATTCGGCCCCGTCGCATCGTCGGTCGGGACGGGCCGGATCGGTATGGGGGTTTCGAGATCGAACTCACCGACGGAACCGTTGTTCGGGATCCCGATAAGGCACTGAATACCGCGTGAACGGACACCAATCTTCTTATCGTAGGACAGCCAACAGCAAATTATGAACTGCAGAGTTGTCGTAGAGGCCGCAGTCCCGGTCTACGACGTCGAAACACCGGACGAAGCGGTCCGGATCGCCATCTCGAAGACCGGCGAGATGCTCAATCCGGATCTCAACTACGTCGAGATCAACATGGGCCAGCGCACCTGTCCCCACTGCGGCGAAGATCAGGAGCCCGCCTTCATCGCAGCGGACGAGAGTCTGGTCGCACTCGAACTGGAGATGACCGTCTTCAACGTCGAGCGCGAGGAACACGCCGCACGGATCGCCCGCAAAGAGATCGGTCAGCGCCTCGAGAACATCCCGCTCGACGTACTCGAGATAGAGGCGATCGACGAGGAGGGTGAGGAGGACGAGACGGACGAGTCCGAAACTGAATCGGCGGCCGAGACCGAGACCACGGTCGAGGAGATCACGTCGGACGACACGATCAGTGAGCGAGACGAACGGGACAGCGAAGTGCTGCCCGAGTTCGAGGAGCTCATCGACGAGTAACGCGGGTTTCGACGGGTAGCCTGCCACCGGAGACGCGTGTGTCGTCCGTCGTCGGGCAACGCTGTCGCTCCGGAGTGATTATGTCGCGAGAACGCAGAGAACCGGTTCAGTCGGCAGCGGCTGGAACCTGTTCGGACGGTTCCTCGACCATCTCCGAGACGATACCGCCGGCCAGCGCGAAGACGGCGTCCTTGTGATCGTCCTTGGACATGTGGATCGAGGTCGGTCGAACGCCCACGCGCTCGTACTCGTCGTGGTCGACCTCGTTACCTGTTTTCTCTTCGTAGTGGTTCTGTACCTGTGCAAGCAGGCCGTGAAGATGGATGAGCTCCTGCTTTTTCATGGTCACCCATTCGTAACGACTGAAGGGTTATAGTACTACTCTGAGTCCCGTTAACACACTCCCCGTCCGTAGCGCCGTCCATAGACGGGTTTTCAAGTGATTACTGATCGGAACGGAACTGGCGAAGAGTTGTTTACTCTCCGACAACCGGTGTATGTATGGAGTCGAGGCTGGCGCGCGCTCGGCTGAAAGGTTTTTGGCTCGTCCGCGGCATTGACCGATATGGACTACGAGGATCAACTCGACCGGGCGATGGAGCAGACACCCGACATCGAGGGCAGTAGCGACCGGTTCGACGTGCCCGAACCGGAAGTGCGCCAGGAGGGTAACGTCACGGTCTACGAGAACTTTCAGGACACGACGACGCGGCTCGGCCGCGAGGACGACCACGTCGTGAAGTTCCTCCAGAACGACCTCGGGACCAGCGGCCACATCGACGAGAGCGGCCGCGCCCGACTCACCGGCGAGTTCCGACAGAGCCGCATTCAGGAGTCACTCGACGAGTACGTCGACGAGTTCGTCCTCTGTTCGGAGTGTGGGCTGCCGGACACGAAACTCGAACGCGAGCGCGGGGCGCTGGTGCTGCGGTGTGAGGCCTGTGGCGCGATCTCCTCGACGAGCGGCTAGCTCAGCGTCTTCAGCGTCTCCAGATCGTGTTCGGTGCGGGTGAACTCCGCGAGCCGCCGGCTCGCGTGACAGTTCGGGCAGTGAAACGTCCGCTTGTGCGAGGGGAGCTCGGTGGGGGAGGACTCCCATCCCTTCTTGCACTCCGGGCAGAGCAACCGGACGTAGGTCTCGGTCATGTGTGACCTGTTGACACGCGGCAGCGTGAAAAAGGTTGTCGCCGGTTCGTCTCGCGCGTTCCGCCGGGAGCGTTTACCCGGTCGTTCAGGCCGCCTTCACGTCGTGTTCGGCTTCCAGTAGCTCCTTGTACCGGTTGCGGATGGTCACCTCGGAGATGGAGGCGACCTCCGAAACTTCAGACTGGGTCACCTTCTCGTTGGTGAGCAGCGAGGCGGCGTAGACGGCGGCCGCGGCGAGGCCGACCGGGGACTTGCCCGAGAGCAGGCCGCTCTCGCGGGCGCTGTCGAGCAGTTCCCGGGCGCGGCGTTCTGTCTCGTCCGAGAGGTCCAGATCCGAGGCGAACCGGGGGACGTAGCTCTCGGGGTCTGCGGGCTGAATCTCCAGGTTCAGTTCCCGGACGATGTAGCGGTACGTCCGGGTCATCTCCATCTCGCCGACGCGGGAGACGGTGATCATCTCGTCGATGCTCCGGGGCGTGTTGGCCTGGCGGGCCGCGGCGTACAGCGACGCGGTGGCGACGCCCTCGATGGACCGACCGGGGAGGAGGTCCTCGTCGAGCGCCCGGCGGTAGATGACCGACGCCGTTTCGCGGACGTTCTTCGGGAGGCCGAGCGCGGAGGCCATGCGGTCGATCTCGCCGAGTGCCTGCTTGAGGTTGCGCTCCTTGGAGTCGCGGGTCCGGAACCGCTCGTTCCAGGTGCGCAGGCGCTGCATCTTCTCGCGCTGGCTGGAGTTCAGCGACCGCCCGTAGGCGTCCTTGTCCTGCCAGCCGATGTTGGTCGAGAGCCCCTTGTCGTGCATCATGTTCGTGGTCGGGGCACCGACTCGGCTCTTCTCGTCGCGTTCGCTGGCATCGAAGGCGCGCCACTCCGGTCCGCGGTCGATCTCGTCTTCCTCGACGACCAGTCCGCAGTCTTCACAGACCGTCTCGCCGTGCTCGGTGTCGGTCACGAGGTGACCGCCACACTCCGGGCAGGTCGTCGTCGATTCCGTCTCGGTCTCCGTCTCCTCCGTGATCTCGTTCTCTGTACGTTCGTTCGTTATCGGCCGAGTTGTGGTGTCGCTCATGGGGGGATTGCTTGGGTTGCCGGCGGCGAAAGCCATAAGAAATTGCCGGCGTGCTGCTAACTGTTAGTAAGTGCGAAAAGCATATAAATGTTTCGCTAATCCGGGGCTAGAGGACCGTTCGTATGGCACCAATTACCGCACTGCTGTACAGCGGTTTCACCGATATCGAGAGCGAATCGTCGCCGTCCGCGAGCGGTGGTCAGACCGTAAATAGGTGTCCCTCGTCGGGGACGTCGAACAGGCCGATCCGCGCACCGGCGTCGAGCCAGGCGTGGCCGTAGGAGAAGGCTGCCAGTGCGTTGACTGGGTCGTCGTCGGCCCGGAAGTGTCGGCCGTCTTCCAGATACGAGCGGGCCATCTCCTCGCACTCGGCGGCGGCCTCGCCCAGCGGCGACTCCGGGGGAACGGCGATCTCGGCGGCGTCGAGGGCGTCGGCCAGCAGGTCCTCGTACCGGTCGGTCTTCTCGTCTAGATCGGCGGGCATGTGCCACCAATCTGTTCGTCTTGTCCTAAGCGTGTCGACGTGGCGGGGTCGCCCCGATCGGTCGTGTCCGGACCGTACAGAACAGCGCAGGCTTAATACACCGTCCCCGACTACCGTCTCTCATGACAGACGAGGCCGTCGAACACCGGAGACTCATCATCGCTGGTTCGGGGATCGCGGGCCTGAGCACCGCGATCTACGCCGCTCGCTCGAACAACGACCCGCTCGTTCTGGAGGGGGACGAACCGGGTGGCCAGCTCACGCTGACCACCGACGTGGCGAACTACCCCGGCTTCCCCGACGGGATCGGCGGGACCGAACTGGTGAACAACATGAAAGAGCAGGCCACCCAGTTCGGGACGGACATCGAACACGGGATCGTCGAGTCGGTGGACGACTCCGATCGCCCCTTCCGCGTCGAACTCACAGATGGAACGGTCTACACCTGCGACGCCTTCGTCGCCGCCTCCGGGGCCAGTGCCCGCACGCTGGGCATTCCCGGCGAGGACGACCTGATGGGCTTTGGCGTCTCGACCTGTGCGACCTGCGACGGCGCGTTCTTCCGCGACGAGGACATGCTGGTGATCGGCGGCGGCGACGCCGCGATGGAGGAGGCCAACTTCCTCACGAAGTTCGCCGACACTGTCTACATCGCCCACCGGCGCGAGGAGTTCCGGGCCGAAGACTACTGGATCGACCGCATCGAGGAGAAAGTCGAGGCTGGCGACGTGCAGATCATGAAGAACACCGAGGCCGTCGAGATCCACGGCTCCGAGGCCGAGGGCGTCGACCACGTGGATCTGGTACGCCACCCCGAGGGCCACCCCACGGACAAACTCGACGATCCCGACACCGAGCAGATGCAACTCGACGTGGGCGCGGTGTTCCTCGCCATCGGCCACACGCCCAACACCGACTACCTCGAAGACACGGGCGTCGAACTGGACGACGCCGGCTACCTCCGCACGCAGGGCGGTGACGGCGGCGGCCAGACGAAAACTGCCGTCGAAGGCATCTTCGGAGCCGGCGACGTGGTGGACCACCACTACCAGCAGGCCGCGACAGCGGGCGGCATGGGCGTGAAGGCCGCACTCGACGCCGACGAGTACCTCGAAGACGCGGTGACGGCAGAAGCGGCCGAGGCCGACGGCGTGAGTGCCGAAGCGGACGACTGACGGACGACAGGCTAGTCTGTCGGAAAATACACAGTCTCCTTCTCGGCGGTAACCAGAGCTTACGGAAGATTCGAGGCGAAAGGCTCGCCCTTCAGGGCGGGGAGGATGTCAACTCAGTCGAGTCGCTGCCAGCGGTCGGACGCCTCCAGCGCCGGCAGTGCGTTCGCGAGGTCCATCCTTGCGGCACCGTAGAATCGGTCGCGACCGACAGGTGTCCGCACCCGCAGGACGACTGTCCCGTCGGTCACGGAGTAGACCGCGAGTCGCCACTGGCTCTCCGTGTCGGTCCAGCGACTGCGCAGCGTCGCCGTCGAGTCGTCGACGGTGCGGGATCCGAGTTCCCAGCTCAGGCGATTCAACTGAGGAATGTCGAACGGGACCACGGTCGGTAACTCGACGCGTACGGAGCACTCCCGGGAGCCACGTGCAGCCATACCACAGCACCCGCCCGACTGCAGTAAAAATGTACCTGTTTCCGATCGGACGGCCCGCCAAACCCGACAGTTCGACCGACGTTTAAGCACGGGCAGGACCACGGTACAGCCATGTCACGACCGCACATCGTCGGGATCTGTGGGAGTCTCCGCGACGACAGCCACACGCGAAAAGGACTCGAACACGCCCTCGACGCGGCCGCAGCGACCGGCGGCGAGACGGAACTTCTGGACCTCCGGGACTGGGACCTCCCGGTCTACGACGCGGACGCGGGCGAGGCCGGCGACGCACCGACGTTCACCGCCCGAGTGCGCGCGGCCGACGCCATACTCCTCGGGACGCCGGTGTACCACGGATCGTACGCCACGCCGCTGAAGAACGCCCTCGATTACTGCGGGTTCGACGAGTTCGAGAACAAGACCGTGGGCCTGCTGGCGGTCGCCGGCGGCGGGTTCCCGATAACCGCGCTCGAACACCTGCGAACGGTCTGTCGCGCACTGAACGCCTGGGTCATCCCACACCAGGCCGCCATCCCCCGGGCCAGCAATGCCTTCGAAGGCGACGCCGACGACTGGGGATTCGTCGACGAGAGTGTGGCCGACCGGGTCGCAATCCTCGGTCGACGGGCCGTCGAGTACGCAACCATCGAACCCGATCCGCCCTGCATCGAGAGCACGGAAAACGTGGGTGCCGACGACTGATCGGCGTCAATCCAGGTACTCGATGTCACCGATTTCGGTGCCGTAGAGCCGCCACTCGCTTCGATACGTGCGGAGCCTCGCGGTGGCAGTGATCCGATTGTCCCGGAACTCCCCGCTATTGGAACCGGTCGCTCGCGTCACCTGTTCGTACTCGACGGTCGCCTCGTCGCCGACGACCGAAACCGACTGAACGGTCAACGAGTACTTGAGTTCGTACTGGTTCCAGATTTGCTGCGTTTGCTGGATCGTCCGCTCGTAGTACGGACTCTCGGGGTGGAGCGTCTCCCGGAGTGATTGGAGTCGCTGCTCCTCCGTGGCTCGCACGTTCTGTCTGAGGACGCGCTCGACCGCGTCCCGTTCGGCGTCGGAGGCGCTCCCTGTCTTCGCGTCCGTCACGGGAGTCTCCCCGTCCGTGTCCTCTTCACCCCCGTCGCCTTCCTCAGTGTCGTTGTCCGTTCCGTCCTCGGCCGCTCCGTCACTTTCAGCTGGAAGCACGTCTGTACAACCGCTCACCATCGCAGCCAGTGCCACACCGCTTCCAGCGATTACGTCACGTCTGTTCATAGTGTCCGAACACTATCACTATCTGATAACTGTTCGGGAAGCGGCGCGAATGCGACCGGAACCCGCAACCGTCAAGCCCGGACGCTGCCTATCCCATCGCGTGACCCAGTGGGTCGAGAATCCGACGGGTGGGCGGGACCGCGGCCCGGTCGCGCTCGCGCGGGCGTGGGCAGAGGTGCTGGTTCGCCCCCGTCGGTTCTTCCGGGCAGGTATCGCGCCCGGCGACCAGGCACCGGGACTGATCTTCGCGGCCGTCGTCGTCCTGCTCGAGGAACTGACACGGCTGGCGCTGATCCCGGACGTCTATCCCGTGGTCGCCGGACAGCCGGTCGCCTCCCGGGCCCTGTTTCTCGCGCTCGCCGTCGTCCTCGTGATGCCAGCCGTGTTGCACCTGACGGCGGCGCTCCAGACGCTGATCCTGATGGCGACGGCACCGAACCGCGGCGGCGTCAGCGAGACCGTGCAGGTCCTCGCATACGCGACCGCGCCGTGCGTGTTCGCCGGACCCGAAATCCCCGCCCTGCGCGTGATCTGTACGGCCGCGGGTGCCGTCCTGCTCGTCGTCGGTACCGTCGAGGTCCACGACCTGCCGTACTGGAAGGCGGTCCCGGTCGTCGCGGTGCCGGCGGCTATCGTCTTCGGCTACGGCTTCCGCGGGTTCGGGGCCGCGGGTGCCCTGCTGGCCGAGATCGGGGTCTCGCTACCGTTTTAACCACCGGCAGGCCAACTATCGGTATGCTCAGTCTGCAACTCGAGGAGTTCATGGTCGAACTCAAAGACGGGTCGATCAAGAACGTGGGACCGACGAACAAGTCTGCGACGGCGAAACTGTACGACGTGGAAGGCGTGGACGTGCGGGAGTTCGGCGACGAGCGAGTGAAACTCGCCTTCGAGGACGAGGCGGGTAACGAAATCGAGATCGCACTGTTCCCGGACGAAGCCCGCGAGATAGCTCGCGGGATCGAGATGCTGGAGGAGGAGAGTCGAGTCTTCGAGTGACCGACTGCGAGGACGGGTACTCGCGCGGCAGGGGTCGAACGGGATTCCCGGAGTGATTCGACAACAGTTTTAGGCCGGGTCCGTTTGGTTCCGGTAATGGGAAGCTGTATCATTTGCGGAACGTCTGTCGAAGGGCACATCTGCGAAACACACCAGCAGGACGTGGTCTTCGAGTTCCGCGGCACGAACGCAGACCAGCTGACGCCGGGGCGATTCTACCGAGGAACGGTCGACGGGTACGCCGAATTCGGCGTGTTCGTCGACATCGCGGACCGGGTGACCGGTCTCCTCCACCGGAGCGAACTCGACCAGCGACTCGAGAGCCTCGACTGGGAGGCGGGTGACACCGTCTACGTCCAGGTCAAGAACGTCCGCGACAACGGGAACATCGACCTCGGGTGGTCGATCCGCCAGTCCGAACGGGAGTTCCGCGGCACGCTGATCGACGACCCCGACGAAGATTTCGCCCTGCTGAAAGAAGACGTCGAGGGAGACGACGACAGCGACGACGACGGCGACGACGGGCCGGTTCGCCACACGGTCGGCGAGGTCCCCGACGAGAGCGGGAACGACGACACACGGGAGGCCGGCCGTACCGGTTCCCCGACCGACGGCGGCGACACGGAGACAGACGAGAGCGGAACCACAGACACCGATTCCGACACCCGGACCGCCGACAGCGGTGGCTCGGGCGGCGCCGCAGTCGTCGAAGCCGAACCGGAGAGTACGGACGAAGAGACGACGAGCGTCGAACTCACGCAGGTCGCCGTCGACACGCTGTCCGACCGCGTCGGTGACGACGTTCGCATCGAGGGCGAGATCGCCGACATCCGCCAGACCAGCGGCCCGACGGTCTTCGAGCTCCGTGACGAGACGGGCGTCGTCGACTGCGCCGCGTTCGAGGAGGCCGGCGTCCGGGCTTACCCCGAGGTCGAAGAGGGCGATCTGGTCAGACTCGACGGCGAGGTCCGCCGTCGCCGCGGGGAACTGCAGGTCGAGACGGAGGCACTGCTCGTCCTCGAAGACGACGAACACGACGCCGTCTCCCAGCGGATGGCCGACGCGCTGACCGAGCGCGCCCGTCCCGAGGACGTCGAACCGCTGGCCGACGACCCGGCCGTCGACGCCGTCATCGACGGCGTGCGCGAGGCTGCGACCGCCATCCGGCGCGCCGTGCTCGAAGATCGACCGGTCGTCGTCCGGCACAACGCGACCGTCGACGGCTACGTCGGCGGCGTGGCCATCGAGCGCGCGACGCTCCCGCTGGTCCGCGACCAGCACGGCGCGGCCGACGCCGAGTACCACTACTTCGACCGCCGGCCGCTGGAGGACGGCGTCTACGACATGCAGGACGCCACGCAGGACGTGACCGGCATGCTCGACAACCGCGAGCGTCACGACGAGAAACTCCCGCTGTTCGTGTTCGTCGCCGCGGGCGCGACCCGGGAGTCGCTCGACGGCTTCGACCTGCTGTCGATCTACGACGCCGACCGCCTGGTGCTCGACTCCGCCGAGGCCGACCCCGAGGTCGGTGACGCCGTCGACACGCTCGTCTCGCCCTCGCTCACCGACGCCGACGCCACGACGACGGCGAGCGCCATCGCGGCGACCGTCGCCGCCCACGTCGACGACGACGTGCGCGAGGAGATCGGTCACCTCCCCGCCGTGAGCTTCTGGGAGGACACGCCCGAATCCTACGTCGACCTGGCCGAATCGACCGGCTACGACGCCGACGCCACCCGCGAGATCCGTGAGGCCATCGCGCTGGAGGCCTACTACCAGTCCTACGAGGACAAACGCGAGTTGATCGCCGATCTCCTCTTCCCGGAGACCGACGACGAGCGCGGCCTGGCCGGCCACGTCAGCGAGCAGTTCCGGACGAAACTCGACGCGGAGATCGAGACGGCCGAGGCCAACCTCGAACGCCGCGAAGTCGACGGGATTTCGGTCGCCGTGCTGGACACCGACGCCTTCGCCCACCGGTACGAGTTCCCGCCGACGAACCTGCTGCTGGACGAACTGTTCCGCCGACACCGCGACGACGTGGACGTGGTCGTCGGACTCGCCGAGGACGAACTCTACCTGCGCTCGACGACGGCGCTGGACGTGCGCGCCGTCGCCGCGACCGCCGCCGAGGAAGCGCCGGACGCCGGCCTGCAGGCAAAGAGCACCCGGGACGGCTGTCTCGAATTCCTCTCGGGCGAGCGCGACGCCGTGCTCGACGCCGTGCTGGAAGCGGTCGCCGACGTGGCCTGATCGAGGGAGACTCACGACCCGCCCGTTCCATTCGTTTCGCCCGGTTTCGTCCGTTTGCGCCTTTTTGCCGATGTATAACGAAGGTCGACCGACGTGTATCACCACTCGATGACACGCGAGTCTTCGTCCGGTAGCCTCCCCCACTCGCTCGCCCACCTGCCGCAGTGCCTCGATCGGCTTTGGGCGCGGTTGCGGTCGAACGGACTCGCGACACCGCCGTCGTCGGTCCGACAACCGGCGACGGCCGCACACGCCCCCATCGAGACCGGGACAGTGCCCCCCTTCGAGACCATCACGGTCGCCGAGACCGAAGACTGTAGTGGCTCCCACGGCGTCACGATATGGAACGAGGGGCCGACGCGATTCCTGACCGTGTCGATCGAGTCGGCCGGCCGCGGGCACCTGTTCGAGACCGAGCGTCGCGTCTATCCAGACCGACCGCTCAGGGTGGAACTCGAACAGGCCGACGCGTACACCGTCGCTGTCGGGGACGGCGATCTGCTGTACGAGATAACCGTCGACCCGGCGTGGTTCGACCGCGACGCCGCCGTGACAGATGTAGTGGTCGACGAGGACGGCAAAGTACGGTACAGTTCGCTCGCCGAACGGGATCCGAACGAGTGAACGACCCGAACCTGCCACTCACGTACCTTTCAGATCCAGGAGTGGTGTCTCTGTATCCATGCACCGCCGCCGTTAGTTCCTGGGACTGCTCGCCGGTGGCTACCTGATCGGCGACCGCTGAGGGTCGCTCAGCTGCGGCAACGGAGCCAGCGCACGACCGCCAGGTGCCCAAATACCGTGCGGATGGGTCTCGGCCGGACTGGCGGACCGGGACCCGGTCGAAACGCTGACGGCCGGCGATCCGAGCGCCGAACGGGGCCCCTACTACACCGGCCAGCACAGCCTCTCGCTGTGGAACGACCGGTCCGGCTGTGCATTCGGACTGGAGATCACCGGGCTGGAACACGGGACCGTCCTCGACTGGCGGGGCGAACTGGATGGCGGGGAGTACGTCACCGTCGAGTTCGCGCAGGCCGATCAGTACCTCGTGGCCCTCCACGTCGACACCGTGGACGACACGTGGTTCTGGCACCCGATTCGGAGACCGACGTTCGACTGCAACAGCTCCGGGACGACCGTCGTAGTCCGTCCCGGTGGCCGTGTCGAGTACAGCAGTGTATCGACGCTCGAACTCTGTGACCGCAGTCCGACACAGTATCGGACGCCCAAACCCGGCGATTTCGACGCCGAATAACCAGGTCCAGTTCGTGTCGACTGGAATATATCAAAGCGTTCAACTTCCGGGCTGGAGTCGGCCGAAATATGCGTCGCCGTCAGGTCCTCGCCCTCTTCGCCAGCACCGTCGTTCCGTTCGCGGGGTGTAACGCCCAGAGCGAAACGGCCGAATTGCGGAGCGAGCCACTGCCGTCCTCGCCGATCGATTCCCGACCGGACACGATAAATGCCACGCGTACAGCTAACCTCGACGACGATATCGGGAGAGAGGACACTGTCTCGTTCGACGAGCAGCCGGTCGCGACCCGGTCGGTCGGGGATCGGTCCCACGTGACACACGCTGAGTACAACCGTCCGCGGCAGTTACTGCTCTGGAACGACGGTCCGGAGCGGACGCTCGACGTGACGATCCACGGTGACGCACTCGGTCGCGTCCTCGACTGGCGGCCGACGGTTCCGGCGAGTCGATACGTCGAGGTGACCCTCGCTCGGCCGGATCGGTACACGGTGGTCGTCGGCACGGCTGAGAGCCGGGGCTACACGGTGACGGTGGACCGCGACTGGTTCGACTGCACCGAGTCGTGGCGGACTATCGTCGTCCGTCCCGACGGTCGCGTCGAGTACGCCCGGGGAATGGAACTCGCCACCTGCTTTCCCCGGACCGTCACGCCGGAGTGAACCGCTCGGTAGCCCGAGGCGACACCCTTATTCTCGCGACGCGTCCAGTACTCTCCAAGCGGCAATGAGCACGGAGACGACCGACCCCACCGAGACGGAGGCGTTCGAGCAGGTCTGTGAGGAGCTGGTCCAGCGGATTCTCGCGGGCGACCTGGAACGCGACGAGGTCGAGCAGGCCAAGTTAGAGGTCTGTTCGGACTTCTCCTCGCCGAAGGTTCCGAAAAACTCCGAGTTGCTCGACTACGCCCCGCTCGAACGCCGGGAGGAGTTAGAGGAAGTCCTCCAGCGCAAGCCCGTCCGGACGGCGTCGGGCGTCTCCCCCGTCGCGATCATGACCTCGCCCGAGCGGTGTCCCCACGGGAAGTGTCTCTACTGCCCGGGCGGCCCCGACTCGGAGTTCTCGAGCGCCCAGAGCTACACCGGTCACGAGCCCGCGGCGGCCCGTGGGAAGCAAAACGACTACGATCCCTACGGCCAGGTCACGCTCCGACTGGAACAACTCCGAGAGATCGGTCACCCCGTCGACAAGGTCGAACTCATCCTGATGGGCGGGACGATGACCGCCCGCTCCCACGACTACCAGGAGTGGTTCGTCAAGCGCGCGCTGGAGGCGATGAACGACTACGACGCCGCGGCCCAGCCCGAACCCGCCGAGGGCGAGAGCTTCGCCGAGGATCCCCAGGAGCAAGAGTTCAGCTACCTCGAAGACGTCATCGCCGAGAACGAGACCGGTGACGTGCGCAACATCGCGACCACCTTCGAGACCAAGCCCGACTGGTGTGATCCCGAGCAGATCGACCGGATGCTCGATCTCGGTGGGACGAAGGTCGAGGTCGGCGTCCAGACCACCTTCGAGCGGATCAACCGCGAGATGCACCGCGGCCACGGCGTGCAGGACTCCATCGACGCCAACCGCCGGCTGCGGGACTCGGGGTTCAAGGTCGGCTTCCACATGATGCCCGGCCAGCCCGGGATGAGCAAGGAGATGTGCCTCGAAGATTTCCGCCGGATCTTCGAGGAGTCGGAGTGGCGGCCCGACTACCTCAAGATCTACCCGACGCTGATCGTCGAGGGCACGGCGACCTACGACATGTACCACCGCGGCGACTTCGACCCCCTCGGGAACGAGGAGGCCGCCGAACTCGTCGCGGAGATCAAGTCGATGATTCCGAAGTACACCCGGCTCCAGCGCGTCCAGCGGGACATCCCTGCGGACTTCATCGAGGGCGGCGTCTGGAAGTCCAACCTCCGGCAACTCGCGCGCCAGCGGATGGACGAGCACGGCTGGACCTGCGACTGCATCCGGTGCCGGGAGGTCGGGATGAACGACGAGGAACCCGAGGACGTCGAACTGCAGGAACTGACCTACGAGGCCGGCGGCGGCACCGAACACTTCCTCTCCTTCGAGGACCCCGAGAAGGACCTCCTGATCGGCTTCTGTCGGGTGCGGTTCCCGAACGATCCCGTCAGGAAGGAACTGGAAAACGCCGCGCTGGTGCGGGAACTCCACGTCTACGGAAGCCAAGTGGGGGTCGGTCAGCAGAGCGAGGCCGACCAGCACCAGCACCGCGGCTACGGCCGGCGGCTGCTGGAGCGGGCCGAGCAACTGGCGGTCGAGAACGGCTTCGAGAAACTATCGGTCCTCTCGGGGATCGGCGTCCGGCAGTACTACCGGGAGAAACTGGACTATTATCAGGACGGGCCGTACGTGTCGAAGCGACTCTGACTCAGAGCGCGGATTCCTCGTCGCTACCGAGCGAGACGTAGCGACTGCCGCGCAGTACGTCGACGCCGATGAACACGAGGACGAGGCCACCGACGACACCGGCGACGAGGAACGTGTAGTCCATCGACGTGGCGGTTCCCTCCAGAACGGGGTTCAACAGTGTGAGGGGAAAGCCTAGCCCGAGGGTGACATCCGCGCCGCCGACGAACTGGTGCCAGGAGAGCGTCCAGTCGCCCACGTCGACTTCGTCGCGGCGGGCCGCGACGACGAACAGGAGACCACCGGTCCCGAGCAACAGGGTGCCAACGGCGTCGTAGACGCCCTGCGTGACGCCGACCAGCAGCGCCGGGAACGAGGTCAGCGCCAGGACGACGCCGGCGATCAGGTAGATTCTGCGACGCATGCCCGCATCTCCCCACCGCAGAACAATGAAGCTCCCGACAGCGGGCGAGCGGTTGATACGGGGCCGACGGCAGGGGGTACTTTGACCCTCGCACCCGAACGAGGAGTATGGCTGACGACATCGCTATCGTCGGGGCCGGCGCGGCGGGCGCGGGTGCCGCCTACGCGCTCGCCGACGCCGACGCGTCGGTCACCGTCTTCGAGAAGAGCGGGGGTGTCTGTGGTCGCGCCGCGACGCGTCGCCGCGAGGGCTGTCGGTACGACCACGGGGCCAACTACGTCAAGGCCGACGACGAGCGGGTGACCGAACTGGTGACCGACGGCCTCGACACCGAGGGACTGGTCGACATCGCGGAGCCGGTCTGGGTGTTCGACGCCGACGGGGAGATTTCGGAGGGACGGGACGCCGACGACCACAAGTGGACCTACGAAACGGGAATCACTCAGCTGGCGAAACGGCTGTTCGGAGCGACCGACGCGTCGGTCGAGAACGGTGTCCGCATCTCCGAACCCGTCCGCGAGAACGACGGCTGGCGGCTCTACGACACCGATCACGAGGATCTGGGACACTTCGACGCCGTCTTGCTCACGCCGCCGGCCCCCCAGACGGCGGACCTGCTGGGCTCGGCGAACTGGGAACACCGGCTCTGCCGGGAACTCCGCGAGGCTGTCGCCGTGATACCCTATCGAACCATCGTCTCCGCCGTCCTCCACTATCCCTTCGAACTGGACCAGCCCTACTACGCGCTCGTCAACACCGACGACGACCACGACGTGGGGTGGGTCTCCCGCGAGGAGTGCAAGGACGGGCACGTCCCCGACGGCGAGAGCCTGCTGATCGCCCAGATGAGCCCCGACTGGTCGGTGGATCACTACGACGACGCCGACGGCGCGATCACCGCGACCGCCGCCGAACGGGTCGCCGAGCTGCTCGACGACGAGCGACTGGCGGATCCGGACTGGACGGACACCCAGCACTGGCGCTACGCACTGGCCGACGACGGCGTCGACGCCGGGACCGTCGATCGGGCGGCCGAACACGGCCTCTACCTCGCGGGCGACTGGGTGGCCGGCGAGGCCCGCGTCCACGCCGCCCTCCGGAACGGACTGGAGACCGGCGAGCGCATCACCGACCGACGCTGAGAGTCCAGTCTCGAACTTCTTCGAAAATACCTCAGATTTCTGGGTTTTGTGACTGGCATTTAAGTAGTTGCCAAAAATCGTGTACGTCAATGGCATTAGGGGTACGCCACGACATAGCACGGCAGGTGCATGGACAGGAATCGGTCGTTTCAGTCGGTGACCAGAAATCGACGATGCAGTGTGGGAGGGTGTATTCGCTGTGATCGTCGGCGTTCCGACCGAGACGGCAGACGGCGAGCGACGCGTCGCACTGACGCCGTCGGTCGCCGAAGATTTCGTCGAGGACGGTCACGAGGTCTGTGTGGCCGCCGGCGCGGGGGCAGGAGCCAACTTCGCCGACGACGCCTACGAAGCGGTCGGCTGTGAGATAATCGACGACCGCAGGGCCGTGTTCGACCGGGCCGACGTGCTCTTTCAGGTCCGGGGTCTCGGCGCGACCGAGACGGAAACCGATCCCTACCGCGAGGACCAGATCGTCGTCGGACTGCTCGGGCCGTACGAGGTAGCTGACGAGACGGTCGACGAACTGGCCAGCAGGGGCGTCAGCGCGTTCGCGCTGGAGTTGATGCCCCGGATCAGTCGCGCCCAGAGCATGGACGCGCTGTCCTCGCAGGCGAGCCTCGGTGGCTATCAGGCGACACTGATGGCCGCCGAGGAGTTGCCCAAGATGTTCCCGATGGAGATGACCGCCGCGGGGACGATCCAGCCTGCGGAGGTGTTCGTCATCGGCGCGGGCGTGGCCGGGTTGAAGGCCATCGCAACGGCCGAACGTCTGGGGGCCAGCACCCGCGGCCACGACGTGCGCCTCGAAGTCAAACGCGAGGTCGAGAGTCTCGGCGCCGACTTCGTCGAACTCGAACTCCCGACTGAAGGGTCGGGGGACGAGGAAGGCTACGCCGTCGAAATGGGCGAGGAGTTCTACGCGGAACAGCGAAAACAGATGCAGCGGGTCGTCCCGGAGTCGGACGTGCTGATCACGACGGCCGCCATTCCCGGCCGCCCGGCACCGGAGATCGTCACGACGGAGATGATCGAAGACATGGACGCGGGGTCGGTGATCGTCGACCTCGCAGCAGAGACCGGCGGGAACTGCGAACCGACCGAAGCCGGTGAGACTGTCGAGGTCGACGGCGTCCGGGTCCACGGCCCGACAGACCTGCCCTCACGGGTCAGCACGACCGCGAGCCAGCAGTACGCGAACAACCTGGGGAACTTCCTCGACAATCTGGTCGACGAGGACGGCGAACTCGACGTCGACCTCGAAGACGAGATCGTCGACTCGACGCTGCTCGTCCACGACGGAACGGTCCGTAATCCACATCTCGACGACGGTGGCGGGGGCGGCGACGACGGCGATGCCGCCGACGATTCGGAAGGAGGTGACGACGATGGCGACTGAACTGTCAGCACTGGAACTGTTCGTCCAGAACCTCACGCTGTTCGTGCTGGCGGCGTTCGTCGGCTACGAGATCATCACGAAGATTCCGACGAACCTGCACACGCCGTTGATGTCCGGCGCGAACGCGATTTCGGGCATCACGCTGCTGGGCTCGGTCGTCGTCGCCGGGTCTGGAGAGACGACCCTCGCGACCGCGCTCGGCTTCCTTGCGGTCGTCATGGCAACGATCAACGTCGTCGGTGGGTATCTGGTGAGTCACTTCATGCTCGATCAGTTCCGAGGTGGTAACTGATGGCGGGACCGCTCGCACAGGTGTTGCCCGACGCGGCGCTCCAGGTGGCCTACCTGATCGCCGGCATCCTGTTCATTCAGGGGCTCCGGGACATGACCCATCCGCGGACGGCGACCCGCGGGAACGCGATCTCGGCCACGGGGATGTTCCTGGCCGTGATCGTCACCGTCCTGTGGTTCGACATCGTCTCACCGCTACTCCTCGCGGCCGGGCTGCTGGTCGGTGGCGGTGTCGGCGTCTGGCTCGCTGTCTCGGTCGAGACCACCGAGATGCCCCAGCTCGTGGGGCTGTTCAACGGCTTCGGCGGGGGCGCGTCGGCGCTGGTCGCCGGCGCAGAACTGATCGACACCTACGATGGGGCCAGCGCCGTCGCCCCGCTCCCGATCGACCTGACGGCGACGGCGGCCATCGCCGGCCTCATCGGCTCGGTCACCTTCTGGGGGAGCCTCGTCGCCGCGGGCAAACTCCACGGGTTCGTCGGCGATTCACCCGTGAGCACGAACGTGGGCCACGCGATCAAGGGACTCTTCCTCGCGGCCGCCGTGGTCGCAGGGCTCGTCCTCGTCGTCCAGCCCGACGCGCTCGGTAACTCGCCGATCGCGCCGTGGATCCCCTCCTACTGGGTGCTGGTCGCGGCCGCGTCGATCCTCGGTATCTTCCTCGTCGTGCCCATCGGCGGCGCGGACATGCCCGTCGTCATCGCCCTGCTGAACTCCTACTCCGGGCTGGCAGCGGCGACGACGGGGTTCGTGCTCGGGAATACAGCGCTGATCGTCGCCGGGACGCTCGTCGGTGCCTCGGGGATGATCCTCACCGTCATCATGTGCGAGTCGATGAACCGCTCGCTGGCCAACGTCTTCTTCGGCGGACTGGGCGGCGACGACGGCGACAGCGAGGACATGGAGGACATCTACGAGGGGCAGATTCAGGAGACCTCGACCGAGGAGGTCGTGATGCTCCTGGAAACTGCGAGCCGGGTCGTGGTCGTCCCCGGCTACGGGATGGCGGTCGCACAGGCCCAGCACGCCGTCGCGGAACTGGTCGACCTGCTCGACGAGCACGACGTCGACGTGGAGTTCGGCATCCACCCCGTCGCCGGCCGGATGCCCGGCCACATGAACGCGCTGCTCGCGGAGGCCGACGTGCCCTACGAGAAGATGCGCGAACTGGAGGAGGTCAACCCGACCTTCTCCCGGACCGACGTGGTGATCGTCACCGGGGCCAACGACGTGGTGAACCCGCGGGCCAACGAGGACGACGGCAGCCCCATCTCGGGGATGCCCGTCCTGAACGTCGACGAGGCCAATCAGGTGATCGTCAACAAGCGGAGCCTGAGCCCTGGGTTCTCGGGCATCCCCAACCCGCTGTTCGCCCAGGACGACACGAGCATGCTCTTCGGTGACGCCAAGGAGTCGATGCAGGAACTGGTCAACGACTACAAGGAAGCCACGGACTGAGACCGCGGCTCACCCTGATTCCCAGATTCTGGAGATCGGGGCCACTTTCTTGTTCACGCTTGACGTATTCTCGGGTATGGTACAAGACGCAGTACTGGTGACCTTCATCGGCCTGGCAGCGTTCTTCCTGCTGATCCCGGCGTCGATCTGGCTGCTGAAGAGCGCCCTCGGTGGCGAGGAGCCGGCGGAACCGGCCGACGACGTCGAGACGAACGGTGATCGGCCGCGTCAGGGCCCGAGTGCCTGACGGCGGCCTCACGCTACGAACCGTTTTTCGCGACCGAACGACACCCTCTTTGCGAGGCCGGCGGACCGGAGGATATGGACCGCAAGCGGGAGCTGACGAGCGTCGACCTCGCGGCGCTCTGTGGCGAACTCGGGGACTACGAGGGCGCGAAAGTCGACAAGGTCTACCTCTACGACGACGGCCTCGTCCGGTTCCGGATGCGCGATTTCGACCGGGGACGCGTCGAGTTGCTACTGGACATCGGCGAGACCAAACACCTCAGGGTCGCCGACGCCGAGAACGTCCCCGACGCGCCGGGTCGGCCACCGAACTTCGCGATGATGCTCCGGAACCGCCTCTCCGGGGCGGATCTGGTCGGCGTCGAGCAGTACGGCTTCGACCGGATCGTCACGCTCGAGTTCGAGCGCGGCGACGAGGACACGACCGTCGTGGCGGAACTGTTCGGCGACGGCAACGTCGCCGTCCTCGACGGAGAAGGCGAGGTCGTCGACTGTCTCGACACCGTGCGCCTGAAATCTCGAACCGTCGCGCCCGGGTCGCCATACGAGTTCCCCTCCTCCCGTTTCAACCCGCTCGAAGCCGAGTACGAGGCCTTCGCCGACCAGATGGAGGACTCGGACACCGACGTGGTGCGGACGCTTGCGACCCAGCTGGACTTCGGCGGCTTCTGGGGCGAGGAACTCTGTACCCGCGCCGGCGTCGAGAAGACGATGGACATCGCCGAGGCCGGCGAGGAAGAGTACCGCGCCCTCTTTTCGACCATCGAGGACCTCCGCGAGCGACTGGCCGCTGCCGACCTCGACCCCCGGGTCTACTACGAGGGAGGCGAGGACGGCGAGGATGGAGACGGTGACGATGGCGACGACGATTCCGACCGCGGCCTCCGCGTCGACGCGACGCCGATTCCGATGGCCGAGCACGAGGACTTGCCCAGCGACGCGTTCGAGACGTTCACCGCGGCGCTCGACGACTACTACACCAACTGGGAGGCCGAACCGGAGACCGGCCCCGAGGACGGCGGCGGGCGCGACCGCCCGGACTTCGAGAGCGAGATCGAGAAGCAGAAACGGATCATCGAGCAACAGCAGGGAGCCATCGAGGACTTCGAGGCCCAGGCCGAGGCCGAACGCGAGAAGGCGGAACTGCTGTACGCCGAGTACGATCTGGTCGACGATATCCTCTCGACGGTCCAGCAGGCACGCGAGGAAGACGTGTCCTGGGACGCCATCGAGGCCAAGTTCGACGAGGGGGCCGACCGCGGGATCGAGGCCGCCGCGGCCGTCGTCGGCGTCGACGGCAGCGAGGGCATCGTCACTATCGAACTCGACGACCACCGAATCGACGTGGACGCGAGCGTGGGCGTCGAGAAGAACGCCGACGAACACTACACCGAGGCCAAACGCATCGAGGAGAAAAAGGAGGGCGCGCAGGCGGCCATCGAGAACACTCGCGAGGACCTCGAAGCCGTCAAGCAGCGACGCGAGGAGTGGGACGCCGCCGACGGCGACGAAGGCGACGGAGCAGGCGGCGAGGAGTCCGACGATGACGAGGAGGACACCGAGGACGTGGACTGGCTCTCGCGGGCGTCGATCCCCGTCCGCGCCTCCGAACACTGGTACGAGGAGTACCGCTGGTTCCACACCAGCGACGACTTCCTCGTCATCGGCGGGCGCAACGCCGACCAGAACGAGGAACTCGTCAAGAAGTACATGGACGGCGGTGACAAGTTCTTCCACGCTCAGGCCCACGGCGGCCCGGTGACCATCCTGAAGGCGACCGGGCCGAGCGAACCGTCGAGAGACGTGGACTTCCCCGAGTCCACACTCCAAGAAGCCGCACAGTTCGCGCTCTCCTATTCCTCGGTCTGGAAGGAAGGCAAGTACGCCGACGACGTGTACATGGTCGACCCCGATCAGGTGTCGAAGACGCCCGAGAGCGGCGAGTACCTGGAGAAGGGCGGCTTCGCGGTGCGGGGCGACCGCACCTACTTCGAGGACGTGGCAGCGAGCGTCGCCGTCGGCATCAAGTGCGAACCGGACACGCGAGTCATCGGCGGGCCGCCGGCCGCCATCGAGCCGACGGTCGAGACCAGCATCGAACTCGAACCGGGTCGGTACGCACAGAACGACATGGCCAAGATGTGCTACCGTGAGCTCAAGGAGCGGTTCGCGGACGAGTCGTTCGTCCGGTCGGTCGCCAGCCCGGACCTGATTCAGGAGTTCCTGCCGCCGGGCGGGTCGCGGATGGTCGAGGACTGACCGGTTGCGGCGGTCCAGTCCCGGCGTCGATCAGTGTTTGTGGGTGAAAAGCAGCGGGTTGCCGTCGTGGGTCGCGGTGCAGAGGTCCATCGCGAAGTCCAGTTCCAGCGAGTTGTACTCGTCTTTGCAGACGATCAGGTTGTCGAACGGTTCCTCACAGGCAGGACAGGCGAGTCCGACCGTGTTCTGGTGGATGGTGACCGAGTCGCTCTCCTGCCGGGGCGTCAGCGACGAGACGAGTTCGTCGTACCCTTCCATACAAAAAGGGGTGACCCAGCGAGTATAAATCACACGCCCGACCCGCGCGATTCGGATCCGGTCCCCTGGTTCGCGCGAGTCAGCGACGAAAACGACCCATAGAGCCAATTACCGTGACAGTCATTGTCGACTATGCAACGACGGCTCCAGGGGGCTGCGATCGCCGCCGTCGGGCTCCTGCTGGCCGCCGTCCAGATCGCCCAGGCGATGGTCCGCACGTCGACCACGGTCGGGTTCGCCGTCGATCTGCTCCCCTTTCTGGCGATGGCGGCCGCGATCACCTTCGCCGGCGTCTGGGTCGCCCGGAGTCCCGAGTACGTCGAGTACGGGACCGTCGTCGGCGCGTGGGTCGTCGGGAGCGCCGTCGCCTTCGCCGCGATCACCGCGTTGATCCTCTTCTCGCTGAACGTCGCCACCGAGACGTTCGACGCCTTCGATGCAGCGCCCTACGTCGCCGTGGACAACGTCACCGCCGGGACGCTGGCGGGTGTGCTCGTCGGCATCTACGACGTGCGCAGTCGGATCGACAGGGCAGAGCTGAAACGCCAGCGCGACCGGATCGAGACGTTCGCCAACCGCGCCGCCGACACGAACCACTACGGCCGCGCCCTCAACGAGTCAGACACGATGGACGCGGTGAGCACCCTCTGTGTCGAGGCCGCCATCACGCTCGTCGAGTTCCACGACGTGGCCTTCGTCGAGCGCCGGGGTGGGTTCGCCACGCTCGTCGAGAGCACCATCGCCGGCGTCGACGAAGCGACTATCGCCGAACTCGCCGGCCTGGCCGCCGGCGCGGAGGCCGCGACCGTCGTCACCCACGAGGACGACCTCCCCGCGGGACTCCCCGAGGACGTCGAGCGCGTCGTGACGATCCTCGTCGCCGAGACCGACAGCGCGACGACGGCGATGGTCGCGCTGGACCGGGGCGACACCGCCGTGACCGAGGAAACTCGCTCCCTGCTGGAGATGCTCGTCGCCCACGCCGGGACGGCCCTGGAGAACATCTACGAGACCTCGATCCCCACCCGCGACGAGCGGGACGCGGTCACCATAGAGATCGACGACGGGGACGAGTAGGACTACCCGTTCTCGTTCCCGTCGCCGCCCTCGTACTCCCCGAGTCGAACCCCCGGTTCCACGTACCGGTCGGACTGTCGCTCGCGGTTGCGCTCGGCCAGCTGACCCCACTCTTCGAGCCCCCGCTCTACCTGCTCGGCCGAGAAGCCGATCACCTCGCCGACGGCCCGGAGGTCCCGGGGGGCGCGCAACTGGAGGTGACTGGTCGGGTCGACGCTCACGACGTAGGGCACGTCGTAGGTCTCGACCATCTCCCGGAGCTTCCGGAGGTCCTGAATCGCCCGGACGCGGGTGCCGCCCTGTTCGCGCAGCACGCGGGCGAGCGAGAACTCGATCCGGACGCCGTTTCTCGCGGCTTCCTTGGCGAGGACGTGGTTGAAGTCGCCACCGTCCATCGGGTGGGCGAGCACGTCGACCGCCGGCTGTTCCACGGCGAAGCGATTGAGGCGGTCGTCGCCGCCGTGGACGCAGACCACCGTCTTCTCGTCGCGGTAGTTGCCGACGAAGCCACTCGCGCGGGAGGGATCGTCGGCCCGGACCTCGACGCCGTCGACCACGTCGATCCCGTAGGTCTCGGCGATCTCCTCGCGGTCCGCGTCACAGGGCTGATCGCCGTGGTTGCGGACGACGATGCCCGAAAAGCCGTATTCGGCGGCCGTGAGGGCCATCCGCGCGAGGGTGCTCTCCCCGTCCGGTCGCGCGTGGACGCCCTCGTACATCACTCCTCCGCGATGAACGTCTCCAGTGCCTCGCGAGCGTTCTCGACCGCTTTCTCCTTCGTCGCGGGGTAGGCCTCGACCTTGGATCGGACGGTGATACCGTCGCCCAGTCGCGCGTCGCCCCCGAAGGCGGCCTGCTTGTCGAGTCTGAGAAACAGCGAGCAGTTGTCGTCGACGCGCTCGTCGAGTTCGTCGGCCAGCTGCTGGGCGGTGTCGAGGTCGCTCAGGCGGTCCAGCACGTGGCGCATCTCGTCGGCCCGTTCGACCCGGGCCGAGAGGACGACGATACGGTCGCCGTGGTGCCCTTCCGAGGTCGTGCGCTCGATCTCGGCCTCTTCGGGCAGAAAGGTACGGAGCGCTTCCTCGACGCGTTTCTCGTCTTCCGTGGCGTAACAGAACGCGCGGAGGTCGACGTAGTGGAAGGGGACCGACGGCACGGCTACGTTACTCCTCGTCGGCGTCTTCGACGGCTTCGAGCGCGTCCTCGGAGATACCGGCCTCCTGCCCGTCGTCGAAGCTGACGGTGTAGTTGGCGTCGCCGAACATCGTCTCCATGACCTGCGTGATCACGCCCTCCTCGCCGTCGTGTTCGCTGTGTTCGTCGTGCAGAATGACGGTGTCGTCTTCCTCGAAACTCATACCCGAAAGCTACGCACGCCGGCCTAAAAAGGGACTGATTCGTGACCACCTCGGGTAACGCGAGCGTCCGAAACCAAACCCCGGGCGTGTCGAAGAATTATTGCTGGCTCGTGTGAAATACGTCGACATGGTCGACCGTTCGCACTCTTTCGTCGCCCCTCCGTATCGCGTGCAAACGCCACGCCACCCAGCAGCGGCACGATGACGGCCGTCGACAACCTGTGGTATCTCGCCGACGAGGCCGACCAGCGGGCCGAACAGACGTATCACCGCCTCGCCAGCGACCACGAGAACTACGTCGAGTACGAGCGCACACGCACTGTCTCCCGGTCGCGCTTCCGCACCGTCGCCGACCGCATCCGGGAGAACGGCCTCCCTTACGGCGCGCACACGCTCGTCTACCGGGAGTCAGGCGACCTCCTGCTGGTCCGCCACGAGGGCGTCGACATGTGGGTCGTCCCCGGCGGCGAGGTCCGTCCCGACGAGTCCTTCCGCGAGGGAGCGCGCCGCGAACTTCAGGAAGAAGCCGGTATCGACGCCGAGTACGAGGGGCTGGGGATCCTCGCCCGGGTCGCGTTCCGCAGCGACGGCCACGACGCCTGGGGCGTCCTCCCCGTGTTCGCCGCCCGCGCGGAGACGACCGACCTCGAAGTCGCCGATCCGGACGACGAGATCTCGGAGGCACGTTGGTTCAACGACCTCCCCGAAGACACCCGCGACCGGGCGGAACTGCTGACCTGGCGCGAGCGGGCACTGTAATCGGCCCGAAAAGCCGTACCGGCCGCCGATTGGACGCACCGTAACCGGAAGTAGTTTTATAACTGACACGTGTGCCTGTACGGACGGATGGAACGATCACAGATGGCGGCCGTCGCCGGCGTCGTCGGCGCGGTCGTCGTGGTGGCAGTCGGTGCAGCGTTCGCCTTCGGACTCGTCCCGGGCGGGGGCAGCGGGGACGACGTGGCACCGCCTGCGGGGGACGATCAGACGAACGACAGCGGGACCGTCGCGCTGAACTTCACGATCCACGGTCGCAGTGAGTGCGGCCTGACCTGCCGGCGTGTGAACACGACGATCACGAACACCGGCAACGAGTCGGTGGAGAACGTCCGGTTCAGACACGAACTGTACACCAGAACGGAGAACGGGACCGCCGACAGGCGGGTCTGGAACGGCACGGTCGAACCGGGAACGATCACCACGAACGAGACGATCGTCAGCCAGTTCGAGATCACCCTCAGCGGGTCGGACGGGTTGGAGATTCAGAACGACGGCGGCATTCTCTACTCGACGGCGGTCACGCCGGCCGGTAACCGGACGTTCGAGAACGTCGTGCAGAACGATTAAGCGCCGAACTCCTCGCCTTCGCGACGGTCGGCGTTCATGCGTCTGAGCGTCGCGCGGGCGTTGCTCGCGTCGTAACCGAAGAGGACGGACTCGCCGTACTCGGCGGCGACTTCGGCTGCGTCGATGAGGTTGTCGATGTCCACGTCGACGGCGTACAGTTCGACGCTGAAGGGCTTCTCGAGGGCGTCGGAAAAGCCCGAGGCGATGATCTCCAGCCAGTAGGTCGTCGTGTAGGCCATGTCGTAGATGGGGACGACGAACTCGTCGACGTACTCGGCGAGGGCGTCGAGGTCGAGACCGGCCCGCTCGTGGACGTGGCCGGGGTAGGGGTCGGGATACAGCGTCAGGTAGAGGTCGCCGGGGACGCGCTCGCGGGCCTCGCGGACGAACTCGGTGATGACGTCGGCGCGCCAGGCGAACCAGTCGTCGAACTCGCTGGCCTCGAAGCGCCGTTCACAGCGGTCGCAGTGACAGTACTCGGGGCGGGGAAACCCAACGTCGTCGAGTCGCACGTCCGGCGTCACGGCGGCGGCGTCATCGACGATTTCGAGCAGCCCTTCGCGGTAGTCGTCGCGGGTGGGGCAGACGTAGTCCCAGTCGAAGTACCGGCGCTCCCGCGTGGCCGGTTGCCCGTCCTCGGAGACCGGGACGAGGTCGGGGTTCCCCTCGGCGGCCGCGTTGTCGCCGAAACAGGAGATCATGCTGATCCCCTCGGAGACGGGTTCGGCGGCCCGGCCGGTGACGTCTTTGACCTCGTAGAACGCACGGTCGAACTCCGACCAGGCCAGCTCTTCCTCGTTGCGGGTGACGACGCCGTACATATCTGTGGGTACACAGCGGCCGGGAAAAGCCCGTCGGGGACGAGCCGTCGGGACAGGGCGGTTCGCTAGCGATACGTCAGTGTCGCCGAGTCACTCCTGAACCGCGAAGCGGTACACGAGGACGATGGCGACCAGGGCGGCGGCGAGCTTGACCTTCGTTGACATTGCATGAAAGAAAACGTCCGGTCAGGGTATAATTGTTCCGGGAACCGCAATCTTCGGCGCAAGCCTGGACCCCAGTCGGTTCCGTCAGCCGACGTGGATGTGATCGGCTATCGACTCCCGGATGATCGTATCGCAGTAGGCACATCGGACGCCGTCCTCGAGGACGGCGAAGCGCGAATCGACCGGTTCGTCCTTCGTCGTGATGCAGTTGCGGTTGGGACATCGCAGGACCCCGACCACCTCGCCGGGTCGCTCGACGCGGTGTTTCTCGATCACGTCGTAGTCCCGGACGATGTTGATCGTCGCCGCGGGCGCGATCAGCGAGAGCACGTCCACCTCGTCCTGACTCAGTTCACGGCCTTCGACTTTCACAACGTCCTTCCGGCCCAGGCGCTCGGAGGGGACGTTCATCCCGATGGAGACCTCCTCGCCGCCGGAACCGTCGATGCCCAGGATCGCCAGGACGTTCAGCGCCTGCCCGCCCGTGACGTGGTCGATCACCGTTCCCTCACTGATCTTGCTGACGCGGAGCTGTTGGTCGTCGGTCATAGGTTCCCCTCCAGGATGAGATCGAGCAGTGCCATCCGTACCGGCACCCCGTTGTGTGCCTGCTGGAAGTAGCGGGCGTGATCGGTCTCGTCCACGTCCGAGGCGATCTCGTCGACGCGGGGCAGCGGGTGCATCACCACCAGATCGTCCTTGGCCGACGCCAGCGTCTCGGCGTCGATCTGGTACTCCCCGGCGACCTTGCGGTACTCGTCCTCGTCCGGGAATCGCTCGGCCTGAATCCGGGTGACGTACAGCACGTCGAGACTGTCCAGCACCTCGTCCAGTTCCGTGTGTTCCCGCATCGACGCGCCCTGCTCGTGGAGGTCGTAGCGGACCCCCCGGGGCAGTTTGAGGCTCTCGGGGCTGACGAAGTGTTGCTGGGCGTCGAAGTTCGTCAGCGCGTGGGCCAGCGAGTGGACCGTCCGACCGTACTTCAGGTCACCCATGATCCCCACGGTCAGGTCGTCGAAG
Source organism: Halorientalis sp. IM1011 (assembly GCF_001989615.1). Lineage (NCBI taxonomy): Archaea > Methanobacteriati > Methanobacteriota > Halobacteria > Halobacteriales > Haloarculaceae > Halorientalis > Halorientalis sp. IM1011. Next base: position 3,125,397 of record NZ_CP019067.1, on the reverse strand, counting down.
CCGGCCGACTCCCGGATCGTGTAGAGGTCGAGCAGGGTCTGGGTGGGGTGCTGGCCGGCGCCGTCGCCCGCGTTGATCAGCGGAACGTCGACGAACTCGCTGGCCATCTTGGCCGAGCCTTCGAGCGGGTGGCGCATCACGAGGGCGTCGGCGTAGCCCTCGACGACGCGGACGGTGTCGGCGAGGCTCTCGCCTTTCTTGACGCTGGACTGGTCGACCGGGCCCATGTCGACGATGTCGCCGCCCAGCCGTTTCATCGCCGCGGTGAAACTCATCTTCGTGCGCGTGCTCGGCTCGAAGAATAACATTCCGAGCAACTTCCCGGCGTGCCGGTCGGACACGGCCTCGGGATCGGCGGCGATCTCGGCCGCGCGATCCAGTACCGACTCGATGTCGGCACGCGAGAGGTGTTTCGCGCTGATGATGTGGTCCTGGGGCATTGAGAGAACCCGCGACCCGTGGCCCCTTGAATCTCCCGTTAGCCGGAACGGGCCACTGCGGCAAGGATCCGCTCGCGTTTATCCCACCCGAGGACGGCGTTCGAAGGAACACTCATTGTGAACGGGGACCGCCGTTCGAACAGATGGCTCGTCTGGAACGACTCAGGGTGTACCCGGTGAAGGGGCTGGACGGTATCGACGTCGAAAGTGCGGGGGTACTCGACGGCGGGACGCTGGAACGCGACCGCGAGTTCGCGCTCTACGACGCGGACGGCGAGGTCCTCAACGGCAAGCGGACCGACCGCGTCCACGATCTCGACACGGAGTTCGACCCGGACACCGGTGCGTTGCGGGTCGATCCACCGGACGGCGAGAGTCGACAGTTCGACCTCGAAGCGGACCGCGAGACCGCCGCCGAGTGGTTCGGCGAGTACTTCGACGCGGACCTGACCCTCCGGCGGGACGAATCTCTCGGGTTCGTGGACCGCCGCGACATGGGGCCGTCGGTCGTCAGCACGGCCACGCTGGCGGAACTCGCGTCGTGGTTCGACGACGTGACCGTCGACGGCGCGCGTCGGCGCCTGCGCGCCAACGTCGAGATATCGGGCGTACCGGCGTTCTGGGAAGACCGCTTCGTGGGCGCGGACGCGCCCGCCTTCGAGGTTGGAGGCGTCCGCTTCGAGGGCGTCACGCCCTGTGGCCGCTGTGTCGTCCCCCAGCGAGACCCCGACACCGGCGACCCGATCCCGGAGTTCCGCGAGCGATTCGTCGAGAAGCGCCGGGAGACGTTCCCCGACTGGGCCGACTTCGACGCGTTCGATCACTACTACACGCTGATGCTCATCTCACGGATTCCCGATTCGGATCGTGGAAACCGGCTCGACGTCGGGGACGCAGTCGAGGTCGTCGACTAACTCCGCCGGCGAACGTTCTTGAGGGAAGCCGGGACCACCTGCTCCCATGCTCGCGATCGCCGGTGGGAAAGGTGGCTGCGGGAAGACGACCACGACGTACCGACTCGGGCGGGCGCTGGCCGACGACGGTCGCTCCCCGCTACTGGTGGACGCCGACGTGGAGATGCCCGACCTCCACTCCGTCGCCGGCGTCCCCCGCGAACCCGGTCTCGCCGCCGTGGCCGACGGCCGCCGCCCCGCGACCGTCGCCCGCGCCCCAGATGAGCATCCCGATATCGCGGTTCTCCCCGCCACTGGAGCCGACACGGACGACCTCGACGCCGTGGTTCCCCGACTGCGCGCCTGGGACGGCACTGTCTTGCTCGACTGTCCCGCCGGCGCGATGACCGACGCAGTCCGACCGCTGCGGCACGCTGATCGGACACTGATCGTCTCGACACCACGCGCTGCGTCCCTCCGTGACGCGGTCAAGACCGCCGCGATAGCCCGTGAACTCGATGCACCGCCACTCGCCACGGTACTGGTCGAGACCAGTCCGACCGACGACGCGGCCACGGTCCCGGTCGACCGAGCGCGCACAGCGATGAACTGTCCGATTTCGGCATGTATACCCCACGTTTCGAGTGGAGATTACGCGACACACCCAGTTCGTACGGCCTACGAGCGGGTCGCAAGAAAGGTTCAACAACGGAATATTTAATCTGCTGGGTACGCTTGACTCGTACTGACATGGAGAATCGGCTCCGGACCGGGATCGACGTTCTCGACCGGAAGCTCAACGGCGGGATCCCGGCCGGCAGTATCGTCGCGCTCTGTGCCGATCCGGCCAGTCAGGCGGAGCTATTTCTCTACGAACTCACCGCGACGCGGGGCACGCTGTACCTCTCTCTCGACCGCTCCGAAGAAGCCGTCTCCGACAGTATCAGCAACTCGCCGACCGAGACCGGCGATCCGACCGTCCGGCACATCCCGGGGGAGGCCCCGCTGGACAACGCCGGCAAACTCGTCTCCGCGCTCCCGGAGACCTCGAACCTCATCATCGACCCGGTGAACGTTCTGGAGACCCAGGAACCGCCATCCCGGTTCCGCAACTTCATGAACGACCTGCAAAACCACATCTTCAACACCGGGTCGTTGGCGGTCCTTCATTGTCTGACCGGCCACGAGATTCCACGCCTCCGGGACTCCACAGAACACTTCGCCGACGTGGTCTTCCAGCTGGAGACCGGGACCAACGGCGACGACGTGGAGAACCGGCTGGCCATCCCGAAATTCCGGGGCGGCCGGGCACCCTCCGACGTGATCAAACTCGACCTCGTGGAGGAGGTCTCCATCGACACGTCCCGGGACATCGCCTAGGAGTGCCGTTGCTCGGCTAGACGGGACATGTACACCCGGAACACTACCGGGCGAGTTTCTACCAGTAGGCCCGGTGGAAGTGGAAACGGCATATGGGGAGGCGGACCCGTTGGATATTACCAGTAGATGACATGGGTGCCTCGCTGCATACAGAGGGTGATTTCATTCCTCGCCGTACCCCGTCGTTCACTCCGAATGCTCGTTCTTTTCGACTTCGGTGACGATCACGTCCCAGTCAGGATGTTCGGCCCCATTCCGACATTCGAATCCGCCTTCCACATCGATTCCACTCTCGTAGGCCCTGCGAAGGAGGGCTTTCAGCTCCGCGTTTAATTCGTCTTTCGACGCAAGCGAGGTCTCCTCAGACGTCATCTTCCCGCCCCGGTTCGTGGTTCTCCACTGTGGGTTCGTGTTCCGGTGTGATAGTGATCACACCGTAGCTGTGTACGGTTATTGTGTGCCCCTGGTGCGTGAACGTAACGTGAATGTCTCCGTTCGTCCCGTTGCGAACTCGGACGAGCGCATCTAACGCGTCGGGGTCAACAGTGGAATGGAGCGGGGTCAGATCAACCGGATCAGTGTCTCTTACATCTGCCAGCGTTGCGATAACAGCCATACTCGCAGGTGTCTTCTCCTGATCGAACTGCGTGCGAACAGCCCCAAATTCCCGAGAGTGCTCGACCGCTTCGACTCCCACTCCAGATACCGTTGCGTCCATTTCACCCGAATCTAGCCGTCTGAGTCGGTTCAATAAGTATACTGATTATACAGAGGGTTTAATAGAGGGGAGCTCTCCGGACGATCACTCCGAACTACTGAGCGTCGCTCTAATGAGGCGTCGATGCCCGCGTCGAAGGCGTGACGAGAGCGATTGCTGGGTGATGCCGAGCTCGTCGGCGATCTCTTCGAGCGACACCTCGCGTGGGCTGTCGAAGTACCCCCGTTCGTAGGCTAGTACCAGCGCCTCGCGTTGGGTCTCGGTTAACTCGTAGCCCTCTCCCTGGATCGGAAGCATGGCGTGGACGGCGGTGATCGCAATCGGAATGTCGGTTTCCTGGCAGTACTCCCGAAACTCGGCGAGCGCCTCCTGACTCTCACCGCGTACCTCGAACCGCCATTCCTCTTTCGTTCCAATCCCGGAAAGCACGACGACGTTGGCCTTGGCAAGCGCACTCAGGATGCCGAAGTACTCTGACTCCCACTCGGCACGCATGAGATACTCGTCTTCGACGCTATCGACGACTCGAATGTTGCTCACGCCGGAATGTGCCTCGAACGCAGCTTCGATATCCTCCGTTTCTACATCACGCACCCAGAAGTACGGGATAATCAGCGTCTCGTGTGGAATCAATCGCTCCAGTTCGACGGTCACACCCGGCAGGTTCTCGAACACACTTCCCAGCGGAAACTCCCCTACCGGACTCGTAAATTCCATCACAGTCGCCATGGGGAGCCTTCGTCTGGCAGGCGAATAACCGGCATGGGTGGTGTATCATGGCTTCGAGACGAGTCGACGCACCGTTGCTGGCCGACATGGTGTGCGCTGCGAGCGGGGTGTACCTCTGGCACCCGGATGGGCATGGTGCACCATGTTATCTCCTTTTGTCCAACCGGGCAATCTAGTCTTACAAGCGAGTATGAGTGTGATAACGGAGGTTCGCATCCCATCCGATGCTTTTGAACTCGGGCAAATCCTCAGTCTAGAGCAAGCCTCGGCCATCGAACTGGAAACGCTCGTCCCGAGTGGGGACGTGACCGTGCCGCTCTTCTGGGTCTACGAACCGGTCGAAAACGGCTTTCTCGAGACCGTCGAACGCTATCCAACTGTCAACAGCGTCACAGAGGTGGACGTGTTCGACGACAGGACGCTGATCAGGCTCGACTGGGATGCGAGCCAGGACCACCTTTTTCAGTGCATCATGGAACACGACGGGCAGATACTGGGTGCGACTGGATCGTCGGAAGGGTGGAATTTCGAGATACGGTTCACAGATCGCGAGGCATTGAGTCAGTGCCAGGACTGCTGTGAGGCCGCGCACATCTCTCTGGAGCTAACCCGCATATATAATCCGACGGACCCTGAGGCCGGTCCGTGGTACGGCCTGAGTGAGTCCCAACGAGAAGCGTTGACGCTTGCCATTCGAAGGGGATACTACGACATTCCACGAGGGTGTACGACCGCAGAGTTAGCTGACGAACTCGGAATTTCCGATCAAGCAGTGACTGAGCGACTGCGTCGTGGCATTGGGACGTTCGGGAGATACGCACTTCTCACGCCCGAGTCAGCAGCGAAAATGGACTGACTGGGCCCATTATGCACCATGGGACAGAGCCAGGCAGATGGGACGACGCTATGTGAGTATGGACGAGAGTCGAGAGCTGGGAACGCGTGAGATACAGTCAATCGATGAGGATACCGGTTCTTCGGGCCGTGAGGGGTCGATCTCCCCCGATACGATTCTGTCGGCAGTAGCGGACGAACACCGACGCGCCACCCTCACGGCGTTGGACAACGCTTCCGGGAAGACACTGGAATACGATGTGCTCGTAGATCGCGTTGCAGACCGGGTTCGGGACGAAGACCCGAGACTGGAGTCAGAAGAACACCAACAACGCGTCCGAATCGCACTTCACCATACGCATCTTCCAAAACTGGAGGAGGCTCGAATAATCGACTACGAGGGTGAGACGGGGCACGTCCGGTTTGTTGGCGGTGAACTGGAACAAGATCTCCTGAAGTCGGTCGGGACATACGAGGCCTGCGAGTGACAGAATATCGGATCGACTTCCCCTTCGTTCGACCTGACTCAGCCCTAATGTACGAATAGGTATTGTTCGTCGTCTTCGTTCTCTGTACTGACCGATACGACTGACCTGAATTGAAAGTAGGTCCGTTACTGTATTCGCGCCCTGTATGCAGCAATCGCAACGTGTTGAACGTTGAACACGCCACACCAGGGAACGCGGTCGCTATGAATTATCTGAGAATAATATGTATACCTTCTAGAAGTGTACACCCGGAACACTACCGGGCGAGAGTCTACTAGTAGGCCCGGTGGAAGTGAAACTCTCGGTTCTGCGAATCGCGAATCGAGGGGCGTGATAACGCTATTCGTGTTCGAGGGCGTCGTAGATATTGCGATGGTCGTCCCGGTCAGCCTTGGCGACACGCAATACGAGCTCTCGACGGATATCCTCCATCACGTCGTCGAGTGGCGTTTGTTCGCCCGTCTTCTCTTCCGTCGCCATGCATACCCCTTGACCACGAATCCCGTTAATCGTTCGGGTCCGATGATTCATCGGATAGCTGATCAAGTCCATACTCGACGAGGTCGCCTCGCCATCGTCCGACCACTTCATTCAAATCGACTTCTGTCGTGTGTGCTTGGAAATATTCGAGCACGTCGTTTTCATCGACGGCCTTCTCGTCAGTGCCGAGTTTCGCTAGTATCTCTCTGACCTCATCGTCGTAATCGAAGCGAAAGCCATTGAGCAGATAGAATACGACCACCACGTTGAGTGCGGTGCGCTTGTTTCCGTCCACGAACGGATGGTTGGCGACGAGAAGCCGAAGCAGGTGAAACGCCTTCTCGTGAACCGTTTCGGGAACCGATCCGAAACTTCCCTCCTCGACGTACTCAAGTGTGAACTCGACGTCACCACGGTTCCGGACGCCAGGGCTGGTATCCGGGTATTCGGAGACGATATCGTCGTGGATATCGACGACGTCCTCGGCGGACGGATACCAGAGCCGATCACTCATCGTCTGCGCCAACGGGAGGGGAGAAAATGTAGCTTTCCACGCGGGAATTCGCGGGACCGTCACTGGTACTCAGTTCGAAAATGTACACCCGGAACACTACCGGGCGAGTTTCTACTAGTAGCTTCGTCTCTGTGCGATAGTAGAGAGAACCTCCGGGAAGACTGCCACAGACTAGCTATTTCGGTCGATCCGGGCACAGAATTCGTCGAAATCTTTCGCGCCGGCCTGCTCGGCGATGCTCCGCAACGTCCCCGTATCGACCTCGTCGTGCAGCGGCACTGGAACCGTCCGCGCGTCCGAATCGTGATCCGCTGGCGGTTCCCAGCGGAGAATCGCGTGGTCGCCGTTCGTCCGGTCCCATTCGTAGATTCCACTGTTGACCATCACCTTCACGACCTCCCTCCGGAAAACGGTCCCCGCGCCATTCGGTTACTCGAAGATGTCCGACTCGTCCAGCGATCCAGCGGTGTTCTGCTCGGGGTCGATCCCCATCTCCCGGAGGTCGTCGTCACTCGGTGACTCTCCGGCACCGTGATAGCCGGCGACGGCCTCGTCGAGGTTTTCGAGTGCGGCCTGTCGAGTCTGACCCTGCGAGGTAACACCGGTGTCCTCGTCGCGAGCGACCCACACGTCGCCGCTCTCGCCCAGCGATAGCGAGATGTTGATCGGCCCCGGCTCGTCGTCGCCGGAGTCGTCGGTGTCGGTGCTCATACATAGGAAGAGGTCTGGTGGTCGAATAAATCTGGCGTGTCCAGTGGCTGATCCGGACAACTCGTGAGTGGACCACCGCTGATCGAAGGTGTAAACGGACTTTCAAAGATTCGATATGGATATGCTGCGGTGATGGATACAGAGGTTGAGTGCAGCGCTGAGTGAGCGTCCGATTCAGGCGTTTTTGATCGAACAAGCTGTTCGGTACGCCTGTTTATTTCTCGATGGCCCCGCGATAAATGCGATATAAATGCCACGATACTCGTGATAGTACTCAATTTGGTGTGTCTCTCACGCCGTCACCGTCGCCGCTTATTGAGCGAGGAACTGTTTCTCCTCTATGACCGATTCGAGGAGCGACGAGTTCGACCCAACAGCACCAGACCAACGGGAGATTGGCCGCGAAATGGTTGACGACAGTACGGGGCTCGGTTCCGTGATGGCCCACGCCTATCGCGGAGAGATAGACCGAGTGGGGACGTGGCGCCAGCGCCTCGACCAGACGACGACGTGGGCGGTGACGCTGATGGCAGCAATCCTGACGTGGGCCTTTTCGAGTCCCGATAACCCACACTATATCTTGCTGGTCGGGATCGTCGTCGTCACTGTCTTTCTGAACATCGAAGCACGGCGATACCGAGACTACGACGTCTTTCGCTCTCGTGCTCGACTCATCCAAGAGAACCTGTTTGCAAACGCCCTCGATCCGTCCGAGGGTGTCGAAAGTCACGACTGGCGAGCGGAACTGAGCAGGGACTATCGGAAGCCGACGCTGAAAGTCTCGGTATATGAAGCACTCGCAAACCGGCTCCGGCGGGTGTACCTCGCTCTGCTCGGTGTCCTCTTGGTTGCGTGGCTCTTCAGAATCACTGCGTTCACGGGGCGCCAAGACTGGCTGACAACCGCTGGAATCGCCCGTATCCCTGGGATTGCTGTGGTTACCGTCGTGGGTGTGTTCTACGTCGTACTGCTGGGCGTCACCTTCTGGCCCCACGAGCGTCATGCCAAAGGTGAATTCCGTGAAGGAGATACGGACGAATGGAAAGAGACGGACCGATGAATCCGGGCTCCGTACACTGTACCATCTCGGGAGTGGAACGGAATATAGAGGGCTGCAGTCCCTACTAGGAGTGATGTCCGAATCAGAGGCGATCCGCTGGGAGTACGAGACGCTTCGCCCGCCGCGCGATGAGACCCAAAAAGAAGCAGAGGATCCGAAAGCAGAGTTGAATCAACTCGGTACAGAGGGCTGGGAGTTCGTGGAGACGATCGACTACGAGGGAGGCGGCACCAAGTACCTCGTTTTCAAGCGACCTGCCCAATCGGATGAGTCAGTATGACTGACGGGAGCGACATCGGTACGGCAAACACCATGCGTGAGCGCTCGGGCGAGAGTCGGATTAAACTCTGGTTGCTGCTGCGCGCGAACCGCCTTCTCGTCGCCAGCGTCCTGACCGGTGCCGTATTCGTCGCATTCGTCGTCGCCGTCGCTGTCCTCGAACCACCGTTCGCACGGCAAATCGAGTCCGGCGACATGATCGACACGATGTTCTCGACGATGATCACGGTCATCGTGACTGGGACGACACTCGTCGTCACGATCGGTCAGCTCGTCCTCTCCCAGGAGAACGGCCCGCTCGGTGATCAACGCGAGCGTATGTCCAGTTCGATGGATGCCCGGGACTTTACTGAAGAATTGATCGGATCTCCGAGTCCTGCCGATCCATCCGAATTCCTGCGGCAGATCATCGGAATCACGGCACAACGGGCGACGGCTCTTCGAGAGTCTATTGATAAGAACGAGGACGCGGACCTCCGAAAAGAGGTCGATGAATTCGCTGACAGCGTCACTGGGAACGCTGACCTGGTCCGCGACCAACTTGAGGATGCGCAGTTCGGCTCGTTCGATGTGTTATTCGCCGCACTGAATTTCAATTATAGCTGGAAAATCTTCCAAGTCGAACGTCTCGCGAACGACTACGAGGGGAGTCTCGATGAGGAAGAACGCGGCTTGCTTGACGACCTCAAAACAGCGCTGTCTCTGTTCGGTCCGGCGCGCGAACACGTCAAGACGCTGTACTTCCAGTGGGCACTCATCGACTTGTCTCAGATGATACTCTATGCTGCAGTCCCGGCATTGGCCGTTGCGGGTATCATGGTCGGAGTCGTCGATGCGAGGACGTTCCCGGGAAGCACACTCGGTCTCGATCACATGATCCTCGTCGTGGGCGGTGCGTTTGCGGTGACGCTCGTTCCGTTCATGCTGTTCGTCTCGTACGTCCTTCGCGTCGTCACCATAGCGAAACGGACGCTCGCCATCGAACCGTTAATCCTGCGCGACTCACAGCGCTAGGGGTCACGGTCTGCGCGACGAGCGTCGCTCGCTCCGTTCGTGCCACCCTTCCGATGGGACACAGGAGTCCGGTCAGCTGAGGACGAGCGGCCCCATCGAGAGGGTTTGCTTCGCGATCGTGGCGAGTCGCAGGATGTAGGCGGTAAACAGTAGAAACGGCAATGCCGAGATGGCGAAGGCGGCGCTGACGACCCAGAGAATGCGCTCGATCCCGAGGAAGGTGCCGGGAAACGTCGTCGGGTCGACGAAGACGACCATACCACCGGCGACGGTGAGCGAGATCACTGCTGCGTACAGGATGGCTCGCGAGAGTTTCACCAGTGCCCACTGGATATAGAGGTCCTTGATGTACTCGCGGACGGGCCCGTACATCGTGAGCGCCTCCAGGAGAGCTCTGAATGCGTCCCGCTCTTCGTCCGTCAGGTCGGCCTCGTGCGCCATCCCGAGCCGGCGAACGTCGTACATCTTTCGGTCGTAGTTGTAATCGAGTGCCGGTGACAACACGTCGAACGTCCCGAAATCAGCTCCTTCGAGGTGGTCGCGAGCGTGGTCGGCGTTCTTCAACAGGTCATCGACGTATTCGTCTACCGTCTCTTGGAAGTCCTTGTGTCCGGAGTCGTCGAGTGTGTCTCGAAGTGTCCTCGCTCGGTGTTCACTCGTTTCGACGAGCGCGAGGAGGTACGCCGCAGGGTCGGCCGGCGTGACCGTACCGAGGAGGTCGTCAGTGTTCTGGCGGAAATCCATCGTCGTATCCATCCGGCTCCGCTGGCTTCCGAGCGAGCCGATCTCCTGGGAGAGCACGAGCTGATTGATCGTCACGACCAGCGTCGTCCCCGTGATGATCGCCCCGACGAGGCCGGCGAACACCGTCTCGACCATGTCGCTTGACTGCATAGTCGTCTGGAGCGACACTGGTTTCAACACGCCCCAGAGCATGAATACGAGGAAGATCAGGCAGGCGAGACTACCGGCGACGGCCCACCGATTAGCCCCGAGCAGTACCCAGAAATAGTACTTGTTGACGTCCGTCCGCTCACGCAGCGTGTTCTCAGTGGTAAGGTCACTCATGGGGGACAGGCCGTTTGAACACGAGGAGCTTCGTGCCGCCACCATCGTAGCTAATCGTCTCCGTCAGTTCCCACCCTTCGGTGCCGAGGCGGTTGAGTTCGTCCGTCGGATCGACCGTTTCTCGTTTGGTCAATCCCTTCGGCGGTTCGAGCGTCTTGTACTCCCATTGCTGGGGCATAATCAACACCCATGCGAACAGTCGGCCCCCACGATGATGAGACTGCTGGCAGGGACGCCCGCTAACAGCTAGTGAAACTGGGTCTTTGCCACCGTCGGACTCGACGAGCCAGCGGTCGATGCAGGTCGATGGGACAATTCGACCGACTCGCGTTCGGCCAGGCGGGCTGGGTTCTTCTCGGGATCGCAACCGGGAGTGTGATCCAGGTCGGGTCGACGACCCTGCCATGCCACACCTGTTGATGAGTCTGATTCGCTTCGGTCACTATGCTTTTGCAGCGACGGACACAGTGAAAGTGTGTGAAAGAATCAGGGCCGGAAAGCACGGACACGGTTGATCCAACCGGAGTTACAGAGGTCCTCGATTCGTTGATCGAAAGCGGGTTCCACGAAATCAACCGCGAGACGAACGGATTGTTACTTTCTGGATTGTCCGCTGGTCTGGATATTGGGTTTGGTCCATTGTTGATGGCGGTGATACTCACCCTCTCACCGGGTGGGTATGGTGATCTCGGGACGGAGTTGCTACTTGCGGGTGTCTACGCCGTCGGATTCATGTTCGTCATCTTGGGACGGTTAGAACTGTTCACCGAACATACGACCGTGGCCGTGATGCCGGTCCTCGACGGACGAGCGTCACTCGCGGAACTCGGCCGTCTCTGGGGCCTGGTCTACGTCGGTAATATCGTCGGTGGTGCGGCGTTCGTCGCACTCATCGTCACGCTGCTACCCGACCTCGGTGTTGCCTCGCCGGAAGCCTTCGAAACGATTGGTCTCTCACTCGTTACCCACGGTTTCACGTGGCTATTCGTCGCTGGCGTGCTTGCGGGGTGGCTGATGGGACTGCTAGCGTGGCTGGTTACCGCTGCTCAAGAGACGACGAGCCGTCTCATTATCATCTTTATTGTCACCGGTGTTATCGGTCTCCTCCACCTCCCCCATTCGATTGCCGGTAACGTTGAGGTGCTATTCGGCGTTTTTCTATCACCTCAGATATCCGTGATGGACTACGTATCCTTCCTCGCGTTAGCCACGATTGGAAACGCGGTCGGCGGGGTTGTGTTCGTTGCCCTATTGAAGTACGGCCACGTCGTAAGGGGCGGGGAGTAGTGACAAGTGGCCATGCCGAACTATCGCATAGATGACGGGAATCGGACGGCGTGCTGAATCCCGGAAAACACCGGGTGCGGCACAACTCGCCACTCCTCTTCGAAGAGTTGGATCGAATCCACGCTACTGACTGATTGACACGAGGTACTTGCGGAGGTCGTTTACCGCGTCTCTGACCCGTCGCCGGCGACGCGAGTTGACATCGACGTCTATGCCGTGACTCTCGATCCATTGCCGCATCGTGCTACGACCGGCTTCCCGCTCGATGCCGACCTGTCGGAGGTGTTTGATCCGGTGTCGCAGCCAACTGTACTCCATGTGGGCGAACACGTCGATGTACTCCGGCGAGTGGGCGATGAGGATGACGTGGATCTGTCTGTCAGCCAGCAGAGACCGACGATACGTCCAGCTACCGTTTGGCTCCGAGCCAACTGCCGGCTGGTGATACCACGCGAGCGGGTCCCACTCGAACCCGTGTTTCCGGAGTGTTTCCGTGAACTCGTCCAGCGGTTGCTGGACAGTGCCGACGTATTCGGTATCACGGAGGCGGTACTCGGGCTCACCGAGAGTTCGCCCGAGTCGGGTAATCACGGGACCGAGCCGCGTTCTCACGCGGTAGGGAACGTTGGGTTCGAGAGTCTCAAGGATGGACTGCATTTGGAGGCCATTGGGCTTCGAGCATCTCGAATGTATTGCAGACCCGGCAAAAAGCCAGGAAGTGAGCGACACCCCGCCACCGTGTTCTGAGCGGAATCTCTCGTGCTGACTACAGAGAGTAGGTAATCAGCGCCACGAGGTGAACCGATCGGGGCTTTCCAGTTCCGTCTTCAGGGAATCGTCAAAAGCTGACGGCAGTAGGTGACTACCGTGGCACATATTGGCAATAGCTGATATTCCGTTGGCTGTCCAAATAATGGTGTGGGACACAAACAGGAGTTCATCTACGAGCAGGACGAAGATGAACCATTGAGCATCGCGGTCGTATCGGCAGTTGCAGAGGCTCACAACGAGGACATACTCGAGCAACAATGGCGCATCAGTGAAGATATTAATACAGATGCTCTCGACGGGCTCTTTCAGGAAAACAATCTCAAAATGACACTCCAGTTTGAGGCGGATTCGACGACTGCGACTATCACTGCCGACAAAAACGGAGACCCGGTAATCAAAATCAAATCACACCGTTAAGTATGCAAGCCGTACTGAGCGACCCAACCACCCGTGATCGGATGGCAACTCCATGCGAGATTCGCGCCCTGTATGCAGCAATCGCAACGTGCTGAACGTTGAACACGCCACACCAGGGAACGCGGTCGCTATGAATTATCTGAGAATAGTATCTGTAACTGCTAGAAATGTACACCCGGAACACTAACGACCGACATCATCCGGGGCGGTGTGCCCTGTCAGTCGGGAAACCCTCGTGCCGGGTGGAGGACGCTTTCGGCGTCCTCGAACTGCGAGACGGCGGTAGCCGTCGAGTGGGTGGCCCGAAGGGCCACCGAATACGCGAGCGGCGTGAGCCGCGAACGCGGGGAGGCTCGCTAGAGCCTCCGAACTGCGAGGCGGCTAGCGGCCGCCAGTCGTCTGTCGCGTGCCCGGGTTCTCCGCACGGTCATCGCGCCCAGACGGGTGTGCTCGGGCGGGGACTAAAGGCACGCGGCTGGAGGTAAACGTCCGGCCGGTAAGAGCCTGTCGCGCTAGAAGAGATAGTCGTCCTGTCGCAACTGGACGTACCGCCCGGAACCGAGGCTCAGCTTCCGGAGCTTGTACTCCGCGACCAGTCGGATGCCGCTCAGGCCCGAGCCGAGCGCCTGCGAGGGCGAGTACGCGCCGCGATTCAGCATATTGTCCACCAGCCGGAAGGTGTCGTCCCAGTCGTCGGGCTCCCAGCCCCGGACCATATCGGCGAGCGCGACGTTGCGGCGCACCTCCTCGCCGATGGCGCGTTTCCACTCCCGGTTGTACCGGTCGAGCCGGCCCTGGCCCGCGAGCTGGCCGGCGATTTTGCCTGTTCGGACGGCGACGTGGTCGCCGCCTTCGTGGAAAGCCGAGGTCGCGCCCATCGCACCGCCGACGACGGCGACGCCGGCCTCCGTCGGGGACTCGATCGGGCGAGTCGAGGAGATGGGATAGGCCTCGGTACCCTTGCGCTTGCCCCGGTCCTCCACGAGCGGGAAGTCCTCGTCGACGTCGTACTCGGGGTACTCGCGTTCGAGCAGGCGGCGGACGTACACCCGGCCCGGCGGGATCTGCTCGTCGTCGGGATCGAGCAGGGCGTAATCATGCGGGTTTGCCACGTCCGCGAGGTCCATCCCGATGGGCATCGTCAGGCCGATACGGGCGACGTTGTCGTCGTTCGGGAAGACCCACGGGTAGGCGGTGTGGCCGGGCATGACGCCCCACCAGAACTTCAGCAGGCCGTCGTCGAACAGTTCCTCCGGAACACGGCGATGTTCCTGGTATGCGATGTGGTTGGCGGTGTTCGAGTCCAGGTAGTCCCGGACCGTATGGTTGTGCGGGAGGAACTGATCGATGGTGTCGGTCGTGACGGTTCGCTGTGGGCCGTCGGCGAGGATCAGGTACCGCGCCTCAACGTTCTCGCCCTCGGCGAGTTCGATCTCGTGGGAGTGCCCGCCGGTCATGTCCGTCGTCACGTCGGAGACGGAGGTCCCGACCCGGTAGGTCGCGCCGGCGGATTCGGCGCGCTCGCGGAGCCAGTCGTCGAACCGGGCGCGGTGGAAGGCGAAGCCGAAGTCGGGGTAGGTCGCGTCGATGCCCGTGTCCCGGATCGTGACGGACTCGCTGGGACCGATGAACGAAGCGCCTTCGAGGTCGCTGAGGATGATGTCGTCGGGAATCTCCTCGGGACGGAAGTCCATGATGTCGACCCAGTAGTCGAGCATTCCCGCGGCGTCCGTCGAATCGGGACCGAGTCCCTCGCGATCCGCGCGTGGCACCCCCTTCTCGAGGACGACCGTGTCGGCACCTTGCACCGCGGCCTCGTAGGCGGCCGACGACCCGGCCGGGCCGCCGCCGACGATCGCCACGTCCACCTGTTGCATACCCGGTAGCCTGCGCCGAGGGGTGTTAAATGCCGTTCATTTGGCGGCGCGCTCGGCCGCTCGCTCGCCCGACCCGTCGCCGACCACGCCGCGGTCGAACAGCGTCGCCCAGTCGACTTCGGCCCGCCGGACCACGTCGTCGAGGCGCCGGTCGAGTTCGTCGAGTCGCTGTCGAGCCACGCGATACTCAGCGTCGGCGTTCGGTGCGATCGCGTCGCGTTCGCGCTCCAGTCGGGCGATTCGCTCGGCGAGCGTCGCCGACTCCGCGAGCAACCGCTCGCAGGCCACCTCGATCAACAACCGCTCGGTCGTCGCGGCGAGGCGCTCCGGGGTCGGCTCGGACATCGTCAGGTCGGCGTCGGTACTGGCTCCCCCACCGCCGAGGCAGACGACACGGCAGTCGCCGGTCGCATCCCGGAACGTGCCCGGTCCGAGTCCGTCGCGTTCGAGCAGGTCCCCGTCCGCGAGGACGACGTCGATCGCCGTCCCGACTTTCTCGTAGACCTCGAGCCTGTCCGCGGCAGTCCAGACGTTGTACTCACCACCGAGCCACTCCCGACAGGATCGCCGTCGCGACTCGTCGACCACAGCGACGAGCACCACACGGTTTCCCCACGTGTCCATGGCTCGGCTAGCACGGGGGGTGAAATCAAATACGACGACCGTTCGTTCCGTTTCGTTCAGTTCATCGTGTCCGGATACTACCCGACTCGGGCCGATCTGGATTCCAGCCCGCCGCGACAGACAACGCGCGGTCCGGTCCCGAGGTACCGGGTCCGAGATCTCCACTGCCCCCAGATTTTTGCCCGCTGGTGCCGCTACCACCACCATGAGCCGATCGGACAGCACGGGCCGTGATCTGCTGGTGCTCGGCGAGAAGTTCAACGGGCTCCCACCGGCCTCCCTCGCGACCGCGCTCCGCGACCGCCTCCCCGAGTGGACGGTCACGGCCGCGACGACCCCGGCGGAGAGACGGCAACGTGCAGCGAATGCCACGGTGATGGTCGGGCCGAGCGTCGAGGCCGACCTGTTGGCCGACGCGCCAGATCTAGAACTGTTCGCCTGCGCTTACGCCGGGTACGACCACCTGCCGCTGGACGTACTGGCCGAGAACGACGTGGCAGTGACGACCGCCAGCGGCGTCCACGTCCCCAACGTCGCCGAGCAAGCGATGGGGTTCGTCCTCACGTTCGCCCGCGGCCTCCACGACGCGTGGCGGCGACAGCAACGCCGAGAGTGGCGCGTGACCGACCCTGGCGAACTGTCCGGCAGCACGGTCGCGATCGTCGGCCTCGGAGCCATCGGGACCGGGATCGCCGAACGACTCGATCCCTTCGGCGTCGAGACGGTCGGTGTCCGCCACTCACCCGAGAAGGGTGGACCGTGCGACGAGGTAGTGGGGTACGACGACCTGCACGACGCGCTCGCCCGCGCCGAGTACGTCGTCCTCACCTGTCCGCTGACCGACGAGACCGAGGGGCTGATCGGCGAGGTCGAACTCCACACGCTCCCGACCGACGCGGTGATCGTCAACGTCGCTCGCGGCGGCGTGATCGACACCGACGCACTCGTCGCGATGCTCCGACAGGGCGGCATTCGCGGCGCGGCGCTGGACGTGACCGACCCCGAACCGCTGCCCGAGGACCACCCGCTCTGGAACTTCGGGAACGTCCTGATCACGCCACACAGCGCCGGCCGCACGCCGGCCTACCACGACCGACTGGCCGACATCGTGGCCGAGAACGCGGAAAAAGCGGTCGACGGGCGGTTCGACGAGTTGCGAAACCGCGTGGCGCTACCGGACTGACGGTCAGTCGTCCAGCGGTTCGATGAGTTCCACGACGTGGCCGTCGGGGTCCTCGACGAAGGCGGTGCGTGCGCCCGCCGCGGGCTGGTCGCCCGGTTCCTGGACGACGCCGTGGTGGTCGATCTCCTCGAAGGCGGCGTCGACGTCATCGACCTTGACGGCGAGGTGGTCCCAGCCGTCGCCGAAGTCGAAGTCGTCCTCACCCTCGGTGTCGGAAAGCTGGATCTCGACGCCGCTGTCGTCGGCGACGTAGACGTTGCGGGTCTCGCCGTCCTCGCTCGTGAACTCCCAGGAGCGCTCGAAGTCGAGGTTCTCGACGTACCAGTCGGCCAGTTCGTCGGCGTCCGAGACGTTCAGACAGGTGTGCAGGATGTCCATTGCGTGTGCGTGTTGCCACGATGCGGGCTTAAAAGGGGTGAATCGTGGTTGACGCCGAGCGGGGCGGCCTACTCCTCTTCGTCCGGTTCGATGGTGATGGTTCCGTGGGAGCCGGTTCCGTTGGCGACGAGCCCGTGGACGTAGCTTCCGGGCCGGACTCCGTCGGTGTCGACGGTGACGTTGAACCCGCGCTCCTCGGTCCCGTCCAGCGTGAACGGTTTCGCGGCGAGTACCTCCCCGTCGAGGCGGTACTCGATTCGCTGGGTGTCCTCGAAATCGTCGTAGTTCTTCACCGACGCGGTCATCGTGAACGTCTCGCCGGCCGTCACCGATTCCGGGGCGTCGATCTCGTCGATGTCGAACCCTCTCGTCAGCGTGAGCGGGGCCATCTCGCCGCGGTCGCCGACCAGCACACCGGTGTAGTACTCCCCGGGCTCCAGTCCGATCCCCATGGTGTTCTGCTCGAAAGTGAGCGTCGTGCGCTCCCCGGGGTCGAGCGTCACCTCGTGGCGCGCGTAGCGGCTCCCGGCCATGACGAACTGGACGGTACGGGTCGCGGGATCCGACCCCTCGTTTTCCAGTACGGCTTCGACGCGGACCGTCGTTCCGATCCGCGCCCGATCCGGGGTCGTGAGTTCGACCGCGTCGACGGTACCCGATCGGTCGGCCTGTGTGTCCACCCCACTGCCGGACAGCCGGGCGGCGTCGACGGACTCGTGAGCGTGTTCGGTCTCCGCGGGCTGGACCCCCACGGTGACGACGACCAGTGCAACGAGCAACAATAGCGGATAGTACCGCGGCATCGTCGAAGGTGAACCACGAACAACGCGATAAAGCGGTGGGACCATTCACGCTGGAAGGACGACAGTACGGTGACAACAGCTTCGTCTTATCCGGCGATGAGGCGTGACCGACCGACGGCGAACGGACGCCACAGGGCGGCGGTTCGACGGCCAGCGCGTCGGCTCGTGGCCGCTAAGTGCAAACTATGCGTTCCGGTAACAGGCGATTATTCCGGCCCGGCCAGCGCTCCCGGACCCGACCGGTCGGCCGCGTGAGACGTGCTGTTCGGAACCGGCGCGTACTGTCGATGAGGTGTCAGAAATCGCCTCGTCGGCCCCCGACGGATCGGACCGTCAATGCGAACCATTATCACTCAGGATTTCACCTAATAGAACATGAGGTACGGGACGTTCGTGCTAACGCCGGACAGGGGGTGGTTCCATCAGAAGGAAGCCGCACTTCGCGACCGTGGGGTGACGATGGTCGCACTTCGGAACATCACGCTTCTGTCGGACGGGACAGTGGTGCTGTTACACGAGTTGAACGGATCGACCGGGGCGATTCTGGACGCGATCGAGGAGACCGACGAGGACGTTATCGACTATCAGCTCACGGACACCGACGACGGGAAGTTGCTGCGGTGTCACTTCCACCCGACGGAACTGGTCGACTCGCTGTTGACGGTCCTCGACGAGTTCGCCGTGCTTCCGGAGTACCCGCTTGAGTTCGTCGAACCGTCACAGTCGAGTCTGAAGGTGACGCTGATCGCCGAAGACGCCGCGCTCCGGGAGATGATGGACGTGATCCCCGACGGCGTGTCGGTCGACCTGCTCCGGATCGGAACCTACGACCCCGAGAGCAAGACGCTGTTCTCGGGGCTCACCGAACGCAAGCGGGAAGTCGTCCGGAAGGCCGTCGAGAAGGGGTACTACGAGATTCCCCGCGAGGTGACCTGCGAGGAGATCGCCGCCGAACTCGACTGTTCGGCCGGTACCGTCGCCGAACACCTCCAGGCCATCGAGAGCCAGTTCGTGACCGAGATCGTCCCCGCGGGCTACGACACGACCGCCCGGGAGACCATGCGACCGCTCGGCAGTTCCTGAGAACGGACCTGCTCACAGAAGACAGCAAACCGTAGCGGTGCAATGCAGTCGGGGTGCTGTGGGGTCGCGGTAGCGGTTTGCAGTGCGGAGTCACGAGCACAGCAACCGCGAGCGCGCCATCGGCGCGCGAGCGGCCTTTTTCATGAACGTTTTTGCCGCGAGCGGTGGCCGCAGGCCACCCGAGTGGTTCGAAAGGCGCGAAGCGCCTTTCGTCATCACGAGAGAGCCCCGCTCTCTCGAACGACGGGAAAAAGGTTCAGAGGTAGCCTTCTTCCAGCAGCAGTTCGCCGTTCAGCACGGACGCACCGGCCGCACCGCGGATGGTGTTGTGGGCGAGACAGTTGAACTGGAGTCCGTTCTCGGTCTCCTGGATACCGCCGACGGCGATACCCATGCCGTCGTTCTGGTTGCGGTCGAGACGTGGCTGGGGACGGTCGGGTTCCTCGAAGACCGTGATGAGCTGGTCGGGCGAGGAGGGGAGGTCGATGCTGGGGTACTCGCGCAGGGCCTCGGCGGCTTCCTCGACGGACACGTCCGCTTCGGTGTCGGCCCAGACGTTCTCGAGGTGGCCGTCGAGCGTCGGGATGCGGTTACAGGAGGCGGCGACCTCGGCGTCGTTCCACTGGACTTCCGCGCCGTCGAACTCGCCGAGCAACTTCTTGCTCTCGGTCTCCATCTTCGTCTCCTCGCCACCGATGTGCGGGATGGCGTTGTCGATGATCTCCATCGAGCTGACGCCGGAGTAACCCGCGCCGGAGACGGCCTGCAGGGTGGAGACGCGCACGTCGGTCAGGCCGAAGGCCTCGTCCAGCGCGGCCAGCGGCGGGACCATCGTGATCGTCGAGCAGTTGGGGTTCTTGACGAGGGCCCCGTCCCAGCCGCGTTCGTCGCGCTGGACCTCGATCAGGCCGAGGTGGTCCGCGTTGACCTCCGGAATCGTGAGCGGGATGTCCTCGTCGGTCCGGAAGTTCGAGGAGTTCGAGGACATGACGTAGCCCTGCTCGACGAACTCGGGTTCGACGGCCTCACCGACGCTTGAGGGGAGCGAGGAGAAGAGCAGATCCACGTCGTCCGGGACCTCGTCGGGGTCGGTCGCGACGACGGTCGTGTCTGCCACGTCGGCCGGGATGGGGCTATCGACGCGCCACTTCGCGGCCTCGCGGTAGGACTTGCCCGCGCTGGCCTCGCTGGCGGTCAGGGCGGCGAGTTCGAAGTCCGGGTGGGGATCGAGTTGCTGGATAAGTCGCTGTCCGACTGCGCCAGTCGCGCCGAGAACGCCTACACGTACTGTCATTGGTACCCACAGCTACGGCCGGGACACCTCAAAACGGTTTGGAAAGTGGTCGCGTCAGAACGCGGAAGCGTTGGGACTGATCGGCGGGAGAATCGAAGGAGAGATCGATTACGCGGGGACTTCTGCGCCCTGTTTGCGGGTGATGTAACCCGCGATGCGGTTGCGGACGCCCTTGGACTCGATGTTGGTGAGTTCCGTGACCAGTTCCTTGTTGTGCTCGAAGTCGTGTCCGAAGGCGTCGGGGTATCGCTCCAGCAGTGTTCTCCCCGTCTTCTTGACGTAGGCCGGTTTGATTGCCATGTTGGTCGTACGTGCTGGCCCAACTCTGAAAAAGGGTTCGAAAGGCGACCCGGACCGAACGGCGATACGGAGAGTGACCCGTCAACCGTCCCAGGACGAGTTCTCCCGAACGAGTTCCATCGCCGCCCGTTCGCGTTCGCCGCCACAGCGCTCGACCACGTCGGCGAAGTAGTCGAGTCGCGTTTCCAGTTCCGCGCGATCGTAGGCGGGCACGTCCAGCCGGGAGGCCGCCACGGTGGCCTCGATCACGGCGTAGTAGCCCCGGTTGGTCGTCGGGACGGTCTCGCGCTCGACGCCCGTCTCGACGGGTTCGAGCGCCCACTCGACCCACTCCGTGTCGCCCTCCGCGCCCGCGTCGATCTCCTCGACCGTGACCCGCGTCCAGGCGTCGGCGCTCGATAGTACTGGATCGGAAACCTCGCGGACGGTCATCGCCGCCTCGGCGAAGGTGACGGGATCGGTCGTGAACTGGACGTACCCTTCGCCGCGCTCGCGGAAGTTTCGCCAGGTCCTGGTCCGGCCCCACGTTCGTGCGGTGACGGGCCCCTCGTCCGAATCGCCACCCGCAGTGTCAGCCTCGGGCGCGTGCAGCCCCAGCGCGGCGACGTTCCAGCGGTCGTTGGGGCCCAGCGTCGTGACGACGGACTCGGTGACGCCGTGCAGTTCGACCGGCCAGGCCTCAGACATCGGGATCCACCTCCGGGTCATCCTCGACCCACCGGCGGAGTGCGCCACCGGCCGCGCCGAACAGCGTCGCGGGCAGCGCGTAGGCGACAGCGACGCCCATCAGTCCCAGCAGGAGGAAGGTTGCAGGCGCGTCGGCCCGCAGGAAGAGCACGCCCTGCGCGAGCGTCGTCCCGACGAAGACAGTCCGGAAGCCGGTGTCGGCGGTCCGGCGGAGCGACCCGCCATCGAGCCAGCCCGCGAGGACAGCGCCGGGATACAGCCCGAGCGCGCCCGGCCGAAGCACCGTCGAGAGCGTCGCCGACCGCTCGATGCCCGTCAGCAACGCGATGGCAGCGTAGCCCAGCACGGCCACCGTCACGCCCGCGCCGATGGCCAGCGTCCCGCCCTCCGCGGTGATCGGGAGGCGGCCGCCGTCCGAGTCAGATTCTCCGAGCGCTCCCGGTGGATCGGGCCAGTCCGCCTCGTCGTCGCTCATACGTCCAGCCCCCGTTCGAGCGCGACGAACAGCGCCGCGGCGGTGAGGTCGGCGGTCGTCCCCGGATTGATCCCCTCGGCGACGAACTCGTCGGCCAGCGCCGCCGGGACGGTGTCACCGGCGAGCGCCGCAGCCGCGCGCTCGCTCGCGCGCTCGGCGGTCTCGCGGTCGTGCTTGGTCGCGACGAACGTGTCGGGCTCCTCGGCCAGCAGTTCGAGGAACACCCGCGCCGCGCGGTCGGGTACGGGGCCGTCGAGCTCGAGCAACCGCTCGGCCGCGTCGAAACTCCGCTCGAACTCGCCAGTCCACTCCCGAGCGATACCGTCGACTTCGGCGGAGCGCTCCATCACGTCGTACAGCGTCAGCTCTCGCTCCTCGACGGCTGGGATGGCCTCCGCACCGCGGCGTACGTCCAGCGCGTCCATCCCCTCGGGCGGGTCGTCGACGGCCACGTCGACGTGTTCGAAGGCGCGGAAAAAATCGGCGGCGTCGGCGACCGTCGTGGCTTCGGCGAACTCCCCGGCCCGTTCGCCCGAGAGTTCGCCCTCTGCGGCCGCCCGAACCAGCGGGGTGAGGACGAGCAGGGCCCCGAATTGACTGTTGCCGCCTCGCTGCTGGCTCATCCCCGCGACGGCACGCTCGAAGGCCCGGCCCAGGCGCTTCCCATCTGCGGCCAGTTCGAGACCGCGGCGTGCGCCGATCCCGCCGGCCAGAAAGTGCTCGAACCGGAGGTCGTCGTAGTCGTGGGCCCGATCCACGTTGCCGGGTTTCGGCGTCCCCGCCACCTCCAGCAGGAGGGCGAGCTGGGCGTCGTCGACGACGGTGCGCCCCGGCGGTGGCTCGACGCCCGAACCTGTGGAGGTCACGGTTCCACCTCCCCGGCGAACCAGGCCCTCGTGGCCTCCCGGACGCGTTCGAGGACCGCCGGCTCGTCGCTGGGCCGGCCGACGCTCACGGCGTCCGCGCCGTAATCGAGGTACTCCCGCACGCTCTCGCGGTCCCGCACTTCGTTGTTCGCGATCACGAACAGCCCCGTCGCCGCGGCTACCTCGCCGACGACGGATTCGGAGTCCATCGCGTCGACGTGGACCGCGTCCGCGCCGGCGGCTTCGGCCCGTTCCGCGAGCGCCGGCAGGTCGACCCCCGGGACCTCGGTCCGGACCTTGACGCTCACCGCGGCTCCGGTCTCGGCCGCCTCGCGGACCTGCTCGCAGAGTCGATCCGGGTCCCGGAGCAGGCTCTCGCCCGCACCGGCCGCGCACATCTCGTCTTGACGGCAGTGGGCGTTGATCTCCACGAACGCGTCGCGGTCGCGACAGACCCGCGCAACGTCACGGAGTGGAGTCATCTCCGTGGTCCGAGCGTTGAACCCGGATTGGATCGGGACATCCGAGAGGGCGGCCAGTTGCTCGTCGACGAACGCGACGGGATCGGCCGGCAGAAACTCCGTGCGGTCTCGGTCCACGAGTTCGCGGGCGGCCTCGCGGGTGGGTTCGTCCAGCGCGATACCCCCGAGGACAGCCGCACCGGCGTATTCGCTTCCGGCCGCGGCCCACTCTGCGTCGGACTCCCCGGAGAGACTCGCCAGCGCGACCCGCGGTCGGAAGTCGAGCGGTTCCGGTGGCGATGGGGCAGTCACGCGACCACCTCCAGCGCGTCCTTACAAGCTTCGGCCACTCGACGGGCGTCGGCCTCGGTGTCGAGTCGCGTGTCGGTCCGGACGACCGGCCGGTCGAGGTCGGTGCCGTCCTCACTGTCGAGGACGAACGCGTCCGCGAAGTCGTAGGCCTCGGCGACGCCAGCGGTCGAGGGATCGAACCCCTCGGCGGCCATCAGTTTCGCCGCCGGGCCGGAGAACACCCGATCCTCGACGAACGGGGAGACTGCCACGACCGGCGTCTCCCGGAGCGCACTCTCGATTCCTTCGACGGAAATCATCGGACCGATGCTGGTGATCGGATTCGAGGGGCCGACGACGACGGGGTCGTCGAGGGCCGTCAGCACAGCGTCGGTCGCGGTCGCCTCGGTGCCGCCCCGGAGCTCGACGGACTCGACGGTCGGGTCGCCGTCGCGGCCGACCCAGAACTCCTGGAAGTGCATCGGCCCGTCGGGTGTGTGGACGATGCTCGCGACGGGGTCGTCGCTCATCGGCAGCACCTCCCACGGCGTATCGAAGGCATCGGCGAGTGTCCGGGTGACCTCGGTGAGCGTGTGGCCCTCGTCGAGGAGGCCGGTGCGGGTGAGGTGGACCGCGCGGTCGCGGTCGCCGATCAGCATGAACTCCGCGACGCCGGAGAAGCGCCGCCAGCGTGCGATCTCCCGACCCGAAGTCTGCTGCTCGTCGGGGAGGTACCGCGGGCCACCGTCGAGACCGGCGGCGTCGGCGAGGCGGTGGAGTTCGTCGTCGGTGACGGTAGCGTCGTCGGCGATGCCCCACCACGTATCGAGATCGAGTTCGTCGCCGCCGAGAAAGAGGACGGTGTCGACGTCCGGACAGACGAGGTGCCCGCCGAGTTCCACGTCGTCGCCGGTGTTGCAGACGACGGTCGTCTCGGCCGGCGGAAAGATATCGTCCGCGCCCCGGAGGAGTTTCGGCGTGCCCGTCCCCCCGGAGAGAAACGTGACCATACTCGTCGTCGGGAATCGGCGCGGTAAATCCTTTCGCCAGGGGCAACCGCGAGCGCACGCCACGTCCCGGGCGTCGCTGGCCTACTCGCCAGTGACGTTTTTGGCCTCGTCGAGCCAGGACGGCTCCGACACGGCCGTGGAGCCCACGCCTGCGTACTCGACTGCGACGACGTATCGGACGCGGCTCCCCTGCGGGTTCGTCCCGGTCACGTCGTAGCGGAAGGTGCGGATCGATCCGTCCTCGGCCACGCGGAGTTCGGCCGACAGTTCCGTGAGGGAGGCGGAATCGAGCGCGGTCAGACCGTGTGCGTCGGGGTCGAGTCCGTCCGTGCCGTTCGCCGCGTAGACGTGGACGGTTTCACCGTTGGCTCGCTCGGTGCCCTCGTACTCGTAGGACAGGCCCCTGAGGTACCGGTTGATCTCGGGATAGAGATAGGCGTCCGTACTCCCACTGGCCCCGGTCTGGCGGTCGTACGCGATCTGTCCGTCGCCGCGTTCCCGGAGATACGCCGTCCCATTTGCGTCGACGTACGCGGCGGTCGGGTTCGTCCTCGTCACGTTCTGGAAGTACCGGTACTCTCCGGTCGTGCGATCGACCTGAGCCGACAGGTTCGTGTACTCGCGCACGGCACCCGATCCGGCCGCACGGACGACCGCGTTCTGGCGATAGCTAAAGGTTCCGTCGTCCAGGACAGTTCGGTGGCGATCCCGGATCTCGGACCCGTTCAGCGGAAGGTCGTACGGACCGTCGGTCGCGGTTGTCGTGTCGGGCCAGTCGGTCGTCGCGTTCGATCCGTTTGCGGGCGTCTCCGTCGGCGTCCCGGAGTCGCCGCCGAGGCCGCCACAGCCCGCGAGGGCGACGGCAGCGACGAGAGCGATCAGGACGACACGGTTGCGGTTCACGTCCGGGGCCACACCGGCACCCGTCTTGAAAGGGACGGCTTCGGCCCGTGGAAATTCGTCCGGTGACGCGTGAAGTTTAGTGGCGGCGGGCCAAAGCCCGGCGTAATGGATATCAAGGACAGTGTCCACGACCACATCGAGGTGCGCGGGGTCGCGACGGACCTGCTCGACACGCCGCCGGTCCAGCGGCTCAGGCACGTCCGCCAGCTCGGCACCGTCACGCTGGTCTACCCCTCCGCCAACCACACCCGCTTCGAGCACAGCCTCGGCGTCTACCACCTCGCCGACGAGGCACTGGCTCACCTCAACGTCGAAGGACAGCAGGCCGAACGCGTCCGCGCCGCCGCCCTGTTGCACGACGTGGGCCACGCGCCCTTCAGCCACAACGTCGAGTCCGTCGTCCACCGCCACACCGGGAAATGGCACGACGACGTCCACGAACTGCTGGAATCGGGCGCAGTCGCCCGCGTACTCTCTGATCACGGCCTCAACCCCGACGCCGTGGCCGACCTCGTGGCCGGCGACGGCAAGCTGGGCCAGTTGATCTCGGGCGAACTCGACGTGGATCGGATGGACTACCTCGTCCGCGACGCCCACCACACCGGCGTCCCCTACGGTACCATCGACCACGAGCGGCTGGTCCGGGAACTCTCATTCGTCGACGGGGAACTCGTCCTCGCGGAGGGCAACGTCCAGACCGCCGAGAGTCTGCTGGTCGCCCGGGCGCTGATGACGCCGACGGTGTACAGCCACCACACTGCCCGTATCTCCAAGTCGATGCTTCGGCGGGGGGCCGAGCGCCTGCTGGAGGAGGCCGACACCACCGCCGAGGAGATGCGTCGGATGGACGACCACGACCTGCTCGTCGGCCTGCGCCAGTGCGAGGTGACCGCCGAGACCGCCCGCCGGCTCACCGAGCGGGATCTGCTGAAGCGGGCAGTCTGGGCGGAGATGGGCGACGTGCCAGAGGACCTGCTGGAGCGGGACCACGCGGAAATCGTCGAGGCCGAGCGCGAGATCGCCGCCGAGGCCGAGGTCGACCCGGCCGACGTGATCCTCGACGTGCCCGGCCGGCCCGAGATCGAGGAGACGACGAGTCGGGTGATCGTCAACGGGGAGATCCGGCCGCTGGGCGACCAGTCGACCCTCGTCTCGGCGCTCCGGGCCGTCCAGCGCGACCAGTGGCGACTGGGCGTCTACGCGCCCGAAGACGTGACCGAACGGGTCGGCCACGCCGCCGCCCGTGTCCTCGGACTGGACATCGACGGGTCGCTCGTCAGCAACACGCGTCCGGGCGTCCACACCACACTCGACGACTTCCAGGAGGTGCGAGAATGAGCGATCGCCGTACTATCGAGGGAACTATCCTTCGAGGGAAAGAGTTCGAGGCGACCGAGGGACGTGTGATCGTCGCCGACGGGCAGATCGCGGGGATCGAGGAGGAACCGGTCGAGAGCGACGACATCGTCGTCCCGGCGTTCGTCAACGCCCACACCCACATCGGCGACTCCATCGCCAAGGAGGCAGGTGAGGGACTGGACCTGGACGAACTGGTCGCGCCACCGGACGGCCTGAAACACCGACTCCTCCGCGAAGCCAGCCACGAGGAGACCGTCGCGGCGATGGAGCGTTCGCTCTCGTTCATGGAGGGGAGCGGCACGGCGGCCTGCATCGGATTCCGCGAGGGCGGCGTCGAGGGGGTCCGGGCGATGGCCGAAGCCGTCGAGGGACTGGACATCGAGTCCGTGACGCTGGGCCGCGAGGAGATCGAAGCCATGGAGGCCGCCGACGGGTTCGGCGCGAGCGGGGCCCGCGACGGCGAGTTCGGCCGCGAACGGACCGCGACGCGCGAGGCGGGCAAACTGTTCGGCATCCACGCTGGCGAGCGCGACCCCGACGACATCAACGGCGCGCTCGATCTGGACCCGGACTTTCTGGTCCACATGGTCCACCCCGAGCGGATCCACCTCGAACGCGTCGCGGACAGGGACGTCCCGATCGTGGTCTGCCCGCGCTCGAACCTCGTGACCGGCGTCGGCACGCCCGATATCGCCGAGCTGGCCGAACACACCACGGTCGCGCTCGGGACGGACAACGTGATGCTCAACAGCCCCTCGATGTTCCGCGAGATGGAGTTCGCCGCGAAACTCTCCGAGGTTTCGGCCCGGTACGTCCTCAAGATGGCGACCCACCACGGGGCCGAGATCGCTGACCTGAACTGCGGGGTCATCGAGGAGGACCGGGACGCTCGACTGTTCGTCCTCGACGGCGACTCGGACAACCTCACCGGCTACCAGAACCCCGTCCGTGCCGTCGTCCGCCGCGCTGGCATCGACGACGTACGCGAGGTCGTCCTGGAAACCCCCGACTGAACGCGACCCCCCGCCGTTCCGAGTTACAGTTAAGCCCGTCGGTGTCCAAGGTTGGTAATAGATAACAATGTACAATCGCATCCTCCTGCCGACGGACGGTTCGACGGAGATGGAGCCGGTGATCGACCACGCGGCCGAGGTGGCGGCTCGCCACGACGCACTGATCCACGCGCTGTACGTCGTCGACGCGGCGGGGTTCGCTAGCCTGCCGATGGAGACCAGCTGGGAGGGGATCTCGGAGTTGCTGTACGAAGAGGCCACGAGCGCGTTGAACGAGGTCGAACGGATCGTCGACGATCAGGCACCGGTCGAACGGATCGTGGTCGAGGACAGGCCACACCGGGCGATCGTCGACCACGCCGACGAGGACGACTGTGATCTGATCGTGATGGGGACACACGGCCGCGGCGGCATCGATCGGCTCCTGCTGGGGAGCGTCGCCGAGCGCGTCGTCCGACGCGCGCCCGTCCCGGTGATGACGGTTCGAGTCAAGGAGTCACCCGTCACCGACCGGGAACCGGAGATGAAGGCCTAGATCGGCCGGAGGTGTTCGCAGTCCCCTGCGCTGACGCGGACGCGACCGTCGTCGGTCTCGACGACGAGCGCACCGGGGAACTCGACGTCGACGGCCTCGCCGACCACCTCGCCGCCGGGCGTGTCGACCCGGACCCGCCGACCCAGCGTGTCCGCGAGGTCGCGCCACGCGGGCACGACCGAATCGAGGTCCGAGCCCAGGTCGTGGAACTCCTCCAGCACGCGCTGGGTGAACACCCGCCGGTTCACGTCACCGTTCTCCTCCCGGAGGCTGGTCGCCCCCTCGACGAGGTCTCCGGCGTCGACGTTGGCGTTGATCCCGATGCCGACGACGATCCACGAGACTCTGTCGGCCTCGCCCTCCATCTCCGTGAGGATTCCCGTGAGTTTGCGGTCTCGTCCGTCGCCATCGGTCACCAGCACGTCGTTAGGCCACTTGATCGTCGCGTCGATACCGGCCTCGCGCGCTGCGCGGGTGGTCGCCACCGCGGCCGCCAACGTGAATGCCGGTGCGTCGGCGGGCGGAACCGTCGGTCGGAGGAGAATCGAGAGCCAGATGCCCCCGGAGGGGGCCGCCCATTCGCGGTCGAGTCGGCCGCGGCCACCGGTCTGTTCGTCGGCCAGCACGACCACGTTCTCCCGGCCCTCGGCGGCGAGTTCCCGGGCGCGGTCGTTCGTGCTCGGGATCGAATCGTGGTACTCCACCTCGAAGGGCGCGTCGAGACCGAACGCGACGGCTTCGCCGCCGAACTCGGGGACGGTGACGAGTTCGTAGCCGGCGTCGCCGCCCTCGATCGAGAAGCCCGCCTCCCGGAGTGCCTCGATGTGTTTCCAGACTGCGGCGCGTGACACGTCCAGTCGGTCGGCGATTTCGGGACCGGGTACCGGCCCGTCGGCGATAGCGTCGAGGACGCGGCGGCGCGTGTCCTGCATACCCCGGCGTTCACCCGCGGAGAGTAAGTGTCCGGCGACCGCGGTTGATTGCCCCGAGTGTGCCGACCGGATTTATCCGCTCCGGGATCCAAGCGCAGTCATGCGTTACTTCGAGGACCTCTCGGTCGGTGCGTCGGACACCTTCGGCGAGCGGACGCTCACGGAGGCGGAAATCGTCGCGTTCGCAGAGAAGTGGGATCCACAGCGGTTCCACGCCGATCCGGACGCCGCGGCCGAGTCGATCCACGGCGGCGTCATCGCCAGCGGGCTCCACACCATCGCGGTCGCCATGCGGCACTGGGTCGACGCGTGGCTGTCCGACGTGGCCAACCGCGGCGCTCGCTACATCCAGCGCGTCGAGTTCGACCAGCCAGTCCGGCCGGGCGACACGCTCGTCGTGCGAGGAGAACTCCTCGAAAAGACGGTCCCGGACCACACCGACGCCCACGGCTACGCCGACTACGAACTCTCGGCACACGTCGACGGCGAACCCGCCATGACGATGGTGACCGACCTGGTCGTCCGGCGACGCGGGGACGACTGACTCCGGGCGGTCACTGCTCTCGATCCGTCAGTCGATGACGACCAGCAGGTCGCCCATGTCGACGCTCTCGCCCTCGGCGATGGCGACCTGCTCGATGGTGCCGCCCGCGGGAGCCACGATGTCGTTCTCCATCTTCATCGCTTCCAGCACGCAGATCACGTCACCGGAGGCCACTTCGTCGCCCTCCTCGACGTTGACTTCCAGAATTGTGCCCTGCATCTCGGCGGTGACCTGCTCGCCCTCGGCGGCCGCGGCCTGCCCGCCGCCACCACCGCCACCGCCGCCACCGGATCCACCGGAGGGACGCTGGGGCTGGGTCCCGCCACCGCCGTTGCCGGCGCTGGTCGGGATGGGCGGCGCGCCGCGCTCTTCGAGGTTGACCTGGAAGCGCTTGCCGTTTACCTCCACCGTGAACTCGCGTTCGACGACCTCGTCGTCCTCCTCGCCGTCGCCGCCGGCGTCCCCGCTGCCCCACTTCTCCTGGGCCTCGTCGATCCGCTGGGGGTCGAGTTCCTCGTCGAGATACTTCGTGTGGTGTTTGCCGTTCACGAAGGCCTCGTCTTCGAGCATCAGCCGGTGGAACGGGATGATGGTCGGGATGCCGTCGATATCGTACTCCGCGAGAGCCCGCTGTGAACGGGTGATACACTCCTCGCGATCCGAGGCGTAGACGATCAGTTTCGCGATCATCGAGTCGTAGTCGGTCACCAGATCGTCGCCCTGCCGGAGCGCGTCGTCCATCCGCACGCCGATCCCGCCCGGCGGGTCGTACACGTCGAGTTCGCCGCCGGTCGCGGGCGCGAAGTCCTCCGCCGCGTTCTCGGCGTTGATGCGGAACTCCATGGCGTGACCGTCGATCTCCACGTCGTCCTGTGCGAAGCCGATCTCCTCGTCCGCCGCGACCCGGAGCTGCCACTTCACGATGTCGATGCCCGTGATCTCCTCGGTGACCGTGTGTTCGACCTGAATCCGGGTGTTCACTTCGAGGAAGTAGAAGTCCGCGTCCGCGCCCAGCACCTCGTCGGGATCCCGATCCGGATCCTCCTCGACGAGGAACTCGACGGTCCCGGCGTTGTAGTAGTCGGCGGCGTCGACGCCGCGGCGGGCCGCCTCACCGATCTTCTCCCGCAGCTCGTCGTCGAGGGCGGGACTGGGGCCCTCCTCGATGACCTTCTGGTGGCGGCGCTGGAGCGAACAGTCACGCTCGCCCAGATGCCGGACGTTGCCGTGGTGGTCGGCGATGATCTGCACCTCGATGTGGCGCGGATCCTCCAGATACCGCTCCAGAAAGACCGAATCGTTGTCGAAGTAGGCCTCGCCCTCGCGCTTGGCGCTCTCGAGTTGCTCTTCGATCTCGCTCTCCTCGTGGACGATCTTCATCCCGCGGCCACCGCCACCACCTTCGGCCTTGATGGCGATGGGATAGCCGTGTTCCTCGGCGAACTCCCGGACCGCCTCGGGTTCCTCGATGGGGTCGGTCCCGGGGATGATGGGCACGTCGGCGTCGCTCATCACGTTGCGGGCCTTGGTCTTCTCCCCGAGACGCTCCATCGCGTCGCCGGCGGGGCCGACCCAGGTGACGCCCTCGGTGGCTTCGACCTTGCGGGCGAACTCGGCGTTCTCCGCGAGGAAGCCGTAGCCGGGGTGGATCGCGTCGGCGCCGGCCTTCTGTGCGGCCTCGATGATCGCGTCGTGATCGAGATAGGAGTCTGCCGCACGGGCCGGTCCGACGTTGTAGGCCTCGTCGGCGTACCGGACGTGGCCGGAGTGTTTGTCCGCCTCACTGTAGACAGCGACCGTGTCGATCCCCAGTTCCTCACAGGCGCGCATCACCCGGACGGCGATCTCTCCACGATTCGCGACGAGAACCGTATCGAACATGTCGGTCTGTACCGCGAGTTGGGCCTTAAAGGTATGCGACCACGGAAGGCCAGCGCTATCCTCGGCACGCGATACCCCTCGCCGTTTGCGTATCTTTATCACGGAGACCGACGACCGCTCCCCTACGATGGAACACGTCACAGTCGAGGACCTCGAACCGTTTCCGCATCCGCTGGACGCGACCGACGGCGCACGCGCGCTCGCCGACGCACTGGGTACGACCGACGTGGCGATGAACCACTACACGCTGGCTCCGGGCGAAGCCCCGGACGGCGGCTACCACACCCACCTCGATCAGGAGGAGATCTTCTACGTGCTGGAGGGGACCGTGACGTTCGACACCGAGGCGGGGTCACAGGAGGTCGCGGCCGGCGAAGTCATTCGCTTCGCGCCGGGCGACTACCACCACGGCGAGAACGAGAGCGACGAGCAGGCCGTCGTGCTGGCCATCGGTGCGCCCGGCAGGCGTCACGACTGGGACCAGCTCCGCGTGCCCGTTCCCTGTCCGAACTGCGAGGACGTCGACGCGATGGGCGTCGACATCGAAGCCGGCGACGGGGGCGGCCTGCGCTGTCCCGAGTGCGGCGAGACGATGAGCGTCTAGCGGCGGGCGACGAGCACACCCCGAGAAGGGGTGTTTCTGTCCGGTGAGCGCACAGTACGCTTTTCTGTGAACCGTCCCACACATCACGTATGCGGGAGTAGCATGGGAGATACACACACACAGTCGAGCGACAGAGAACACCTCGTGATTCCGCCGGGGACGACCGTTCTCTACGTCGGGTCCGAATCGAAAGCGGGGGCGATCACGACCAGACTCGAACAGGCGACGGACCACCTGTGTACCCAGACGGCGACCGCGGCCGAAGACGCGCGAGCGGTCGTCGAGAACGACGACGTCGACTGTCTCGTCGCGGAGTACGACCTCGCCGACTCCGACGGAATCGACCTCCTGGAGTCGGTCAGGAAACAGCATCCGAACCTCCCGTTCGTCCTCTACACCGACGACGAATCCATCGAAACGGCGACCCGGGCTATCTCGGCAGACGTCTCCGAGTACGTCCTGCGATCTGACGAGTCCGCCGAACAGCGACTGACGGACACCGTCGTCGAAACGGTCCACAAGACGACCCGCCTCCAGCGACGGGACCTCCTCGAACAGCTCATCAACCTCGTCCCGGTCGGCGTCGTCGTCCACGACATCGACGGCGAGTTGATCCAGGCGAACGACCGGGGGCGCGAGCTGCTCGGAATCGCCAGCGACGAACCTCTCACCGAAGCTCTCGAGGACCACCACGTCTATCACCCCGACGGGACCCCGTACGATCGACCGCAACTCCCGCCAGTGAAAGCGTTCCGGACCGGTGCGCCCGTTCGCGACGAATTGCTCTACATAGAGCCACCCGACGACGGCCCGATCTGGGTGTCGATGAATTCGACGCCGATCTACGACGACACCGGCGAGAACATCGTCCGTGTCATCTCCACCGGACAGGACGTGACGGAGCTCAAAAATCGCGAACACCAGCTCGAAGCCACGAACGCGGAACTGAAGAAGACGAGAAACCGCTTCCAGGCGCTCACGGAGAACGCGTCGGTCGCCGTCCTGACCATGGACGAATCCAGCACGATCCAGTTCGCGAACGACACGGTCGAAGACGTCTTCGGATACGCGCCGGACCGACTCGAAGGTGAGTCCATGGACGTACTCATCCCCGACCGACTCGTGGACGACCACTACGCTGCGGTCGAACGGTATCTCGAGACCGGCACGCGCAAACTCGACTGGAGCTGGGTCGAACTACCGGCCGTCCACGAGTCGGGTCACACGATAGATATCGGCCTCTCGTACGGGACGACACAGGTCAACGGCAGCCAGTTGTTCACCGCGGTCATACGCGACATCACCGAGGAGAAGGCCCGCCAGCGGGAACTCGAGGACAAGCGCAAACAACTCGAAGCGACGGTCGCGGAACTCGAACGGTCGAACCGGGAACTGGAGCAGTTCGCCCAGGCGGTGTCACACGACCTCAAAGAGCCGATCCGGACGGTTTCGAACTACCTCGGGTTACTAGAGCGCCGGTACGCCGGGGAGTTCGACGACGACGCCGACGATTTCCTCGAATTCGCAGCAGAGGGGAGCGAGCGGGCCCAGCGAATGATCGAGGATCTGCTGGCCTACGCCCGCGTCGACCACGGCGGCGAGATCGACGAAGTGGTCGACCTGAACGATGTCGTCGAGACGGTCGTTCGAGACTGCAAGCGATCACACGAGTCGAGCGAGGTGGATGTCTCGGTCGGTAACCTGCCCCCCGTCGTCGGAAACCGCACGCGGCTCGAACAGGTCTTCCAGAACCTGCTCTCGAACGCTATCGAACACGCCGACAGCGAACCGGTCGTCGTCGACGTCACGGCGGAGCAGTGCGACGGAAGCTGTGTCGTCTCCGTGTCCGACAACGGCCCCGGGATCCGGCCCGAAGAACAGGATCAGATATTCGGCCTCTTCGAGACGAGTCGCGACAGCGAAGGGACCGGCGTCGGCCTCGCGCTGTGTGAGAAGATCGTCCACAACCACGGCGGAGAGATCTGGGTCGATTCGGGGGACGACGGGACGACGTTTTCGTTCATCATGCAACCCTCGACCGCGTGACCGCCATCGACCCGACCGATATGTCAAGTCGCAGTTTGTCCATCCGGCCGGCTTATGTGTCCGCCGTCGAACTGGCACAGCGTGTCCGATTCACCACCCACTCCGCCGGCACAGTCGGTATCGACCTACGTCGAAGAAGGGGCTCGCATCGCCGCGATACTGCTGGTCTGGGCGATCATCTCCCTGTTTTTCGCGTTCGGACTGACCGAGATCGGTGTCTTCGCCCGCGTCTTCTGGGTACTGGGTGGCGTCTTCGCGCTCACCGGACTGCTCAACGCCGTGCTGTACCTGCTGTACCGTACGGTCGACTACTGGCACTCACAGTCCTAGATCACATCCGGTCCGCTCGTCCCGCGGCAGTCCAGGGGTCTGTCGGCGCGTCGGTCGGCACCCGGACCGAGCGGCGACGCTTACGCGCCACTTTGCTCGCGAACTTCCACTTGCCGTCGGACCAGTTGGGACCGCTGTCCCCGTCGGCCGCGGCGGCCGCCGCGAGTTCCTGATCCCGTACGTGAGCGCCGATGGCAGCGGCGACGGCGGCCGCTTCGTCGGGCTCGGCGTCGTCGAGCGCCGCTTCGACGGCCGCGAGCAAGGCGTCCTCGCCGATCTGGGACGGTGTATTCTCCTCGGCCATCTCAGAGCGGGATGTTGCCATGTTTGCGGTCGGGGGTGTCCTTGCGTTTTCCGCGGGTCATCTCCAGGTCGTCGATGAGGCGGGCGCGAGTGTCCTTCGGTTCCAGGACGTCGTCGACGAACCCGCGTTCTGCGGCCGTGTAGGGGTTCGCGAAGGCGTCGCGGTACTCGTCGATGAGTTCCTGCCGCCGGGCCTCGACGTCGTCGGCGTCCGCGAGTTCGTCGTCGTAGAGGACGTTCACCGCGCCCTCCGGCCCCATGACGGCGATCTCGGCGGTCGGCCAGGCGTAGTTCATGTCCGCCTCGACGTGTTTCGAGGCCATCACGTCGTAGGCCCCGCCGTAGGCCTTCCGGGTGATCACCGTCAGCAGCGGCACGGTGGCCTCCGAATAGGCGTACAGCAGTTTCGCACCGTGTTTGATGATCCCGTCGTGTTCCTGATCGGTACCGGGCATGAACCCGGGCACGTCCACGAACGTCAGGATCGGGATGTTGAACGCGTCACAGAACCGGACGAAGCGCGCGCCCTTGACCGAGGCGTCGATGTCGAGCGTGCCCGCGTTGACGCGGGGGTTGTTCCCGACGATGCCCACCGCGTGGCCGTCCATCCGCGCGAACCCGATCGTGAGGTTGCGCGCGAACATCTCGGCCACCTCGAAGAACGACCCCTCGTCGACGATGCTGTCGACCACGTCCCGCATGTCGTAGGGCTTCTGTGGCTGGTCGGGCACGATGTCCATCAGGTCGTCGGGTTCCCGCTCGGGGTCGTCCCACGGCTCCACGCGGGGCGGGTCCTCGACGTTGTTCTGCGGGAGGAAGGAGAGCAGATAGGCGATGTCGTCCAGCGCCTCCTCCTCGGCCTGGGCCGTGAAGTGTGAGACGCCCGATTCCGTGGCGTGGGTCTGTGCCCCGCCGAGTTCCTCGAAGCCGACTTCCTCACCGGTGACCGTCTCGATGACGTCCGGCCCGGTGATGAACATGTGGCTCGTGTCCTGAACCATCATGATGAAGTCCGTGATGGCCGGGGAGTAGACCGCGCCGCCGGCACAGGGGCCCATGATCGCCGAGATCTGGGGGACGACGCCGGAGGCGAGCTGGTTGCGGTGGAAGATGTCGGCGTAGCCCGCCAGCGAGTCGATGCCCTCCTGGATGCGAGCGCCCGCCGAATCGTTGAGGCCGATGATCGGACAGCCGGTCTCGATGGCCTTGTCCATGATCTTACAGACCTTCTGGGCGAAGGCCTCACCCAGCGAGCCGCCCATGACGGTGAAGTCGTGGGCGAAGACGAACACCTTCCGGCCGTCGACCTCGCCGTAGCCGGTGACGACGCCGTCGCCGGGCATCTCCCGCTCGTCCATGTCGAAGTTGGTCGAGCGGTGTTCCCGGAGCTGATCGACCTCGTTGAAGGTACCGTCGTCGAGGAAGTAGTCGACGCGCTCGCGGGCAGTCATCTTCCCGCGGTCGTGTTGGGCCTCGATGCGGTCCTCGCCGCCGCCGAGTTCGGCCTCGCGTTTGCGTTCGCGGAGCTCTTCGACGCGGTCCTCTATCGTCATCGCGTATCACGTCCCCGTTGGTCCATCTTGGGAGTGAACACGAAGTAGGGTGAAAAATGTTTTCCGGAGTGGGAAGGACGAGCAACGCGAGTCCTTCCGAATTGCGAACGGGGAGGAACGACCCGTGAGCGGGGAGGCTCGACCGAAGGGAGAGCCTCCGGAATTGCGAACGGGGAACGCGAGGTCTTCGACCTCGATTCGAGCGGGCAGAGCCCGCGAGAACGCAGGGAGCCGTGAGCGGGGAGGCACGAGCAACGCGAGTCCTTCCGAATTGCGAACGGGGAACGCGAGGTCTTCGACCTCGATTCGAGCGGGGACTGACCCGAGAGCAGGGAAACTACATCGACCGGCCGAGGAGGTGGGCGCTGTCGTCGGCACGGTTGCCGGTCGCGCGACCGATAGCGTACCCGACAGTCCCGAGAAGACCGCCGGTGAGAATCGACACGGAGAACAGGACGGTCGCGATACCCAGACCGGGAAGGCCCGCCAGCGGAAGCGCGACCGATTTGCTGACGACCAGCGCGAAGACGAACACGACCGTTCCGTAGACGGGGTAGGCCGGGCCGACGCCGAGGTAGCCACAGATCGCGGGCCCGAGGAGACAGATCTCGGCCGCCAATAGGATCGCCGTCTGCCCGCCGTGGGTCACGGGGATCGGCGGAAATCCGTAGTAGACTGTCAGTAACGCCAGCGTCGACAGTCCGTAGAGATAACAGATTCCCGTCGTGCGTTGCCTGAGCAACCACCGCCGGCACTGGGTCCAGTCGAGCATGGCATCTGTTCCCTCCTCGATAATATTTGGTAATAAAAACTATCGTCCGTTCAATCAGTAGGTGGCGACTACGGCCAGGAAATGAGGGGAATCGGCAACGCTTAGGCGGGCGCGTGTCCTCGACCGAGCCATGACAGCACAGTCCCAAGCCGCGCAGTTCCGGGCGGTGGTCGACGGTGACGGAATCGTCGCGTTGCCGGGGGTCCACGACGCGCTCTCGGCCCGGCTGGCCGAGCGGGCCGGGTTCGAGGCCGTCTTCACCTCGGGGTTCGGGATCGCGGCGTCGACGCTTGGGCTCCCCGATCTCGGCATGATGTCGATGGCGGAGAACGTCGATCGGATCGACCGAATCGCCGGCAGCGTCGACGTGCCGCTGGTGGCGGACGCCGACACGGGCTACGGGTCGGCGGTGAACGTTCGGCGCACGGTCTCTGAATGTCTCGACGCCGGCGTCGCGGGGATCATCCTGGAAGATCAGGAGTGGCCCAAACGCTGTGGCCACATGGACGAGAAGCGCGTCGTTCCGGCCGCGGAGGGCGTCCAGCGGATTCGCGCGGCCGCGGACCTCCGCGCGGAGCGCGACGAGGATCTGGTGATCGTCGGCCGCACGGACGCCCGCGCGGTACACGGGCTGGACGAGGCCATCGACCGCGGTCGCGCCTACGCCGACGCCGGCGCGGACGTGGTGTTCGTCGAGGCCCCCGAGTCCCGGGCGGAACTGGAGCGCATCGCCGCGGAGATCGACGCGCCGACGTTCGCCAACGTGGTCGACGGCGGGAAGACCCCTGAACTGTCGGCCGCTGAACTCGACGAGATCGGGTTCGACATCGCCGTCTACCCGCTGTCCGCGCTGTTCGCGGCCACGAGGGCGATGCAGAACGCCTACGAGACGCTGGCGAGCGAGGGGACGACCGAATCCGTCGATGGCGTCTCCTTCGAGGCCTTCGAGGACGTGGTCGACGCCGACGGCTATCGGGAAGTGGAACGGCAATACGCGCCGGAGGAGTGACCCCCAGAGGGAGACGAGAACCGGAGACGAACACATTCTCGGAATTCTGGAATGGTGAGATTGTATTAAGCCGATAGCCATCGTATTTTACTCTGTATGTACGAAACCGTACTCCTCCCGACGGACGGAAGCGAGGTCGCCGCCAGCGCGGTCGAGCACGCGACCGACACTGCGAGCCGCCACGACGCGACGGTCCACGTTCTCTACGTGGTCGACGAGAGCGTCGCCAACGCTGCGCCCGGGCTGGCGATGGGTGAGATCAACGAGAAACTCGAAGACGAGGGCGAGCGAGCCATCGCGGACCTGGAAGAGGAGATTCGCGAGGCAGGCCTCGACACGGAGACGGCCATCCGGGTGGGTGTACCCGACGAGGAGATCCTCAGATACATGGACGAGATCGACGCCGACATCGTGACGATGGGCACCACAGGCAAACGGATCGTCGAGCGCGAGCGGGTCGGTAGCGTCACGGACGCGCTCGTCAGGAAGGCGAACGTCCCCGTGCTGGCGGTTCCGCGAGCCTGATCCGAGGGGCGGGAACGGGCGGCGAACCGCGTTACTGCTGTTCGCGCGCCAGTTCCAGCGACCAGAAGAAGCCGAAGTAGGCGAGGATGCCTGCGAGCATGAACATGTAGTAGGCCCACTGCGGGCCGTCGACGAACCGGAAGAACAGTTCGACGAGCGTCACCCACACCAGGGCGAACAGCAGATCCGAGACCATCCCGGAACGGTGTTCCCGGACGTGATCGCGGATGCTATCGACGAGACTCATCGCCGGTCACCTCGGATCGCCAGCGTGTGTGGGCGGGTCATGCTCGGGTGTAAGGGAGTGGGTGGCTATTCCGCTTGTGCTTCGTCGTCTTCGTCGCCGCCAGCGTCGACCACGAGCACCGGCAGTCGGGTCCGTCGCAGGACCTTCTCGGTGACGCTCCCGAGGATGACGCGGGAGAGTCCCGACCGGCCGTGACTCCCCATGACGATCAGGTCGATGTCGCTGTCCTCGACGAACTTCCGGATGGCGCGTGCGGGTTCGCCGACGCGCATGTGTTCCTCGACGGTCAGCCCGTGTTCGGCGGCCTCGTCGGCGACGTATCCGGTCGCTTTCTCGGCTGCTTCCTTCACCTCGGGCATGTCGTCGAGGTTGCCCTGTCGGATGCGATCGACCTGTTCTGTCCCCAGCGAGTAGCTGGTGGCGTCGACGTCCACGACGTAGAGGACGTGGACCGTCGCGTCGTACTTCGAGGCGATGTCGATCGCCTGATCGACCGCGTACCGTGCCGTCTTGCTCCCGTCGGTGGGAACGAGGATGTTGTCGTACATGGTTCAGTCGTCCGCGGGGGTCTGGCCCCCGTCGGCGCTCACGACGTCTTCTGCGGTCTGTTGCTGGCCCATCGGTTTCGGGCTGTGACACTGCCGGACCATCTTCTTGGTCTTCTCGGGCGGTTCGGTGGTCGCCAGCGAGACGACGATGGTGACGGCAAAGACCAGCGGCGTGCCGGGCAGGGCCGCACCGATCGCGGGCACGAACTCGCCGTAGACCTCGCTGAACGGCATGATGAGGTCGTTGACGACGGCGAGGATCCAGATCGTCAGCCCGGTGACCATCCCGGCGAGTGCGCCCTGTCGGTTCGTGTTCTCCCACCAGAGACCGAGGAAGAACATCGGGAACAGGACGAGCGCGGCCAGCGAGAACGCCAGCGCGACGAGTTCGCCGATCAGCGCCGGCGGGTCGAGCGCGGTGAGCGTCACCAGGGCACCGATGCCGACGATGGTGGCGCGGCCGAGCAGGACCTGCTGGCGCTGGGTCGCGTCGGGGTTGATGAGTTCGGTGTAGATGTCGTGGGCGACCGCGGAGGAGGCCGTGATGAACAGGCCCGCCGTGGTCGCGATCGCTGCGGCCATCGCGCCGGCCGCGACGAAGCCGACCAGCCACTGGGGCAGGTTGGCGAACTGCGCGGCCAGCACGACGATCACGTCACCTTCCGCCCCGGACATCCCGCCGGCGTCGGCGGCGGCGAAGACGGCGTCGGGCGAGATGTTGTTGACCTGTGCGAACAGGTCGACGCCCAGCGCGGCCATTGCAGGGGCCGACCAGTACAGGAGCATGATGAAGAACAGTCCGGAGACGGTCGACCAGCGGGCGGTCCGCTCGTTCTGGACCGTGTAGAACCGCACCAGAACGTGTGGGAGACCACACGTCCCGAAGATCAGTGAGAACGCCGTCGCGACCCAGACGTAGAACGGCGCGTTGACGAACGGTTCGGAGAACTGGGTCGACAGCTCGCTGATCATCGCGCCGTACTGGATCTGCGGGACGATCCAGCCCTGCTGGGTCCAGCCGACGGCGAAGACGCCGACCAGGAACGCGACGATGAGAATGACGTACTGGAGGGCCATCCCCTTGGTCGCTCCCAGCATGCCCGAGAGCGCGAGGTAGCCGACCGTGATCGCCATCATCACGATGACCATCGGGACGAAGTCGAGCCCGAAGACGTACTGGCCGACGAGGCCCATCCCGCTTGCCTGTCCGACCGAGTAGACGTACGCGATGAGGATCGTCGTGAACGCCGCGATGGCGCGGGCAAGCGAGGAGTTGAAGCGGTCACCGACGAAGTCGGGCGCGGTGTACTTCCCGAACCGGCGCATCTGCGCGGCCAGGAAGATCAGCAGGACGAAATAGCCCGTCGTCCAGCCGACGACGAAGGCCAGTCCGTAAAAGCCCGAGAGGGCGATCAGCCCTGCCATCCCGAGATAGGACGCCGCGGACATCCAGTTGGCCGCGATGGCCATGCCGTTCTCGACGTAGCCGATGCCACGGCCAGCGACCCACATCCCCTCGGTGTCGGCGACCCGGAACAGGTAGCCAATAGCGAGGAACGAGGCCATCATCAGGAAGACGATGGCCGCACCGATCGGCTTGAACGAGATGTTCAGCGCGTCGGCCTGCAACGGCAGCATCATTCGTTCACACCTCCGTCAGTGGCGGCCGCCTCCTCGGGGCCGCTGGGTTTCTCGGCCGTCTGTCCGGTGTTGATACCGTACTTCTCGTCGAGTTTGTCACGCCGGTGGGCGTAGATCGCCGCCAGAATCAGCGAACTCGTCGGGGCGAAGAAGGCGACCATGAAGTAGTGCGCCGGGAAGCCGAGAATCGTCAGCGACGTCATCGTCCCCGGGGCGAGGAAGGTCGCGACGACCGGCCCCCACGTGGCGAGGATCCAGGCGATGAAACTCCCCCAGACCAGTTTCAGGTGGTCCCGCATGAACCGCGTGCTGGGCCTGAGGAGGTTGACCTCGCTGTCGAGGTAGTCGGTTTGCTGGTGTTCCTGTGCGGCCTGCGATACCGTACCGCCGTCGGTCTGGGCGACCGGGGACTCGTCGTCTCCGGTCGCCGTACCGTCCGGCGAATCGTGCGTGTCTTTCTCTCTCATATTTCGGTCGTGTGATGGAGTCGTCGGTGGTTCGTGTCTGTGCGAAAGTCAGGTGGTGTCGTCGTTGTGTCGCGTGCGTGAGTGGTCGTGGGTCGGGTCCTCAGTCCTGCCCGACCTTGCCGGCGATATCCTCGACGATATCGGGGTTGCGCAGCGTGCTCGTGTTCCCGAGTTCGTCACCGTTGGCGATGTCTTCCAGCAGGCGACGCATGATCTTGCCCGACCGGGTCTTCGGGAGTTCCGGCGAGAAGATGACCTCCTCGGGTCGAGCGATGGGGCCGATGGCGTCTTCGACGCCCTCGACGATCCGCTGTCGGAGGTCGTCGTCGCCCTCGTACCCGTCCTCGGTGATCACGTAGGCGTAGACCGCCTCGCCTTTGATCTCGTGGTCGCCGCCGACGACTGCCGCCTCGGCGACGCCCTCGACGCCCACGATGGCGCTCTCGACTTCCATCGTGCCGAGCCGGTGGCCGGAGACGTTGATCACGTCGTCGACGCGGCCCAGCACCGTGATGTAGCCGTCGTCGTCGATCTTCGCACCGTCCTCGGGGAAGTAGACCCACTCGTCGCCCTCCTCGTCGGAGTACTCCTGCCAGTACTCCTCGATGAACCGCTCGTCGTTCTGGTACAGCGTCCGCAGCATGCCGGGCCAGGGTTTGTCCACCGTGAGGTAGCCGGCCTCACCGGGCTGGACCTCCTCGCCCTGCATGTCGACGACGTTCGCGCTGATCCCCGGCAGCGGCGGCCCGGCCGATCCGGGCTTCATCTCGTTGACGCCGGGCAGGGTGGTGACCATCATCCCGCCGGTCTCGGTCTGCCACCAGGTGTCGACCACCGGGCAGGACTCGTCGCCGATGTGTTTGTAGTACCACTTCCACGCGCGGGGGTTGATCGGCTCCCCGACGGTGCCGAGCAGGCGCAGGCTCGAGAGGTCGTGGCGCTCGGGGTACTCCTTGCCCCACTTCATGAACGCCCGGATGGCGGTGGGCGCGGTGTAGAGCTGGGTCACGTCGTAGTCGTCGACGATCTCCCAGAGCCGGTCCTTCTCGGGGTAGTCCGGCGTCCCCTCGTACATCACCGTCGAAGTCCCCAGCGCGAGGGGGCCGTAGACGATGTAGCTGTGGCCCGTGATCCAGCCGATGTCGGCCGAACACCAGTAGGTGTCCTCGGGCTTGACGTCGAGCACGGCGTGAGAGGTCCACGAGACGTACGACAGATACCCGCCGGTCGTGTGTTTCACGCCCTTGGGTTTGCCCGTCGTCCCCGACGTGTACATCAGGAACAGCATGTCCTCGGCGTCCCGGGTGACCGGATCGACCGACGCGCCCGCGTGGTCGGCGATCAGGTCGTCGTAGTCGTGCTGGTCGTCGTCGAGGTCGTGGTCGAGTTCCTCGCCCAGTCGGTCGACGACGACCGTGTCTACGTCGTGTTCCACACCGCCAAGCCCCTCGTCGGCCTTGTCCTTGTGGTCGAGCGGGTCACCGCGGCGGTAGTAGCCGTCACAGGTGACGAGATACTCCGAGTCCGCGGAGTTCATCCGGGTCGCCAGCGCGTCCGCCGAGAAGCCCGCGAACACGACCGAGTGGGGTGCGCCGATCCGGGCACACGCAAGCATCGCCACCGGCAGTTCCGGGATCATCGGCATGTACATCGTCACCACGTCGTCTTCCTCGACGCCGAGCTCGCGCAGCGCGGCGGCGAACTCCTCGACTTCGTCGAGCAGTTCCTGATACGTGTACGTACGCGTCTCGTCGGTCGGTTCCCCGACCCACTCGATGGCGACCTCGTCGCCGCGGCCGTCCTCGACGTGGCGGTCGAGACAGTTGTACGACGCGTTGAGCTTCCCGTCTACGAACCACTCGTAGAACGGGGCGTCACCGTCCTCGAGTACTTGATCGTACGGTTCCTCCCAGTCCAGCAGATCTGCGGCCCGCTCCCAGCAGTCGGGCCAGTTCTCCTCGAACTCCTCGTAGATGGATTCGTCGGTGACGTTCGCCTGTTCGACGAACGACTCGGGCGGCTCGAAGCTCTCCCCCTCCGGAAGTCGGGCTTCGAGTTCACCCTCGGATTCCTCGGACATGGTCCATCACCATCATTCACGACATCCCCCTAAAGAAACGGCTCTAATTATGCTAACCCGTGACGCAACCACCGGTCGCCGACCTGTCGGGCGAGAACACGAACGAACCCAACTGGCGTTCATCGGGCGTCGAGAACTATCACCGTTCGTTCGTGTTCGGACCCCTCGGGCGGTTTCTCGGCTGTTTCCGCCCGTTGGAACGGATCACTAAACAGTTAGCGACGGGGTAGTACCCGGCCGCGATCAGTCCTCGTCCCACGGCGACTCGGGGTCGCCCGGTCGCTGGTCGTCGGTGAAGAAGGCGGTCAGGAGTTTCTGCTGGGCGCGCCGGAGGTGGTTGTGGAGCGTCGGTGAGGTGATCCCGATGGCGTCTGCCAGTTCTTCGG
Source organism: Halorientalis sp. IM1011 (assembly GCF_001989615.1). Classification (NCBI taxonomy): domain Archaea; kingdom Methanobacteriati; phylum Methanobacteriota; class Halobacteria; order Halobacteriales; family Haloarculaceae; genus Halorientalis; species Halorientalis sp. IM1011. The sequence continues at coordinate 3,081,304 of NZ_CP019067.1, read as the reverse complement.
CGGTACTGCCCCGTGGCCACTCGAAGTAGCCGGCGTGGTAGGCGGCCTGCAGGACCGCCGACTGTTTCTCCGTGAGCGAGTCGCGCAGTGACGCGCGGAAGGCCGTCGGCGTCTCCGCCGGTCGGTCGCGCTCGCGTTTGGTTATCAGTTCGGTATCGGGGAACGCGTCGGTCACGTCCGCGACCAGTCGTCGCACGTCGGTCTCGGCCGACACCTGGCCGACGACGCGTTCGGTCCCGTTCGTGGCCTCCATCTCCCCGACGGTCGCTCCGTGGTCCACCAGCGTCGTCGCCAGGTCCCGGCCGGACACGACCAGTTCCAGCAGCGCCTCGTCGCCGTAATCGCGCACCAGTCGCGCGTCGTCGATCGCGGCGCGGTCGGTCGCCCACGAGAGCACCCGCTCGGACCCGGCCCCCGCGAGCGTCACGAAGTACACCAGCGCCCCCTCTTCGCCCGGGACGACGCCGTCCAGCGTCACGGTGCAGTCGTGTTCGGCCGACAGGCGGGCGAAAAACGAGTTCGGGTCGCCGCTCTCGAAGGTGAGTTCGACGACGGTGTCGGCGAGCAGGAGTCGACGCTGTTCGACGACGGTGATCGCCTGCCCGAGTCGCCGACCCAGATACGACAGCAACGCTCGTTCGCGGTCGGTCACCGGCGCCGTCGTCCCGACACCGAGGACGGTATCGACCGTCTCGCCGTTCCCGACCGGGACGACCGCTGCCGCTCGATATCCGTTCGAGTCGGCGTGCTCACGCCACGCAGCGAAGGCCGGGTCCGACCCCACGTCGTCGGTCGTCCGAACGTCGTCCGTCGCCAGGACTTCCCCGACAGCGCCGTCTTCGGACGACAGGCCGTCGAGTTCGACCCCACTTCCGGCCTGTGTCGCGACACCGATCGACCCGCCGCGCCGGCGGCCGATCCACGCCGCGGCGTACGGATCGCCGTCGACGAGGCGGTCACAGGTCCGGCGTTCGATCTCGTCCCGCGTCGACGCCGTCGACAACGCGTCGGCGGCGGCTCGAATCCGCTCGAAGGCGGCGTCGAATCGGGACCCGACGGCCGTCTCGCGGGCGGAGTCACCGCCGACACCGTCCACGAGCGAGGTCCGCTCGAACGCCGCCGCCACGTCCGCCCTGTCCAGTTCGGGCAGGAACCGTTCGACGCTTTCCAGACTCCCCCACCCACCGACCGTCGCGACCACGTGGGGATCGACGCCCTCCTCCGCGAGCAGTTGCCGGGCGAAAAACTCCCGTAGCGTCCGCGAGGAGACCGACTGGAACCGGGAATCGCCCGTGCGCTCCGCCGCGCGCTCGCCCGCCTCGGCGACGAGCATCTGTACCCGCCGGGGCGACACCGGTACCAGTCGATCCTCGTCGTTCAGGTCGTTCGCGCGGGCGTACTGCCGGAGGTCGTGTTCCACGTCCGGCGGCAGGTACGCCCGACGGGCCGTCCCGCCGTCCTCGTCGGGCACCGCGAGAAAGTAGTGGTCGGTGCCGTCCCGTTCGTAGATCCCCACGTCACCGGGCCGTACGCGCGCGATCTCGGCGGGTCGGAGTCCGACCTCACCTGCCAGTCTGACTACCAGCTCCGCCCGCAAGGTCTCTGTCGCCCGCCGGAGCCGACGGTACGCCGACGGCGTCAACTCGAACTCGACGCCGGACTCCGCGGCACACATGTTTCGTTTCTCTTTGGAAACGCGAAGCTTCAACCTTGCGACTGTGGTCGCCTGTAATCCCTCGTCGACAGAAAAGCTCCGTATCGCTCGCTTTGTATTTCGCGATTTTGGAGTAGTGCGAAACTCACTCGTCGTCGAGGGCGGATTCGAGTTCGCCGACGACCTCGGGGTTACGGAGCGCGCTGGTGTCCCCCAGGTCCTCGTCGTGGGCGACCGACTCCAGCAGGCGGCGCATCACCTTGCCCGAGCGGGTCTTGGGGAGGTCCGGCGTGAACACGACCACGTCGGGGACGGCGATGGGGCTGATGGCTGCCTCCACGGCCTCGTGGACCTGCTGGCGGAGTTCCGATTCGTCCTCGCCCTCCGCGGGGCTGACGTAGGCGTAGACCGCCTCGCCTTTCAGATCGTGGGGGCCGGCGACGACGGCGGCCTCGGCGACGCCGGTCACGTCGGCGACGGCGCTCTCGATCTCCATGGTCCCGAAGCGATGCCCCGAGACGTTGAGCACGTCGTCGACCCGGCCGAGCAGGGTCACGTAGCCGTCCTCGTCGACGGTCGCGCCGTCCTCTGTGAAGTAGGCCCAGTCGTAGTCGTCCAGAACCGGCCGTGACGGTCTGCGGGCCGCGAACCAGTCCTCGTCGTCGACCATCGACAGCGGCATCCCCGGCCATGGGTCAGTGACGACCAGATAGCCCGACTCGCCGGGCTCGACCGGATCGCCCTCGCCGTCGACGACCTCGGCACCGATCCCGGGGAGCGGTCGCCCCGCTGCACCGGGTTTCATCCGGTCGACACCCGGAAGTGTGGAGACCATCACCCCGCCGGTCTCGGTCTGCCACCAGGTGTCGACCACCGGGCACTCGCCCGCACCGATGTGTTCGCGATACCAGTTCCAGGCCCGAGAGTTGAGGGGTTCCCCGACGGTCCCGAGCAGGCGCAGGCTCGAGAGGTCGTGCCGTTCCGGGTGTTTCTCGCCCCACTTCATGAACGCCCGGATGGCCGTCGGCGCGGTGTAGAACACGTCGACCGCGTTGCGCTCGATCAGTTCCCACACGCGGTCCTTCTCGGGGTGGTCGGGCGTCCCCTCGTAGAGCATCGTCGTCGTCCCCAGCGCGAGCGGGCCGTAGACGGTGTAGCTGTGGCCCGTGATCCAGCCGATGTCGGCCGAACACCAGTAGGTGTCCTCGGGCTTGATGTCTAACACTGCCCGACTCGTCCAGGCGACGTGGGAGAGGTAGCCGCCGGTGGTGTGGCGGACGCCGGTGGGTTCGCCCGTGGTTCCGGAGGTGTAGATCAGGAACAGCTGGTCGGTGGCGTCGCGGGCCACCGGTTCGACGGTCTCGCCGCGGTGCGTGGCGATCAGTTGCTCGTAGTCGCGTTCCCCGTCGGTCAGCGGCGTCCCGTCGCCCAGGCGGTCGACGACGACCGTCGTCACGTCCCGTTCGAGGTCGATGGCGGCGTTGTCGGCCTTGCTCTTCTGGTGGACCGGCGCACCCCGACGGTAGTAGCCGTCGCAGGTGATCAGGTACTCCGAGTCGGCGTCGTCCATCCGTTCGGCCAGCGCGTCCGCCGAAAAGCCCGCGAACACGACCGAGTGAGGCGCGCCGATACGGGCACACGCCAACATCGCGACGGGAAGCTCGGGGATCATCGGCAGGTAGAGGGTGACCACGTCGTCCTCTTCGACGCCCAGCTCCCGTAGCGCGGCCGCGAACTCGTTGACCTCGCGATAGAGTTCCAGATAGGAGTAGGTGCGGGACTCGCCGAGTCGGCCCTCCCACGTCAGGGCGACCTGATTCTTCCGGCCGTTCTCGACGTGACGGTCGAGGCAGTTGTAGGAGGCGTTGAGTTCCCCGCCGTCGAACCAGCGGAAGGGCGGGCCCGCGCCGCCGAGCACCTCGTCGTAGGGCTCGGACCAGGAGAGCAGATCGGCGGCCCGCGCCCAGCAGTCGGGCCACTCGTCCGCGAACTCGTCGTAGATCCCCGGATCGGAGACGTTCGCCTGTTCGACGAACGACCGGGGTGGGTCGACGGCCTCGTCGACTGACGCTCGCGTCGACTGCTCCGCTGGATCCTCCGAGGGCATCTGTCGGTCGGAACTACGGTCTGGCGCGAATAAACGTTGGCACTCCGGCGTGCCAGTAAGCCGCCGCCCGTCGGTTGCGTTTTGTCGACGGGCGTCCTGAGAGTGGATGTGGACAACGTCACGAATCGCCCGTCGAACCCGTTCGGCATGACCTACCCCTGCGAACCGGCCGTCCCCGGCTACGGCGACGCCAACGCCCACTTCCACGTCGTCGGCGACCACCCCGGCGTCCACGGCGGGGCCGACTCGGGCATCCCGTTCACCGACCACCCGACGGGCGAGCGACTCCAGCGCGCGCTCACAGCGGGGGGTCTGCTCGCGGCAACGGGGACACCCCCAGACGTCGCGGGTACATTCCTCTCGTATCTGTACCCCTGTGCCGACGGCGACCCGGACGACGCCGACTACGCCCGCGTGGAACCCCAGTTCGACGCCGAACTCCGGGCGATCACCGCCCACGTCCTCCTGCCCGTCGGCGCGCGGGCGTCCCGGTACGTCCTCGAAACGTACACCGCACACAGGGTGCCCGACGACCTCGGTTCGCTCCACGCAACGGAACTGCGCAGCGGCGGCTTTCTGGTCGTTCCCGTCGCCGATCCGGCGGAGTGGGCCGACGGGGCGGAGCGGCGACTGGTGGAGTCACTGCGGGAACTCCAGCGGACGGATTACCGGCGAGAGGCCGACCTCGGGCGGTTCAGCGCGGGCGAGTCGCCGTACTTCGTGCGCTGATCAGAACGCCGATTCGGGCCGCCGGAGGACGGCGATGGCCCCGGCGACGCCGAGGGCGGCTCCCGCGAGCAGCCACGTTGCGGGGACCGAGATGCCGGCGAGTCCGGTCAGACTCGACAGCAGCGTGAACGCGAGGAAGACCGGGAGCACGACGGCGATGGCGACCAGCCACGGCCGACCGAGCGCCCGCGCCAGCGGCCCGGCCCCGGACTCGTACTCTTCGAGTGCTGCCTTCCCGAGCACCCAGCCGTCGAACAGGAGGAAGCCGAGCAGGCCGACCGTGAGCGCCAGATTCGCCACGTTGTCGGCCAGCAGGGTGAACAGGGCCGGCGACAGGGCGGCGGCACTCCCGGTGACGAGGAAGACCCCGCCGACGCCCGCGGTCGCCTGCGGACGGGAGACCTCGTGTTCGTCGACGAGGTAGGCGACGGGCACCTCGAACAGCGAGATGGCCGAGGACAGCGCCGCGAGCGCGACCACGCCGAAGAAGGCGAGTCCGATCAGCCGGCTGTAGGGCAGGGACGCGAACGCGCCGGCGAGGCTAATGAACAGCGCGCCGGGGCCGCCCTCGCCGGGCGGGACGCCCAGCGAGAAGAGGACGGGGAAGATGACCAGTCCAGCGAGCAGCCCCACGATCGTGTTGAGGACGGAGATGATCGTCCCGTCGGCCGCCAGCGAACGGTCCTCGTCGAGGTAGGAGGCGTACGTCAACATGACGCCCGCGCCGACCGAGAGGGTGAACAGGGCCTGCCCGGCGGCGGCCCCGGCCACGTCGACGAAGTTCGCCTGCAGGTAGCCCCAGTCTAGCGAGAGGTAGAACTCGTAGCCGCCGGCCACGTCCGGGAGCGTACTCGCCCAGACGGCCAGTCCGGCGAGCAGGACGACGATGCCGGGGACCATGATCTTCGTCGCCACCTCGATCCCGCGGTCGACGCCGGCGTAGACGACGCCCGCCGTCACGAGCAGGAAGACGGCGTGGGCCGCGACCGCGCCGAGGCCGTAGTCGATGGACGCGAAGAACTGCTGTGGCGCCCCGAAGTACGCGCCCGTGACACTACCGAACAGGTACTGCAGGATCCAGCCGCCCACGACGGAGTAAAAGGAGAGGATGACGACCGAGGCGAGCAGGGCGACGCTGCCCATCGCTCGCCAGTTGTCCCCACCGAGTTTCGAGAACGCTCCGATGGGGTCGCTCCGTCCGCGACGGCCGATCACGAACTCGCCGAGCAGGCCGGGGACGCCGACCAGCAGGACGAACAGGAGGTAGAGTAAGAGGAAGGCCGCGCCGCCGTTCTCGGCGGTGAACCACGGGAATCGCCAGACGTTCCCGATACCGACGGCACTGCCGACGGCGGCCAGGATGAAGCCGATACGTGTCCGCCACGATTCTCTCGTCATCACTCGCGCCTGTGACCGGACAGCGAAAAACGTGTCGAGACGATCAGAACGGTGCGAAGAACGCGGGGTCCTCGCCGAGGAACATCGTCTGGAACCCGAGGACGAGCGTCGCCGCGACGAACAGCGGGACGACGATGCGGAGGCCCCACATCCAGATCGGACCGAACGATCCGAGCGAGCCTGCACCCTGCCGGAGTTCCGAGACGGCGTCGCCGGCCAGCACCCAGCCGACGAACAGCACGAGCAGCAACACCGACAGCGGCAGGAGCAGCTGGTAGGCCATGTTGTCGAACCACGTCAGGTAGGCGGTGTCCCAGGCCGAGGGGAGCCCCAGGACGAACAGCGCGAGCCCGATCCCGACGGCCAGTACCGGACGCGAGATATCGAAGTTGTCGTTGGCCCAGGCGACCGTGACCTCCATCAGGCTGATCGCGGAGGACAGCGCCGCGAGCGCCACGACGGCGAAGAAGACGACCCCGATCAGTTCACCGAACGGCAGTCCGCCGAACCCGGACGCGACGGCGACGAACAGCGCGCCCGCACCGCCCTCGAGGGCGGGATCGATGTTGTTGGCGAACAGGATCGGGAAGACGACGAGCCCTGCGAGGATGCCGATGAGCGTGTTGACGATCACGATGGTGCCGCCGTCGAACAGCAGGTTGTCGTCGGCACCGATATAGGAGGAGTAGGTGATCATGATCGCCATCCCCAGCGAGAGGGTGAAGAAGGCCTGTCCGACCGCGAAGGGGATGGCCGTGCTCGCGTTCTCGACCATCGCGTCGAGACTCGGGGTCAGGAAATACGCGTAGCCAGCGCCCGCGCCGTCGATAGTCACTGCCCACAGCGCCAGCATCACGAGCAGGACGACGATGCTCGGGACCATCACCTTCGTCGCCTTCTCGATGCCGTCCTCGATACCGAGCGCGACGATACCGACGACGATGCCGAGGAAGACCAGTTGTGCCGCGATGGCTTCCGGCCCGGCCGAGACCGCGCCGAAGTACTCCGCCGGCGCACTGAAGTACGCCCCCTGGGCGCTGCCGACGATGTATCGCAGCACCCAGCCGCCGACGACGTTGTAGTACGAGAGGATCCAGAACCCGGTCACGACCGCGAACGCGCCGAGAATCCGCCACTGGCGGTGGCCGAGTTCGGTGAACGCGTCGACGGCGTTGCGGTTCGTCCGCCGCCCCATCACGAACTCCGCCAGCATCGCCGGGAACCCGATCAGCAGGACGGCGATCAGGTAGAACGCGACGAACGCCGCGCCCCCGTTACCCGCCGTCTTGAACGGGAACTGCCAGAGGTTGCCCAGCCCGACCGCGCTTCCGATCGCCGCTACCAGAAAGCCGACTCGTGTCGCCCAGGTTTCTCGTTTCGACATTGGTTTTACTCCGCCGGGTGCTATTCGCTCATGGATGAAATGTCTGTTGACGAATGTGGTAGGTGATCGGTGTAGAACCCGGACACGACGTGGTCTGTGTATGTCTCCTGCTCGTCATTTACGCCAGTTCGAACACGTCGCCCTCGACGAACCCGATCAGTTTCGTCAGCAGCTCCCGGCGGTCGGCGAAGTGTGAGATCGGCACGTCGTAGGCCTCGTCCATCTCGTCGATGGACGCAGAGGAGAACCGGGGTTCCAGATACGTCCGCCCGCCGCTCTCGACCCGTTCGGCCTCGGCGAAGATCCGGCACAGCGACGGCGGGCGCGCCGGATCGTCGCGTCGGAGACCGAAGTACTCCGGAATCGCGCCGGCTTCGGCCCCGACGCCGGTCGTCAGCGCCGCCTTCGTGAACACGAACGCACAGGCGTCGCTGGCGGCGGCGAACGCGACCGACTGGTCGATCACCGGCAGCGCCGGTCCCGCAGCGCCTTCTTCCTGAACCTCTCTAACGGTGGGAATCGCCACGTCCGAAGCGATGAACGCCGTCACGCCCGGTTCCGCGGAGAGTTCCGCACAGAGTTTCCGGAGCGTGGTCTCGATGTCGTCGGGGTCCACGTCGACGTGCCCGTGGTCGTGGGGCGCGAGCGGATCCGGCGGCAGATCGGCAAACGTCCGGTCCTCGTAGAGGTAGCCGGGATCGAGCAGTCGGTACGGCCCCATCACGAACAGGAGTTTCGTCCCGTCTGCGTCCCCGGGGACGGACTCACGGATGATCGCCTCCACCGACCGGCCGTCGTGTTCGGTGAGTCCGCTCACATCGCTCCCCGGGACCGGCACCGACATGAACCCCGACGGTTCGAACCGACGGTGCCGCCATCGTGTAGAAAACTTGTCTTAACTCGAATTAAGACTTAAGGTGGCCGGGCGGCAAGTGGCGGATATGAGCGAACGGACGAAAGAAACACAGACGGGCGAGGAGCGGTCGCCGGCCCGCGAGCGCGTCGAGTCGGAGCTACTGGGGGACGTGCTGGATTTCGACCGCGAACTCGGTCGGCTGGAGGCGATCGCCAGCGAGGTCCGGTTCCCCATCCTCTACCTGCTGGCCGCGGAGGACGGACTCAGTTCCGGGGAACTGGCCGACCTGACGGGTCGGAAACAGCGGGACCTCTACCACCACCTCGACACGCTCGAAGAGACGGCGCTGGTCCGCAAGCGGACCCGGGACGGGTCGCGGTTCTACGAGCTCTCGGCGCTGGGCGACCGGCTGGTCGAACCGCTGTTCGAGACACTCCGAGCGCGTGCGGACGAACGACAGTGAACCTGCTGGCGCTCGCTCTCAGGCCTCGCCGTACACCGGCACCGCCGCGCCGCTGGTGACGCTCGTGGCCTCCGAACACAGTGCCAGGACGGTCTGGGCGATGTCGGCGGGGTCGACCCACTCGTCGTGATCGGCGTCGGGCATCATCTCCCGGTTCATCGGTGTGTCGATGACGCTGGGCATGACGGCGTTCGCTCGGACGGTGCCGCGGTTCTCCTCGGCGATTGTCTCTGTCAACAGGCGGACTCCGGCCTTGCTGGCGCGGTAGACGCCGTCGCCCTCGCCACCCTCCAGTGAGGACCGCGCGGAGACCGAGACGATGGCCCCCTCGCTGTCCTGGAGGTGGGGCAGGGCGTGTTTCGACGCGAGGAACATCGTCTTGAGATTCACGTCGAACAGGAAGTCGAAGTCCTCGGCGTCGGTCTCCTCGATGGGGTCGCCGCCGCGCCAGGTGCCCGCGACGTTACAGAGGTAGTCCAGCCCACCGTTCTCGTCGACGACGGCCTCGATCGTCTCGGCGACCTCCTCCTCGGCGCTGAAGTCGGCCTGGTGGTGACAGACCGGATCGGGGTCGGCGTGGAAGTCCTCGCTGTCCGGGCCGACGATGTCGGCCCCGCAGACGTCCGCGCCGGCCTCGTGGAAGGCCTCGATCACCGCACTGCCGAGCGTACCCCCCGCGCCCGTCACCAGTACGGTCGCCCCGTCGAAGTCGAACTCGACTGTCATGCTACGCCGTACCGTCCCGAGGGGCAAAAAACCACGAGTGGGCGATGGGTCTGCCGGTACGGGGCGTCCGGGACGGAGTTTCTGAACGAAGGAAAACCCTTTCTCCATCCCGTTCCCATCGGGGGGCGTGCGCTGCATTGCCCACAGGGGGTTCGCCGAGACCTACCCGGAGAACACGGTCGAGGCGATCCGATCGGCGGCCGACCACACCGACGTGATCGAGATCGACGTGCGCCGGTCGGGTTCGGACGATCTGGTGGTGATCCACGACGAGACCGTCGACCGGGTCACCGGCTATAGCGGCCGCGTCGGCGACCTGTCGACCGACGAACTGGCCGCGCTGGACGTACTCGACGCCGGCGAGGGCGTCCCGACGTTCGCGTCGGTGCTCGACGCCACCCCCGACGGCGTGGAACTCGTTCTGGACCTCAAGGAGGGCGGCCTCGCGGCCGACGCGCTCGCACAGGCCCGTGACGCCGGTGTCGAGATCCTCGTCTCCTCGTTCTCGGTCGATATACTCGACGAGGCCAGCGACGCCGGCGCGGACCGACTCGCCTACCTCGCCGCGGAGGGCGACGAACAGGGGATGCTCAACGTGGCCCGTGATCTCGGCTGTACGGCGATCCATCCCCACTGGCAACTCTGTGTCGACGAGTTCGTCGACCGCGCCCACGACGCGGGCCTCGACGTCCACGCCTGGACAGTTCCCTCCAGACACGACGCCGAGGCGCTCTCCAACGTCGGCGTCGACGGCGTCATCGTGGATCGGCCCGCTGTCTGTGAGGAGTGACGCCTTCTCGCTCCGGACGAACTGGACGCAAATCTGATAGCCGACGCTCGAAGTGTGGAAAGGAAGGAAGGGGTGGGGGATGGTGGGGGTGGCACAGAAACCTGTGCCAGTGGTTCCGATACGGACCGCGACGGGAATAAATCTATTGGCCACAACGGCCGAACAAACCGTTCAGAGGCCCGCCACGTTCTGGCGGAGTTTGATCGTGGCGGTCATCAGCGTCGTCGCGGTCATGATGACGAACACGACCTGAATGTGCCGGACGACGCCGACGGTGAGTCCGACCAGCAGTGCGAGGTCGACGACGAGCACGAGCAGGCCGAACGCGACGACGGGGAGGAGGTGACGCAACAGCGAGTCCAGCAGCGTCCCGCGGACCGCGGACCGGGCGAGGTGACGACGGCCGTGGATCAACCCGTAGCCGGCGACGGCCACCGCGGCGACCCCCTCGACGGCGGTCAGCGCGTCGACCGGCCCGAGCAGGCCGGACCCGAACAGGCTCGCCCCGACCAGCAGGCCGAAACCGACCTCGACCGACCGACGTGCCGCGGGTGGTTCCTCGGCCGTCCGGCCGGCGTTCACGAGGGCCTCGTTGGTGCCGATCTCGCGCATCGTCAGCGCGAGCGTCAGGAGGAAGGCCAGCAGGACGCCGTCGCGATAGGGCGTGGTCACGGCCGCGGCCGGGCTGGTGACCGCCGTCGCGGCCTCGACCACGCCGAGTACGCCGTAGAGTGCGGCAGTCAGGCCGACCGCGAGCAGGTAGGTCCAGAGGGCTCCCTGGGCCTCGATCCCGGTCCGACTGCGGTTGAGATAGGCGTAGAGGGCGAATCTGATCCCGAGGACGGCCATCAGGGAGAAGGCGACGAAGAAGACGAACGCCAGCCCGGCGTCGCGGGCGAACACCGATGTCTGGAGCGGGGGCGTCACCCGTCGACCCCCCGCTTTAGTTCCCGCGCGACCTGCGTCGCCGTCTCGTACCGGGTGAGCTTCTGTTTGGCCATCGCGGTCCGGAGCACCTCGTCGACCCACGCCGGAATCTCGGGGTTGATCGCCGACGGGCGCGGCGGCGTCGATTCGAGGACCCCCGTCCGGACCTCGTCGTAGGTACCCTGGAACGGCGGTCGACCGGTGACGAGGTAGTAGACGACGGCCCCCAGCTGGTAGATGTCCGTGGCGTGATCCACGTCGCCGTAGCCGCGGTCGAAGTACTCGGGCGCTGCGAAGCGCGGGTCGAGCAGCGACGACGGGTCGACGTAGCTCCGCATCGCGGACAACAGCCCGACGTTCGACACCAGCGGGCGCTGCCGGTCGGCGATGGTCGTCCCGCTGTAGACGACGCTGTACGGATCGAGACCGGCGTGGACGACCCCGCGGTGGTGGATCGCAGCGACCGCCTCGGCGACCTGACGGCCGTTCCAGACCGCCTCGTCGATGGAGAGATCGAGCCGGTCGTACAGCGGCTCGGCGGTGAACCCCGTTGCCATCCACAGCGAGGGCTCGGTCCCCCAGTCGTAGAGCGTGACCACGCCGTCGTGGTCGGACACCACCCCCCAGTTGCGGAGCTGTGCGGTCACGTCGGCCGCGAATCCGTCCTCGTCCTCGGGGGGATCGAACACCGAAAGCGCCACGCCGTCCTCGGCGTCGTCGAGGACCGCCCGTGTCCGATAGACGGTCGCGAACCGGCCCTCGATCCCGCGTGAGACGATCTGTAGCTCGTCGAACCGACTGGCCGCGGCGATATCCTCGATGTCGACGGCATCGGCCACCGCCTCGAGTTCGGCTTCCCGTTCGCGTCGCCGGGCGGCCGACGACCGAGTGTCGTCTGCGTCGTCGCCCTCGGCATCGGCTCCGTTCCCACCACCCCCGTCTTCGTTACCGGCCGCTTCGCTCCCGGGATCCTCGTCGTCAGATTCGTCGTCGAGGCGGTCCCGGGGGTCGTCGCGGGTGTCGTCGGGCGGGCCGCCGATGGCCTCGCCCTCCTCGTGGTAGACGCGTCGGGGGCCAGACGCGGTGGCTTCCCCGGGCATCTTGGTCCGGCCCACGTCGCGGTTCGTCTCGCCCTGTCCCACGTAGTCGCTCCGGGCGAACCCCCGTGAGAGTTCCCGGTAGCGTCGACGGCGCTCTCGTTCCTCGGCCTCCTCGGCCAGTTCTTCGAGGACGGCGTCGACGCGTTCGGGGTAGCGCCCGTGGAGATAGCCGAGTGCGTGCCGGGTCTCGGGTTGCTCGGCGTCGGCCGCCAGTCGGTCGGCGAGCCGTCTGGCGATCGGCTGGACCATGTCCGCGTCGGCCGTCGCCACGAGCGTCAGTGCCCAGGCCGCCGAGAGCCGATCGTGCCGATCCGCCCGTTCGAGCGCGGCGAGCAGCGTCGGGAGTCGCGTCCGCCCCGCGGCCGGATCGTCGAGCACTGCGTGCACGGCGGCCGCGATCTCCGCCGACGCGTCGTCCCGTGGCTCTGCCATTGGCTCGTCTAGACCTGTCGTTTCTCTGGCACCGATATGACTGTTGTGCCGATTTCCGGCTACGAGGGTCGGATCGAGTCAGATGTCGAATCCGTAGGGATGACGAGCCCGAGGCTGTGGCACCGTCGACGGGAGACCGAGAAAGAGGTGGCGTCAGCGGACGCCGATGGCTTCGATCTGTTCCTGATAGCGGTTTCGGATGGTGACCTCGGTGACCTGGGCGACGTCTGCGACCTCGCGCTGGGTCTTCTTCTCGTTACAGAGCAGGGAGGCGGCGTAGATGGCGGCGGCGGCGTAGCCGGTCGGGGACTTGCCCGAGAGCAGGCCCTTCTCGGCGGTCTCGTCGATGATTTCGTTGGCCTTGGACTGGACCTCTTCCGAGAGATTGAGGTCGGAGGCGAAACGCGGGACGTACTGTTTGGGGTCGACCGGCTCCATCTTCAGGCTGAGTTCCTGGGCGACGTAGCGGTAGGTCCGTCCGATCTCCTTCTGGTCGACCCGGGACACGTCCGAGACTTCTTCGAGGGAGCGCGGGATGCCCTCCTGACGGCAGGCGGCGTACAGGCAGGACGTGGCGACGCCCTCGATGGAGCGGCCACGGATGAGGTCCTCGTTGAGCGCCCGGCGATAGATGACCGAGGCGACCTCCCGCACAGAGCGGGGCACCCCGAGCGCGGAGGCCATGCGGTCGATCTCAGAGAGCGCGAACTGGAGGTTGCGCTCGCCGGCGTCTTTCGTCCGGATGCGCTCCTGCCACTTCCGGAGGCGGTGCATCTGACTGCGCTTCTCCGAGGACAGGGACTGACCGTAGGCGTCTTTGTCCTTCCAGTCGATCTGTGTGGTCAGCCCCTTGTCGTGCATCGTCTGTGTCGTCGGCGCGCCCACGCGGGACTTGCTCTGGCGCTCGCTGTGGTTGAACGCACGCCACTCGGGGCCCCGGTCGATGTTCTCCTCTTCGATCACCAGCCCGCAGTCTTCACAGACGATTTCACCCCCGTCAGCGCTCGATACCAGGTTTGCTGACTCGCATTCGGGGCAACTCTGCATCTCCTCGTCGTCCCCGGTCTCTTTCTCGGTCTCTCGGTCCTGCTCGCGCTCCCGCTGGCGACTCGGACGAACCATCGTTCTTATATAGAACAAGCAGGAGTATATTTAAGCCCTTCGGTACGCCAGCCGCCGGGGAGCTGGCCCGGTGTGAGTCGTGAGTCACGACGGGGACGAAATCGCTGTCAAAGCCACGAAGACGGTGATTTACTTGACGAAAAGCTTACCTTCGGGGACAGAAATGTATCCGGACGAGAATGGAGGACCATCGGGTACTGGGGGTGGGATTGCTGGTGATCGCCGTCCTGTTGCTGGCGAACCCGCTGTACATCTACCCGAACCCGGACGAGGTCAACGAGGTGCGGGTGATGGACTCCTACGACGGGACGCCGGCGGCGAACTACACCTACGGGAACCTGTCGGACGGTGCCCAAGACCTCGTCGATCGGGCCCGGGCCGCCGAGTCGGGTCGGATCACCTTCCGCGGGAACGAGAACCGGCCGTCGGAGTTCACGTTCGTCCAGTCCGATCGGCCGGTACGGGTCGAAGGCGAGGTCTACCGGATCGAACGCGGCGACGAGCAGTTCTACGTCTGGACGCTCGGCCGTCCGGGCCTGGGCACAGAATCCAACCGGTCGCAGGGACTGTTCGGACTCGGAGTCGTGCTCGCGGTCATGGGCGCGCTCTACGTCCGACGATCGCAGCCCCTCGACATCGGCGGTGGCATGGCGGGCGCGGGTGCACTGTTGCTCGTCTTCAACCTCGATTACCGGTACACCGAACTGCTCGGTGGGTTGAGCTTCCTCGGCGGCTGGATCGTCATCCTCCTCGTCCTGCTGGCCGCCATCGTCAGCCTCGGCTATCTCTTCTACCGGACGATGCGCGAACGGCGACTGGCCGGCGAACTCTGACACCGACCAGCCCCGTCGCTACCGAATTATCGAAAAGCCGCTCGGTCGAGGAGAGGCGACCGAACGGGCGATGGGTGTGGGAAACGGGGGTGGGAAAGTCGGGGTGTGGCACTGTTACGTGCCAACACGAGAATCGACGAGTTTATTCGTATTTAATTTTGGGTTCAAATTATCAGGTTTGAATCTGGACATAACGACAGATAATACTACGACCGATTGACGGATCGACAAGCGATACATGTCGGCTCGTGGAAACTCCGGGCAGAGACCGGGTGGATTTAAGCGGGTCGCGGGCGCTGTTGACGGTGGTAATGAAGCTCCACGAGTACCAGGCAAAACGGGTCTTCGCGGAGGCGGGCATCCCCACCCCCGACGCGAAACTCGCCGAGACCGTCGACGCGGCGGTCGACGCGGCCGAGGCCATCGGCTACCCGGTCGCGATCAAGGCACAGGTACAGGTCGGCGGGCGCGGCAAAGCCGGCGGAATCAAACTCGTCGACGACAAAGCGGAGGCCCGCGAGGCCGCCGACGAGATCCTCGGGATGGACCTCAAGGGCTACCACGTCGACCGCGTGCTGGTCGAGGAAGCCGTCGACTTCACGAACGAACTGTACGTCGGTGTGACGATGGACCGCGGCGAGGGCAAACCCGTCGCCATGGTCTCGACACGCGGCGGCGTCAACATCGAGGAGGTCGCGGCCGAGGACCCCGACGCCATCGCGCGCGAACACATCGACCCCGCCTTCGGCATGCACCCCTATCAGGCCCGCAAGGCCGTCTACGACGCCGGCGTCGACCGCGAAGTCGCCAACGACGTGGCCGGCGTCCTCTCGACGCTGTACGACCTCTGGGAGGCCAGGGACGGCTCCGACGCCGAGATCAACCCCCTGATGGTCACGGCGGACGACGAGGTCATCGCCGCCGACGCGGTCATGAACATCGACGGCGACGCCCTGTTCCGCCAGCCCGAGCTGGCCGAGATGCAGGAGGACGCCGCCGAGGACGACCTCGAAGCCAAGGCCAACGACTACGGCTTCGACTACGTTCGACTGGACGGCAACGTCGGCATCATCGGCAACGGCGCGGGCCTCGTGATGACGACGCTCGACCTGGTCGACCACTACGGCGGCCAGCCCGCGAACTTCCTCGACATCGGTGGCGGCGCGAAGGCCGAACGCGTCACGAACGCGCTGGACATGGTCTTCTCCGACGAGAACGTCGACGCCGTCGTGTTCAACATCTTCGGCGGCATCACCCGCGGTGACGAGGTCGCCCAGGGGATCAACGAGGCGCTGGAGGCCTTCGACGAGATTCCCAAGCGCGTCGTCGTCCGACTCGCCGGTACCAACGCCGAGGAGGGCATGGAGATTCTGAACACGGACCTCGTGACCGTCGAGAAGACGCTGGAGGACGCCGTCCAGCGTGCGGTCGAATACGCGGAGGAGGATTCAGCATGAGTGTACTCGTCGACGAAAACACCCGCGTCGTGGTGCAGGGCATCACGGGCGGGGAAGGGAAGTTCCACACCGAACAGATGCTCGACTACGGGACGAACGTCGTCGCCGGTGCGGTGCCGGGCAAGGGCGGCCAGGAGGTCGCCGGCGTGCCCGTCTACGACACCGTCGACAAAGCCGCTCGCGAGGAGGACGCCAACGCGGCCGTCGTGTTCGTCCCGCCAGCGTTCGCCGGCGACGCCTGTTTCGAGGCGCTGGACGCCCCGGTCGACCTCGTCGTCGCCATCACCGAGGGCATCCCGACCCAGGACATGAGCAAGGTCTACCGCAAACTGCAGGAGACCGACACCCACCTCGTCGGTCCGAACTGCCCCGGCGTCATCACCCCCGGCGTCGCCAAACTCGGCATCCTGCCGGGCAACATCTTCAGTGAGGGGAACGTCGGCTTCGTCTCCCGCTCGGGGACGCTCACCTACCAGGTCGTCGACAGCCTGACCGAGCGCGGAATCGGCCAGACCACCGCCATCGGTATCGGCGGCGACCCGATCATCGGGACGGACTTCATCGACGCGCTGGAACTGTTCGAGCAGGATCCGGACACCCACGCCGTCGTCATGTGTGGCGAAATCGGCGGCGAGGACGAGGAAGAGGCCGCCCAGTACATCGCCGGCAACATGGACACGCCCGTCGTCGGCTTCATCGCCGGCCGGACGGCCCCGCCGGGCAAGCGGATGGGCCACGCCGGCGCCATCGTCTCCGGCAGCGGGACCGGTACCGCCCAGTCGAAGATCGACGCGCTCGAAGACGCGGGCACGCCCGTCGGCGACACCCCCGAGGAGGTCGCCGACCACGTCGAAGATATCCTGTAAACCCGACGCGATTCGACACCGGATCCGGCGGCGACGCCGGGCCGTCGGCGTTCCGGCCGTGTGCGGGGGGTTTCGATAGTTTTACGGAATAGATTGAACAAATGCGTTAGCAGTTCAAGCGCTATGACAGTCTCGTCCGTGGAGTCGTTCACGGTCGTCGGGGTGGGGACCGACGCCGATCTGCTGAACCGGGCCACGTCCCGGATCACTGCGCCGGGAGCGGTCGCTATCGAGACCGTCACGACCGGCGACGAGGCGCTCGCGCGCGTGCCGAACGCGGACTGTCTGGTCACCACCTACGCCCTCCCCGGGGGGGACGGAGTCGGGTTGACCGAACGGGTCCGTGCGGATCACCCCAACTTCCCGGTGATTCTGGTCACCGACCAACCAGACGATCGGGTCGCCAGCGCGGCCATCTCGGCGGACGTGACCGACTACGTTCGTCGCGACGGCGAGGATCCGGCCGCCAGACTCGCTACCGCTATCGAGGAGGGGGTCGAGTACTACGAGAGCGAACAGGCGCTTCGCGAGAGCGAACAGCGCTATCGGACCTTGGTCGAGCGCAGTCACGACGGCATCTACATCTACCAGAACGACAGTTTCCTGTTCGTCAACGAACGCATCGTCGAGATCACCGGCTACGATCCCGACGACCTGTACGGGATGGAGATCTGGGACCTGGTCCACCCCGAGGACCGCGAGTGGGTGAAGGAGGTCGGGCGTCGCCGTCGCCACCCCGACGAGGAACCCCCCAACACCTACGAGGCACGCGTCGTCCGAAAGGACGGCGAGACTCGCCATCTGGAGTTTTCCGTCCAGACGACGACCTACGACGGCGAGGCGGCCGTACTTGGATCGGTCCGGGACGTGACCGAGCGCCGCCGTCAGGAGCGGGAACTCGCCGAGACCAAGGAGTTCATGGAGACGATCCTGGACACCCTCGAGGACGTGATCTTCGTGTTCACGCTGGAGGGGGAACTGATCCGCTGGAACGACCAGCTCTGTGCCGTGACTGGCTACACCGACGACGAGCTGGCGGATATGCGCGCGTTCGACCTGCTCCCAGAGGAGTACTACGACGAGGCCATCCACCGTGTCAGAGACGCCGTGACGACCGGTAGCGGCGTGATCGAAGCGGAGGTTCTCACCAGTGACGGCCGGCGGCTCCCCTTCGAGTTTCGGGGTGCCCCCCTCACGGACGAGGATGGCGACATCGAGGCCATCGCCGGCGTCGCCCGCGACATCAGCGACCGACTGGCCCGCGAGGAGGAACTCGTCCAGTACCAGACCATCGTGGAAGCGGTCGGGGACGCGGTGTATACCCTCGACGAACAGGGCCGGATCACGTTCGTCAACGACGCCTTGCTGTCCGTGACGGGTTTCGAGGAGGAGGAACTGCTCGGCGAGTTCGTCGGGAAACTGATGCGCCAGCAGGACGTCGAGACCGCCCGAGAACTCATCGCGGAACTGCTCGAAAGCGAGGAGCGTACGCGGACCACCTTCGAGATGGAGGCAGTCGGCAAGGACGGGAGCCACCTCACGTGCGAGGACAACCTGGCGCTGCTCGTATCGGACGGGGAGTTCCGGGGAACCGCGGGCGTCGTCCGGGACATCTCCCAGCGGAAGGAACGCGAACAGCAGTTGCGCCGGCAGAACGAGCGACTCGACCAGTTCGCCAGCGTCGTCTCACACGACCTGCGCAACCCGCTGAACGTAATCCTCGGGCGGGTCGACATCGCGCGCGAGCGCCCCGGCGAGGAACACCTGGACGCCATCGAGCGGTCGGCGTTGCGGATGGAGCGGCTGATCGACGATCTCCTGACGCTGGCCCGAGACGGTGAGACCGTCGGCGAAGCCGAGCCGGTCGATCTGGAATCGGCGGTCCGCCGTGCCTGGAAGAACGTCGAAACCTACGAGGCGTCGCTGCATCTCGACGGCGACCTCGGGACGCTCCAGGCCGACCGCGCCAGACTGGCTTCGTTGCTGGAGAACCTCTTCCGGAACGCGGTCGAACACGGCGGCGAGTCGGTCACCGTTTCGGTCGGACCGATCGACGACACCGGGAGCGTCGCCGACGGCGGACGCGGAACCAGCGGCTTCTACGTCCAGGACGACGGTCCCGGCATCCCCAAAGGACAACGCGAGGCGGTGTTCGACTCGAGCTACACCACGTCCGAGGATGGCACTGGGCTCGGACTGATGATCGTCAGGGACATCGCGGAGGCCCACGACTGGACGCTTCACGTCACCGACGCGCCGGACGGTAAGCGTCCCGCGTCCTCGGGCGGGGCACGGTTCGAAATCGCGGATGTCGACTGGACCGACCGGTAAAGCCGTCCGTACCCCGCCGTAGTGGCCCCTTGAACCCCCCGTCACAGCGCCCCACGATACCGGCTCCGGGGGCCTTCGCGCCGGCCGTCTGTGGGATGTAATCGGGTGCTGCCCTCAAATCCGGGGGCATGAACGTTCCGGTGCAGATATAAGGTTCGATTCGAATTGTGTCTAGTATGGCTCACACCTGCAGGAACTGCAAGCGGACGTTCGCCACGGAACTCGAACTCGACCTCCACCGAGACACGTGTTCCGAGGGGCAGTTGTTCTGTGACAACTGTGGCGAGCGCTTCACAGAACGATCGGCGACGACCGACGGGTGGCACTATCGCTGCCCGACCGACGACTGCGACGGCGAGGGTATCGGCGAGGACATACACCAGGTAGCGAACGCACGCGTCGCGAAACAGTAACGCTCGTTCTGCCGTATCTCGGCCGCTCGCTGCCAGTCGGGACAGTTCCTGCAGGGCCCCCGTTCACGTCGAGACGGTCCCCACCCTTTCCAGGGCTGATAATCGGGCCCAACGTATACGGTGTCGGCTTGCTTAGCCGAATCCGAATGATCGAGGTCCGGGACCTGCGCAAGGAGTACGGCGGATTCACCGCCGTCGAGGGAAGCACGTTCTCCGTCGACACGGGCGAGGTGTTCGGGATCATCGGCCCGAACGGCGCCGGCAAGACGACGACGCTGAAGATGCTCGCCGGCCTGCTCGAACCGACCGCGGGCGACGTGTCGGTCGCCGGTCACGACGCCGGGACGACCGAGATGCGCCGAAAGCTCGGCTTTCTCCCCGAGGAGTCGCCGCTGTACGAGGAGATGACGCCGCTGTCGTACCTGCACTTTTTCGCCGACCTCTACGACGTGCCCGACGGCGTCGCCGACCGGCGCATCCACGACACGCTCGACGAACTCGACCTCGAACACCGTGACCGACAGCTTGGCGACATGTCCAAGGGGATGAAACGGAAGGTCGCAATCGCCCGGTCGCTGATCAACGACCCGGACGTACTGGTCTACGACGAACCCGCCAGCGGTCTGGATCCCCTGACCACGAACTACGTCATCGACTTCACGAGCGACCTCGCCCAGCAGGGCAAGACCATCGTCTTCAGCGCCCACAACCTCTATCACGTCGAATCTATCTGTGACCGGATCGCCATCATGAACGAGGGTCGGGTCGTGGCCCAGGGGCCGCTCGAAGACCTGCGGGCCGAACACGGCGAGACGGAGTATCACGTCTTCACGACCGTCGAGGTACCCGGCAGCGTGCAGGAGAACGGTCGCCACCGGACCGTCGTCGACTCGATGGACGGCGTCGAACGGATCCGGACTTCGGCGCAGGACGCGAACGGTTCGGTGGTCGACATCCGGACCGAGGAGTCCAGCCTCGAAGAGGTGTTCCTCGATCTGGCCGAGTCGGAGGCCGAACCGTGAACCCCCGGAAACTCCTGCGGATCGCTCGCTGGGAGGTCACCAAGAACGCGGGCGGCGTCGACCGCCGGACCATCGTCGTCGCCGCGCTCGCGCTGCTCGCGGTCGGGATCGCCGCACCTTACGCGGCGACCTCGGGCGTGGCCGTCGACAGCGGCATCTACCGCGTCGGCGTCACCGACGAGAGCCCCTACCATCCCGTCGTCGAAGACGATCCGACCTTCGACGTGCGGGACCCGGACGCCGAGCTGGGTGAGGGAATCGACCTCCGGGTCGACGGGTTGGTGATCGAGGCCGCGCCCACCCCGAAGGCCGCCGCAGCACAGACGGAGTTGCGCTCGTCGGTGAGGGCGTACAACAACCGACAGATGGGGGAGGAAGCCAACCAGTCGGCAGCCTTCCCCGTCCGCGTCTCGCTGGGCTACACTGAACGCTCCCAGGTTCGCGAAGTGATCTCGACCGGCGACGGTCAGGACCAGCAGAGCGACGACGAGGAGCCGAGCGACGGCACCGATGGTAGCGATGGCGGCTCCGACGGCGGACCCGGGACGGACGACGGGGGGTCGGCCGACGGCAACGGGAGTGACGGGACGGCCGGCGGAGGCGGGACCGGGAACCTAGAGGGCGCGGCCGGCGGCGCGGGCGGCGTCGGCGGCATCGCGGGCCAGTTCGCCGGGGGCAACAGTTCGGGGACGCCGGCGGACATCTCCCCGCCGTTCCCCTTCCAGTCGCTCGTGCTCGCCTTCCTCTTCGTGCTCCCGCTGAACTTCATCATCCAGGCCTACGGGAGTACGATGCTCTCGGAACGGCTCAACCGCCGGGGTGAGTTGCTGCTCGTGGCACCGGTCTCCCGGTTCGACATCATCGGCGGGAAGACCCTGCCGTACCTGACGGCGGCCGTCGGCATCGCCGCGGTGATCGCCGCCGCGCTGGAGTTACCGGCGGTCGATCCACTCTCGGTCGGCGTGTCGGTGCTGGCCGTGTTGCCCATCGCCCTGCTCTTCCTCGGCGCGACCTTCCTCGGGGCGATGTTCGCCCGCTCGTTCAAGGAACTCACGTTCGTGACGGTCACGGTGACGGTCTCGCTGACGACGTACGCGTTCGTCCCCGCGATCTTCACCGACGTGGGCGCGGTCGCGCTCATCTCACCGTTGACCATCGTCGTCCGCAACCTGCAGGGCCAGGCCATCGGCCTCGGGGAGTTCGCGTTCTCCCTGTTACCGCCCCTGCTCACGGCGGGCGTCTTCTTCGGTCTCGGTGCGGGCATCTACCGCGAGGAGGACATGTTCACTCAGCGGTCGATTCCGCTGAAGGCGCTGGACGCGCTGGCCGCTCGGGTCCACGGCAAGTGGTCCGTGGCGGCGGTCACCGCGATCCTCCTCCCGTTCGTATTCGTCACGGAACTGGTGGGTGTGGCGGCGCTGTTCGCCGTTCCCAATGCGCTGTCGATCCCGACGATGCTCGTCGTGGTGGTCGTCGTCGAGGAGTTCGCCAAGTCCCTGCACGTCTACGCCGGCTACGCCCACGACCGGTTCGAGGCCGGTCTGTGGCCCGCCGTGGTCGTCGGCGCGTTCTCGGGGATCGGCTTCTTCCTCGGCGAGAAGATCATGCTGCTGGCCCAGCTCGTCGGCCTTCCGAGCGAGGTCGTGGAGGGGCTGATCGCTACCGGCACGGCGACGGGCGTCACGCCGCTCCCGATCTACATCGGGTTCCTGCTGGCACCGCTCGCCCTGCACGTCGTCACCGCCGCTATCTCGGCGGTCGGCGCGAGCAAGACCAGGGGCACCTATCTCGCGGCAGTCACGCTGTCGATGGTGATTCACTTCGCCTACAACTACACGGTGGTGAGTATCGGTGGGTTCTGATCCGCGCGTCGCCATCGCACGACGCGATCTGGCCTCCCTCTCTCGGGAGAAGACCATCGTCCTCGCGCTGCTCATCCAGCTGTTCGTGGCGGCGTTCTCCTCCTTCCTCGTCGTCGGCCTGACCTCGCTGTACGATCCGGGGGCCACCGCCTCCGGCGAGGTCGATATCGGCGTCACCGGCGAGGCCAACGAGAGTCTGCTGCGGGCCATCGATGAGACCGACGGCGCGGAGGCCACGGTGTACGGGAGCAACGAGAGCGCGTTCCGGGGATTCCAGTCCGGAGAGGTGAGCGCGGTCATGGTCGCGACCAGGCAGCCGGATAGCCGCATCTCCGTCCAGGCCACCGCGCCGGAGGGGAGCATCCGAACGACCCTGATCGTCGTCCAGTTGCGGGAAGTGCTCCAGACCTTCGAGCGCCAGCAGCGTGACGCCCGCGCGGCGTTCCTGGAGAATCCGCCCGTGCCGCTCCCCGAGGACGTCTCGGCTAGCCCCTACTTCGGGTTCACCTACACCATCCTCCTCCCCCTCCTGTTGTTCCTCCCACCGTTCATCAGCGGCTCCGTCGCCGTCGACGCGATCACCGAGGAGATCGAGCGCGGCACGCTCGACCTCCTGCGGGTCGCGCCGGTCGACCTCGTGGACATCGTCGACGGCAAGGCCGCAGCGATGGCCGCACTCGCTCCCGTCCAGGCGCTCATGTGGATCGTCCTGCTGTCGTTCAACGGGATCGCTGTCTCCCACGTCCCGCTGTTGCTGGTCACCGTCGGGGCGATGGCGGCCATCGTCGTCGTGATCGGCGTGACGCTCGGACTGGTGATGGGCGAGCGCAAGAGCGCGCAGTTGCTCTACTCCATCGGCGTGCTCGCGCTGTTCGCCTCCGCGGTGTTCCTGCCCGAGCACCCCGCGACGACGGTGGCGAAACTGGCCGTCGACAGCGCGACGACGACCACCTACGCGCTCGTGGTCGTCTACGTCGCGATGGCCGTCGGGCTGTACGGACTGGCGCGGCGGTACACGAGAGGGCTGGACGTGGAGAGCCTGTGAAGGCTGTCGCAACCGCGTCGAGGTAGTTTTTTGGAGCGGCCGACCGACCCCTCGCCATGGAGTACACGACTCTCGGATCGACGGGCATGGAGGTCAGCCGCCTCTGTCTCGGCTGTATGAGTTTCGGCGATCCCGACTGGCGCGAGTGGGTGCTGGAAGACGACGAGGCCCACGAGATTATCGACCGTGCCATCGACCTCGGGATCAACTTCTTCGACACCGCCAACATGTACTCGACGGGCGAGTCCGAGCGCGTCCTCGGCGACGCCCTCGAAGGTCGCCGCGAGGAGTCCGTCGTCGCCACGAAGGTCTTCTTCCAGATGGACGAAGACGACCCCAACAGCGGCGGCCTCTCGCGGAAGACCATCGAGCAGGAACTCGACGCCTCGCTGGACCGGCTCGGAATGGACACCGTCGATCTCTACCAGATCCACCGCTGGGACTACGACACACCGATCGAGGAGACCCTGCGCGCGCTCGACGACGCCGTCCGCCGTGGGAAGACCCGCTACATCGGCGGGAGTTCGATGTGGGTCCACCAGTTCACCGACGCGCTCCACACCAGCGATCGGCTCGGCCTCGACCGGTTCGCCACGATGCAGAACCACTACAACCTGGTCTATCGCGAGGAGGAACGGGAGATGCTGCCCTACTGCGAAAAAGAGGACATCGGCGTCATCCCGTGGAGTCCGATGGCGCGAGGCTACCTGACCCGACCTCACGAGGACGTGGACGCCACGGCTCGCGGGGAGAGCGAGGAGTACCTGTACGAACACCCCTACATGGAGGGCGGCGGGCCGGAGATCAACCGTCGCGTCGAGGAACTGGCCGACGAATACGACGTGACGATGGCCCAGATCGCGCTCGCGTGGGTCCTCGACAAGGACGTCGTCGACGCACCGATCGTCGGTACGACGAGCATCGAACACCTCGAACAGGCCGTCGAAGCCCTCGACATCGACCTCGACGACAGCGACGTGGCGTGGCTCGAAGAGCCCTACGAGCCCGTCCCCGTGTCGGGTCACGAGTGAGGCCAGTCGGATCTCGACCCTCCCGGCCCGTCACCGAACCTCCTCGGCCACGTTCCGGATCGTCTCGTAATCCTCGTCGCTGTAGGCGATGACGCGCACGTCACGCAGGCTGGAGGGCTGGAAGGCCGCGATTTCCTCGCAGATGATCCTGGCACCCTCCCGGAGGGAAAAGCCCGCGACACCGGTTCCGAGTGCCGGGATCACCAGCGTCTCGCAGTCGAGCGCGTCGGCTTCGTCGAGCGTGTTCCGGGTCGCCGACCGGATCGAGTCGGCGGTGGCCTGTCCGCCGGCCGGCATCGCCGCCGCGTGGATCACGTACTCGGCGTCCAGTCCGTAGGCGTCCGTCGTCGCCACCCCACCGAGGTCGACCGGCCCCTTCGCGACGGCCTCGTCGTTCAACTCGTCGCCTGCGGCCCGCCGGAGCGCGCCAGCGACGCCCGACCCCATCCGCAGCCCCGTGTTCGCCGCGTTGACCAGCGCGTCCGCCTCCTGTGCAGCGATGTCGCCCTGCACGACCTCGAAGTCCATACCTGTGAGTGGTCGCTCCCCGTACAAAAATCTCGGTCCCCCGCTAGACGACTTCGGTGGTGGCCTCGGGACCGTCCTCACCAGAACCGGATATTCTTCTTGATCCCCTCCCGTTTCAGCTCCTGGATCTCCTCGGTGAGCGGGATGTCCTTCGGGCAGACCTGCGTGCAGGAGAACTGGGTCTGACAGCGCCAGACGCCGTCCTCCTCGGCGATGCGGTCGATTCGGTGCTCGGACACGCCCTCCGACTCCCGGTCGTCCATCGCGAACCGGTAGGCCACGTTGATCGCTGCCGGGCCGACGTAGTTGTCGCCTTGGCCGTAGATGCTACAGGAGGACATACAGGAGGCACACCAGATACACCGCGTGGACTTCTTGATCTTCTCGCGGTTCTGCCGGCTCTGGCGTCGCTCCTGCAGGCCCCCCGGCGGTTCATCGTCGGGTTTGAGGTAGGGGTCCATCGACCGCATCTCCTCGTAGAAGTCGTCGAGGTCGACCACGAGGTCCTTCATCACGTCGTAGTAGGGGAGCGGTTCGACCCGGATCGGCAGGTCCAGATTCCCCACCTGCGTCTGACAGCCCAGGCACTGTTCGCCGTTGATCAGGAAGGCGTCGGACCCGCAGATGGCCTGGCGACAGGAGTGGCGGAAGGTCAGCGAGGAGTCGAAGTGATCGCGGGCGTAGATCAGCGCGTCCAGTACCGTCAGTCCCTGGGTGTACGGGACGTGGAACGTGTCGAAGCGCGGCTCCTCCTTCCCCGCGACTTCCGGGTCGTACCGGAACACCCTCAGTTCGACCGTGTCCTCGGCCCGCTCGATCTCCTCGCGTGCCTGGGCCTCCAGGTCGCGCTCGCGGGCCCGCTTGCGCTTGGCGTCGAGGCGGCGCTCCTGTGGCGTTCGCGGCTCGGTCTCGGCCGCCTCGGCGTCGGCCGACCCCTCGTCCGGCCGCTCCCGCGTCTCGGTTTCGGAACTCATGGGTGGGCAGTCGGTCGCCGACAGTTGCCGACGGCCGGGCCTAAGCCCTGGGCCGGCGAGTGCAGGGGTCTCAGGGCCGGGTCAGTCCCAGAACGACTGGGTGCGCGCGTACTGCCGTTCCTGGCTCAGGATGTCCCGGTAGAACTCGTCTTCGTCCTCGCGGAGTTTGCCGATGATCCGGGCGGCGTTGTGCGGACCGACGCCGCGGGCCGCCAGCGCGATCACCGCCTGTTTGCCGTGGCTCTGCACGAGGTTCGCGGCCTTGTAGGCCCGTTGGGTCTGTTTCTCCTGCTCCTCGTCCTTCTCGGCCTGCTTGACCGACGACACCACCTCGTCGGCCCAGGGGTTCAGCGCGGCGATGCGTGTCGACCCGCACTGAGGACATTCGGGCTGGTCCGAGACCCGGGAGACCTGCCGCTTGGTCTCCCAGTCCTGACAGTGCAGGCAGAAGAGGAGGACGCGGTCGTTCTGAATGCGCTCGCGCACGGTCTGAATGACGCTGGCGTCGGCGTTCTCCGGCGAGAGCAACTCCTGGCCCGACGAGCGCCCACCGAGACCGACCGGGGTGCGCTGGGAGACGGTCGCGATCTCGATCTCGCCGGACTGGATCGCGGCGAGCACGTCGGCGGCCCCCTCGACGGCGAGTTCCTCGTGGAGCAACTCACGCAGCGCCTCGTCGTAGACCGGCGTGTCCTCCAGGGCCTCGAGCAGGCGGCGCTTGCCGAACCCGCCGCTTGCGCCCCGCTGATAGTTCTTCAGCGCGCCGAACTTCGTCGCGACCTGTGCGAGTTTGAACTTCAGCGCGTCGGCGTTCTTCAGGGAGAGTTCGACGATCCCCGCGACGTG